>CAZNVL010000012.1:0-33966 GCA_964576565.1 uncultured Flavobacteriaceae bacterium | reverse complement strand
TAATTACTCCATTTCTTTCAATCTAAACTCCGTTCTTCTATTCACCGCATGTTCGGCATCGCTACATTTTACGCCATTTTTACAATGATTAAGAATTTTACTCTCACCATATCCAACTGCTTTTAATCGGCTTTTATCTATTCCTTGTTTTACCAAATAATCCACCACATATTGAGCACGTTTTTGTGACAATTTCAAATTATATGCATCGTTGGCTCTGGAGTCCGTATGCGAACCAATTTCTACCATCAGTTTGGGATTTTCCTTCAATACCTGTGCTACTTTTGCCAATATCCTTTCACCATCTTTGGTGACTTTGTATTCGTTGCTTGGGTAAATGATGTTTTCTATCACCGTCAGGTTTTTCTTTTTCAAGTTTAAGGCATTTAACCACGGATCATCAATGTGATGCTCTGCTAATGTAGTTTTTTCTAAGTCCAACAAATCAATTTTAAATGCACCATCTTTATTTCTTAATAATTTTTTTATTACTCTGCCTTGTTTATCCAAAATCAACACTACAAACAAGCCCGTAACTTTTGGATCTTTTTCGTCTACTAAAAAGAACGCTCCTTTCATAAATTTCATATTCGTTAACTTAAAATAGCCCATATCATCGGTAACAATAGTTTGAACCAAACTATCTTTATGTGGTGCAGAAAACACATAGATTTTCACATTCTCAAGTGGATTCTTTTTAATGTCTGTAAGCAGAGCATTCATACTAAAATTTAAAGAAAGATCATCTACTTCAAACTCTTTCAATGTTGTTTTATCATACGTCAGCAGTTCAAAATCAAATCGCTTTAAATAGGGATTGTAAGCAATGGTCTTGAGCACTTTGCCTTGTTTGTTTGTCAGTAAAATCTTCATGTTAGGACTAAGTGTAGGATCATTCTCTCCAAAAAAGACCATGTATTTTTGATCATACTCCAGATATTTAAACGCAAACGATCCTAATGAGTTTGTAGTGGTAGAGTCCATAATATCGCCTTTCTCATTTTTAATGTAAATCTTTTTATTCGCAATAGGTTGATTATTCTCTGCATTTACCAATATACCGCCAATGGTAAGATTTCCATCACCTTTTAAATCATACCATTCGTATTTTGATAAGGGCAATTCCCCAAACACATAATTATAATTTCCAAAATGCTTGGTAATTCTCTTAATCTCATTGTTTTCAGGATCCTTTAAATAAAATTTTGCTTTACTTGTTACGCGCGTATCATTGTTATCTAACATGACCAATACCGTATTATATTTACCTTGCACACAATTAAATGTAAACTTACCTTTTCCATCCAAATAGGTGCTATCTAATTTATTTAATAAGGTATCTAACAAATAAACTTTAATGTTATCCGTCGTAATATCATTGACATTGTAAGTATTCAACACAATACCTTCAAAATCTAAGTAAGGACAACCCTTACATTTAATAATGCCTGCTTTATTAGGGCATTCATCATTTTTATCGGCCACACCATCTTTATCTGCATCCGGGCAGCCATTGGTTAATTTATTTCCTGCTGACGTAGGACATTCGTCTATATTATCCGGAATACTATCCATATCTGTATCCGGACATCCTTCGTATACAATCAGTCCTGCTTTATCCGGGCATTTATCCTGTATATCCGGAACGCCGTCTTTATCAGAATCCGGACAACCTTTTGTTTTAATTGAACCGGCAATGGTTGGACAAACATCTCCCAGGTCCGGCATCCCGTCTTTATCTTTGTCTTCCGGGCGTTTAAAGAGATGTGGTGTGGTTTTTATTAAAACAAAAAAGTTCATTCCGTAAATATCTCTTTTATACAAAAAATTATTCAGGTTAGTAGTCCCCACACTCAAAAACCACAAATGAAATAACGCTCCCACACTCCATGGCTGATTCACCGTATTCATAAAATCATTGTAATTCAAACTAACCGCCGCACTCAAGTGTGGCCGTTCATAACGCAAACTGAAATGATGAGAATTATAGCGACTATTCGAATTAAATATCTTTTTTCTTAAATCAAAGGATGCAGAGTAATTGAAATAAAAATCTTTCCAGATATTAATATCATTTTGTATTAAAAAACTAGTAGGTAAATACATCTTATATTTGTTGGAGGTATTAATTAATGTAAAGCGATGCTTGATTGTATCATCAATGGCCGCAATCGGATATTGATTGTATTGAATATCTCTAAACTTCCATCCGCTCGTATTCGCAATAAAGTCAGCGCTATTCGCACTCTTTCTATACGTTAAATGACCAATATCTATCACCGATGCAGAAAGTTTATACAAGTATTTATTTTTATCTCTGCGCTCTATTGTCTTTCCATCGGTAGATTGAAATTGATATTTCCAGTATTTCGGGCGAAATTCATAAACAAAACCAAGATCTATACCCAATCCCGGCAAAGAACTAAAAGAATACTTTCTTATCCAATCCGCAGAAAAATCAAAATTATCCGAATGCCCGTAGCCAATTTGAGAATTGTATAAGTTAACCGTAGAATCTGTTGTAAACTGATAATGTAAGGGATCGGCATACGCATAAATAGAGCCCAGCCCTTGCAATAATTTCAAACTGATTCCCGCTTTCAAAAAATGTTTATCTTTTTTATACAACACTCTTGCATACGTGCCGCTGTATTCTGCAAAGGTGTTCAATGCCAGTGAAAAACGATAATTTTTATCCCCTGAAAACAAACTACTATCCCGAATATCAGAATACAATAAATCCGCTAATTGTTGATTCACATTATACACATTTAATAAACTCCTTATACTCCAAGTAAATCCAATAGAATGCTGTTCATTAAGATTTATCATAAAAGAAGGAAGCAACAAGCGAAAATTCAACATTGCTTCTTTTTGAAAGCCATTCTGCATGCGCACAATATATTTATGCTTAAATGCCGTATCCGAAAAATTAGGATTCTTAAAATCAAACCAGCCATACCCTTTAATTGCCGATGGCTTCAGACCAATATAATTATTGCCAAAATCTGTATGATTTCCAAGTAAAATCAAATCCCACCGGCTGCGACTGTCCGCTATATTAGCAGGATTTTGGAATACCGGCATAACACCACCATAATTATTTAAGCCATAATACAAAAAATCCTGTGCGTACAAATATGTTCCAGTAAAAAACAACACAAAATATTTCCAAAATCGCATAATTAAAATTTTGGTAAATATATTAAAAAAAATGATAGATACGAGTATAGAAATCGCTAATTAAATCCCCGCTGCTCCAGAAAGTACAGAAGAAGGATCTACACCAATATGTTCAGGATATATTGAGAGAACAGGTACCGGCGCATGATGAATAATTTGTTGAGACATTATGCTAAAGAACACACCGGTTTCTTGGGCATCTCCTTCATCCATCAATACGATTAAATCATTTTTATTTTCTTTGGCAAAGTCAATAATACTTCTAACTCCATTTTGAACATGATCTTTAATAAAACCCTCCATATTTACACCGTATCTTTCTGCTTCTTTTTCAATTTGCTTTAATATAACTTTCATTTTACCTAATTCATCTTGTTCGTTTTCTCCAATAATCATCAAAGCACTCACCTCTGCTCCCAACTTTTTGGCCATAGAAAAAGTATAATCTACTTTATACCGGCTCACTACACTCGTATTAATGGGCATGAGTATTTTTGAAAATAGAGATTTTTCTGCTTCCTCACTTAATACTAAAACGGGCTTTTTGGATTTATGCAATACTCTGTAAGCATTACTTCCTATTATCAAACTCTCTAATGGCTTATACCCGTGCGTTCCCATCACAACCACATCAATGTGCAAGGACTTGGAGGCCTCTAAAATTTCTTCAGAAATAGAACCCACTGTAACATGTGTGTATATTTTTATGCCATATTCTTTTGAAAATCGCTCTGAAAGTTGACTTAACTTCTCTGTGGCTTTCTCCAAAAATTTATCATAAAACGATTGGCTAAAAATCAATGGATCTATTATACTAAAGGATTCATAATGTTTATCTACAACATGCAAAAGATGTAGTATAGCATCCGTTTTTTGAGCAAGAAAGGCTGCCTGATGAACTGCTTTTAACGACGTTTCAGAAAAATCAGTTGAAACCAATACTCTTTTACATTCAAATGTTTTCATAAACTCAAATTTTGGCAATAATACAAAAAATAATTCATGAATACACTACAACCAAAACACAATGTTTTTCTGTATTTTTATTCCCTAAAAGTACCCTTGTGTTTTGCCGCATTTTTCTGAACATTTTAATACTCTTTTTTTTCTCTTGTAATCTTGAAAACAACCATCCTGTTTCTGTAGTTGAAAATTCAGAACACTCCACTATCACAAATTACCTCAATCATTCCGACAGCGCTCAATATGTTGGCAAACAAACTTGCATGCTCTGTCATCAGGATATTTACAATCACTTCATTCATACAGGTATGGGAAAATCATGGCGATACGCCATTCAAAACAATTCGTCTGCGATATTTAATCACTCGTCATTATATGATAAATTCAAGGATTTACACTATCAGGCATTGCTTATCCAAGACACTATTTACATTAAAGAATTTCGTTTAGATAAAAAAGACACCATTTTCATGATGCTGAAAAAAATTGATTACATCGTGGGCTCTGGACATCACACCAATTCACACATATACAACCTCAATGGCTATCTCTTTCAAGCACCTATGACCTTTTATACTCAAAAGAAAATATGGGATTTTCCGCCGGGCTTTGAAAACGGCAACAACACCCGCTTTTCAAGAAAAATTGGTTTAGAATGCATCACTTGTCACAACGGCTATCCTCAAATAGTTTGGGGCTCTGAAAACAAATACACCTCTATCCCAACCGGCATTGATTGCGAACGATGCCATGGTCCCGGCAGTATTCATGTCAATAAAATCAAACGTGGAGAAATAACAGACACCTCAAAACATATTGATTATTCCATCGTCAATCCTGCCAAACTTCCGATTGACCGGCAATTTGATATTTGCATGCGCTGTCATCTGCAAGGGAATGCAGTTTTGGTGAATAACGCTAGCTTTTATGATTTCAAACCCGGCATGAAACTTAGTGATTTCATTCAAGTATTCTTGCCACGCTACACCGATTCAAAAGATAATTTCATCATGGCCTCGCACGCCGATAGATTAAAACAAAGTCAGTGTTTTATTCAATCCCTAAAAAAAAATAAATCGAACAATGCGCTAAAACCCTATCAAAACGCCTTAACCTGCGTTACTTGTCATAATCCACATATCTCTGTCAAACAAACTCAACAAGAAAAGTTTATAAACACTTGTAACTCCTGCCATAATGCTAATGGACTAAGTTCAAAAACCTGTTCATCTAAAACATTCTTAAATGCTAAAAAACACAACGATTTCAAGCAAATGAATTGTATTACCTGCCACATGCCGGTTTCTGGTTCAAAAGACATTCCACACGTCACCATCCACGATCATTATATTCGCATTCCTGAAAAACAAAATTCTAAAACTACTCATACTCACCAGTTTTTAGGGCTTGTTTGTATCAATGATTCTCACCCTTCCCTTGAAACAAAAGCCAAAGCATACCTTTATCAATTTGAAAAATTTGATCCATTCCCCTACTATCTGGATAGCGCCGAGAAAATTTTGAACATACAATCTTCTGCAGACATACAAAAATATCTACATACATATATACATTTATTGTTTCTGCAAAAACAATACAATAAAATAGACCTAATTATTCAAACACTTGGCTTACAAAATCTCCTTGCCACTTTATCAAAAAAAGATCGGAATAATACCGATGCATGGACCTCCTATCGCTTGGGCGAAGCAGAATATCTACTTGGAAAAACAAAAAATGCAGAACTCTTTTATTCGAATGCTGTGAATTTAGCCCCTTATATTTTAGAATTTCGCAATAAATTAGCCGTTGCTCAAATGCAAAACAATCAAGCCAATAAGGCCTACAAAAACTGGCTTTGGATACTCAAAGAAAATCCAATGTTTGTACAAGCATATTCTAATCTTGGGTTTATGAAATTACAATTACATCAAACGGACAGCGCCTACTATTACCTTAAAATGGGCTTACGCTTTGATCCTGATAATGAAATGCTTTTACTGAACATATTAAATTATTATTTACAAACTAATGATAAACTCAATGCTCAAAAAACCGCCCAACAGATTTTAAAAATCAATCCCGATAATTTTCAAGTCAAACAATTATTAAATACTCTGTAAAAAATGGCAAAATCTTCTTCTATATCTCACTACTTTTTTCTGATAATATTTATTCTTCTTGGCATCATTGCTTTTTATGTTTATAAAATCTATACCTCCAAACCGAATATACAAAAATACATATATGTATATGTTTATCCATCTATGAATATCCAACAATTGGCTGACACCTTAGAATCTAAAAAAATTATCTCGCATAAGTTTGCCTTTCATTTATTAGCAAAACAAATGCATTTGAAAAATTTAAAAGCCGGTAAATACCGCATTACCAGAACGATGACTTTACCTGCAATTATTCGCCTTTTCAAAAATCAACAAGATGAAAAAATAACCATCAACATCCATGCAAAAATTTTTTATTTAGATGATTTCATTAATGCTCTTGATAATAAATTAATGATTCAAAAGCAGGATATTATTCACGCCCTCCACGAATACCCGTCCATCAAAGACAATGAGTGGCTAAATTATTTATTTATTAAATCCTACAAAGTCAATTGGGCAATTCCTGCTCGTTTTATTTTAGACAGCATATTCAATTATTATCAAAAAGTGTGGAACAACCAACGAATACAACTACTCAAACAAACGACCCTTTCTCAAAAAGAAGCGATGATTCTGGCTTCTATTGTGCAGCACGAAAGTTTTATCTATTCCGAACAACGAAAAATTGCAGGCGTATATCTCAATCGCTTAAAGAAAAACATGCCCTTGCAAGCCGATCCTACGCTCAAATATCTTCATCATAAAATGGATGCCAATCGTGTCTACAATGCTGACAAAGAAAACAATTCGCCGTACAACACTTACAAGTTTAAAGGTCTTCCACCCACCACATTAGGCGCTGTGAGTGTGCAGGCATTAGATGCGGTACTTAATTTTGAATCTCATAATTATCTTTACTTTTGTGCAAAACCAGAATTGAATGGGTATTCCAATTATTCTGAAACCTTTCAACAACACTTAAACTACGCCCGTCAATACCAACAAAAACTCAATCAACTGAACATTAAATAATGCCACAACATTATACACAAAAACAAACATTCAAATGGATTTTAGCCATTGCTGCTGTTATTATCATGAGCATTTCTTTATATTTTACCAATCAACTTGTAAAAAACATCTCCAACGAAGAGCGTAACAAAATCCAACTCTGGGCAAAGGCCGTGCAAAAAAGAGCACGACTGGTTAAAATTACTTCTGAACTTTTTGAAGCATTGAAAGAGGAAGAAAGAAAAAAAGCCGAACTCTATGCCAAAGCCACTCAACAACTCATCAAAGCCGCTCCCGAAGACATTCCTTTTATTTTAGATGTTTTGAAAAATAACACGACCGTTCCAGTTATCCTGACAGATGACAAAGGAAACATCTCTACTTATAGAAACATTGACTCCGCTTATATGCAAAACAAACATCAAGCCGATAGCATCTTACAACTTATGAAAAAAAATGCCGAACCACTCATTATAAAAGTATATGGTAACAAAAACAATTTTTTATATTACAAAGATAGCCGCTTGCTAGAAAATATTCATCTGGTATTTGACAGCATTGTGCATTCCTTCATCAACGACATCGTTACTAATTCGCTGAATGTACCGGTAATCTATGTTAATACCACCAAAGACAAAATAATTGCTGCAGGAAATATCGACACCACTCAACTTCATTCTTTTGAAAAATTACAACAACACATTCAAATTCTGTCTAAACAAAATCCTCCTGTTGAAATTGATATTGGAAATAATCAAAAAGGATATATTTACTATGCCGAATCTCCTATCATCACCAAACTTCGGTATTATCCATATATTCAATGGATTATCATTTCTGCTTTTGTATTATTTGCTTATGTTTTATTCAGTTGGGCAAGAAAAACCGAACAAGATTTGATATGGATCGGATTAAGTAAAGAAACTGCACATCAATTAGGCACACCTATTTCAGCATTAAAAGCATGGCTGGAAGTATTAAAGTCCGAAATTCCTGATAATTCAGTCCTTCCGGAAATCGAAAAAGATATTGAACGATTAAACATCATCTCCGAACGCTTTTCAAAAATTGGTTCACAGCCAGAACTCAAACTACAAAATATCCATCCCATTATTGAAAATATTCTCTCTTATTTACAATCCCGAATATCTAAAAACATTAAAATCCAATTTATTCCATATAGTCAGGAATTAACGGCACGCTTATCTAAAACATTATTAGAATGGGTATTGGAAAATCTTATTAAAAACGCCGTGGATGCTATGAACGGAAAAGGTACTATAATTATTAAAACAGGATTATTAAACACCTCACAACTTTTTATTGATGTTATAGATACAGGTAAAGGTATTCCTAAACATTTATACAAAACAATTTTCAAGCCCGGTTTTACCACCAAACAACGTGGCTGGGGATTAGGTCTTTCATTAAGCAAAAGAATTATTGAAGAATATCACAAAGGAAAAATTTTTGTGCATCATAGCGAAACAGACAAAGGCACGTGCATAAGAATTGTCTTGAATCAACTGAAAGATTAATCCCGCCCATGTTGTTTTCTGTCAAACATTCCCAAATTGTAAAACAAACTGCTCAAAAGATGGGCTTTGATGCTTGCGGCATTGCAAAAGCAGAACCATTGTTTCAAGAAGCCAAAAAATTAGAACTCTGGCTGAAAAAAGGATTTCATGGACAGATGTATTACATGGAAAAATATTTTGATATTCGTATTAACCCCGCATTATTACTCCCTAATGCCCAATCGGTCATTGTAGTTTTATATAATTTTTTTCCGGCACAACAACAAAATCCGCATTCTCCAAAGATTTCCAAATATGCTTATGGTAAAGATTATCATTTAATATTGAAAGAAAAATTATTTGAATTTTACAACGAATTAAAAAAACAAATTGGTGATTTCAATGCCCGTGCCTGCGTGGATAGCGCCCCGATATTAGAAAAAACATGGGCTAAAAAAAGTGGATTAGGTTGGATAGGAAAACATTCTAATCTCATTGTAAAACAAAAAGGATCTTACTATTTTATGGCGGAATTAGTAACCGATTTAGAATTAAATCCTGACAATGAAATTAAAGATTACTGTGGTACTTGTACCAAATGCATAGATGCCTGCCCTACGAATGCGATTGTTCAACCTTATGTAGTAGATGCTTCAAAATGCATTTCTTATCTCACCATAGAATTAAAAGACGAACTAATACCAACAGAGTTCAAAGGTAAAATGGATAATTGGATTTTTGGATGCGATGTGTGTATGGACGTTTGCCCGTGGAACCGCTTTGCCCAGCCACATCAACATCAGGAATTATCGCCATACAAAGAAATTCTCAACTTTTCTCAAGAAGATTGGGAACAATTAACAGAAGAACACTTCAAAGTTTTATTTAAATTTTCACCCATCAAACGCACAAAATTCAAAGGTTTCAAAAGAAATCTGAAATTCATAAAACGATGACAAAAAAATGGTTTATAATAATTTCAAGTGTGAGTATGATTTGTATGCAATGCACGCAGGAAGGTAATCCCGAACCACGCCTTAAAATGGATAAAGAAAAATTAAAACGACAATTTGAATACGCTAATCAACGGGTGATACAAAAAGAAATTGACGAAATGGATTATTTTGAAAAAACCCATCAAATGCCTTTTGTCAAAACGAATTTTGGCGTACGCTATTATGTGTATGATTCTTTAAAAAAACAAAGTAAAATCAACGACGGTGATGAAGTAACAATGAATTACACCGTATCCTTATTAGATGGCACAATATGCTACACCGATGAAGGAAAACCTAAAACATTTATTGTTGGTGCAGAGCACTTAGAAAGCGGCATTCACAAAGTAATGCCCTACCTTCATTATGGCGACAAAGCATACCTATTAATACCATCTCATTTAGCACATGGATTATTAGGGGATTTCTCCAAAATACCACCACAATCGCCCATTATGTATAAAATTGAGATTTTTAAGAAAAAGTAATACGTTTATCTTCTCAACTCAAAATTTTGTCCCAAATACACCTTTCTTACCATTTCATCATTAGCTAAATCTTCGGCGGTGCCTGATTTTATGACTTTTCCAGAATACAGTAAGTACGCTCTGTCTGTAATACTCAAAGTTTCATGCACATTATGGTCGGTAATCAACACACCAATGTTTTTTTCTTTTAATTTTTTTACTACAGATTGAATATCTTCTACCGCAATAGGATCCACGCCTGCAAAGGGCTCGTCTAACAAAATAAATTTGGGTTTTGTAGCTAATGCTCTTGCAATTTCTGTTCTTCTTCTTTCTCCGCCAGATAACTGATCCCCTAAATTTTTTCGGACATGGTGTAAATTAAATTCGCTCAACAATTCTTCCAATCGTTGCTTTTGCTCTTCTTTTGATAAATTGGTCATTTCAAGAATGGCGAGAATATTATCTTCTACCGATAATTTTCGAAATACTGATGCTTCCTGCGGCAGGTAAGCAAGGCCTAATTGGGCTCTTTTGTACATTGGCAAAGGGGTAATATCTAAATCATCCAAAAAAATTCTTCCACTATTCGGCCGAATCATTCCTACAATCATATAAAAAGAAGTTGTTTTACCAGCACCATTGGGGCCTAATAATCCGACAATTTCTCCTTGCTGCACTTCAATACATACTTCATTAGCGACAACACGGTTTCTATACTTCTTGGTTATTTTATCAGTATGTAATTTCATAGTATTTTACAACGCATCATAATCTATAATAAGCCGTTCGCTTTCAGGGTGTGCCTGACAAGTTAATATATAACCATCGGCAACTTCTTGCTCTGTCAATGCATAGTTCACCGTCATTCTAGCTTTTCCTTCTATTATTTTTGCTCTGCAGGTACTACACACGCCGCCTTTGCAACTAAAAGGTGCGTCCACACCATTTTGAATAGCCGCATCTAAAACATTAATACCATTAGAGTTTAATTTGAATGTGGTTTCAATTCCATATAAAATAACCGTTACTTCTGATTCTATATTTTCTCTTGATTCATTCGTATCATGAGCAGCTTCAATTGCAGTAAAGTATTCAATGTGTATTTTTTCATTGGGCACATTTAATTTTTTAAGCGTGCTTTCAATGAGTTGCATCATTGGCGTGGGTCCACAAATAAAATGTTCATCTGCATTGAATCCCGCCTGTTTACTTAATAATGTTTGAATTTTCTCTTCATTCAATAATCCAGATTGTTCTGCTGGATAATTGGCTGGCGGATTATCAAAAATGTATATAGTTTTGAGATGGGGATGAGATTGGGTTAGTGTATCAATTTCATTTTTAAATATTACATTGTCGGGTTCTCGATTAGCATAAAATAAAATTATCTGGCTTTGTTTTTCTATAAACAAAATACTTTTCAAAATACTCATCATAGGGGTAATACCACTCCCTCCTGCCCATAAAATATATTTTTTGGCATGTGAAGAATTAAGTTCTGTGTAAAACTTTCCGGATGGTGGCATTACTTCTATTGTTTCTCCCACTTTAAGTTGACGATTGATATAAGTGGACATTTTACCATTGGGCACTTCTTTAACGGCTACTTTTAATTCCTTTTCGTAATACGGGCTGGTGCAAATGCTGTAAGAGCGCATCACATTTTCTCCATTGATATTAATTTTCAATGTGATAAATTGTCCTTGCTTGAAGCGAAATTGAGAAACGTATTGCAAGGGCACATCAAAACTAATGGCAACCGCATCTTTTGAAACTTTTTCAATATTTTTTACTTTTAATGGATAAAAGTGCGACATTATTTGTGTTTTTGGGACAAACCTAATGAAAAAATTTTGGTTATTCATAAACCTTCTCCATAACAAGTTTTTGCAGCATAAAGTTTTTTTTATTAAATATTTTTCCTTATCTTTGCAACAAAATAATTTATGATGTTTAATAAAAGAAACAAATACTTATTTTTTGGGGTGTTTTTTTTGTGTGCAATGTCTGTGTTTTTTGGTGCAGCGCCACCACCACCGCCGCCCCCGCCCGGATGTTGGCCGCCACCTTGTATTCCAATTGATGGTGGAGTAAGTTTATTGATTGCAGCAGGTGCTCTATATGGTGTAAAAAAATCCTATGATAAATTCAAGTCCAGAAGAGATAAAGGACAGACCGGATATTCAGAATAATCAGATTTCAAAAATAAATTTTTCTGATCCAAGAGTTAAGTTTGTTTTTAAGTCCGCCGTGGTTTACTTTTTTTTATATGTTCTTTATGAGTTTTTATTGAAGAAGTATACTTTGTTAGATGAATATATGATTCGTATCATTATTAATAATGCTGATGAAATGCTCAAACGAATGGATTTTAAGACATTCAAAACAACAGATCTTAATGATTTTCAGGTTATTGGCATTCATGGGTCTGTTGGGGTTTGGGTGGGGAAGGCCTGTGATGCTCTTTCATTATTCATAATTTTTTCTGTGTTTATTCTTGCTTTCCCGGGCAGGCAAAGAGACAAATGGTGGTTTGTTCCTTTTGGTATTTTGACAATTCATATTTTAAATGTATTTAGAGTAGCGGCATTGGCGGTTATTACTTATTCTGCACCAGAATGGTTAGAGTTTAATCATACGTACACATTTACATTCCTTGTATATAGCTATATATTTCTTTTGTGGATTTGGTGGGTGAATAAATATGCGTAAAATGTTACAATTAAAAAAATTAATACCTTAATTTGAGTAACATTAGAAGCATATTCATGAACACCTTGATTAAAAAAATAGATGGTGAATAAATATGCGTAAAATGTTACAATTAAAAAAATTAATACCTTAATTTGAGTAACATTAGAAGCATATTCATGAACACCTTGATTAAAAAAATAGATGGTGAATAAATATCTTAAATAATGAAAAGTTTGTTGCTAAAACTTTTAATGTTTTTAATTTTCTTTGCTGTTGCGGGCTTAATAAGAGAATATATTTTTGTAAATCTCAATAATATTATTTATTATAAATACTACAAATCTACTCCCATTCCAATCCCATTTGGTTTTGCATGGTTAACACAGTTTTCTCATACAACATTGTATTACTTAAAGTATCCGCTTACTATAATTTTTGTGGTTTTTTTTTATTTTTTCAACTGGCTTTTTCTAAAACAATTTAGGGCAAGCAGATTTTATATTCGTATGCTTACCTTAAGCTATCTGGTATTATTTTCATTAAGCGTATTTTCTATGCTTTATGCTTATTATTTTCAACAAAAACTCAATGGTGATGAATACTTGTTGAGCAGAGGACTAATGGGTATTGCTCAATCTCCACTTATTGGATTCGTATTATTTGTTCTATATTTGTGGGATAAAAATAAATTGCACCAACATGAAAAAAGAAACTCAAATATTTAAACTGATTAAAGAAGAAGAAGAAAGACAATTAAGAGGCATAGAACTTATTGCCAGTGAAAATTATGTAAGTCCACAAGTGTTGAAAGCCATGGGAAGTGTGCTTACTAATAAATATGCTGAAGGTTATCCTGGTAGAAGATATTATGGTGGGTGTGAAGTAGTAGATAAAGTAGAACAATTGGCTATAGACAGAGCCAAAGAATTATTTGGTGCAGAATGGGTTAATGTACAGCCACACTCCGGCGCACAAGCCAATGCGGCTGTTATGTATGCTTGCTTAAAACCGGGGGATAAAATTTTAGGACTCAATCTCTCTCACGGCGGACATCTTACGCACGGGTCTCCTGTCAATTATTCTGGTAAACTCTACCATGCTATTTTTTATAATGTTGAAAAAGAAACCGGACTTATAGATTTTGATAAGCTCTATCATCAAATTCTTGAAGAAAAGCCCAACATGGTTATTGTAGGCGCTTCTGCGTATTCAAGAGATTGGGACTATGCCAAAGTCAGAGCAGCCGCTGATCAGGTAGGTGCGATTGTATTAGCAGATATTTCTCACCCCTCCGGGCTTATTGCAAAAGGGATATTAAACGATGCCTTAGTTCATTGTCATATTGTTACAACTACTACTCATAAAACTTTACGGGGGCCAAGAGGCGGAATGATTATGATGAAGAAAGATTTTCCTAATCCGTTTGGTGAAAAAACACCGAAAGGAGAAATTAAGATGATGAGTGCTGTATTAGACAGTGCTGTTTTTCCGGGCATTCAGGGAGGACCGCTGGAACACATTATTGCTGCAAAAGCCGTTGCTTTTGGAGAAGCTTTGACAGATGATTATTTGTATTATATTGTTCAGGTTGCAAAAAACGCCAAAGCCATGGCAAAAGCATTTATGGATAGAGAGTATCACATTATTTCTGGTGGTACGGATAATCATTTAATGCTGATAGATTTAAGAAATAAAAACATTACCGGAAAAGAAGCCGAAAAATTGCTCGGAGAAGTGGATATTACAGTAAATAAAAACATGGTACCTTTTGATGATAAATCACCCTTCATTACTTCAGGCATTCGTATTGGTACAGCGGCCATTACAACAAGAGGATTAAAAGAAAAAGAATGCATTAAAATTGTAGAATTAATAGACGAAACCATAAAAAATAAAAACAACCCAACAGCACTTTCTAAAATTAAAAAGAAAGTCAATCAAATGATGATGAAATATCCTTTATTTGCCTAACTTATGAAACCCACAATCATCTTTGACCTTGGCGGTGTTATTCTGCCACTTGATATTGAAGCAACACGGCAAAAATTTTTAGAATATACAAAAAAAGATATTCAGGAATGGATGAAATTTGGCTATCCGCATCAGATTATCCAAAAATTTGAATTAGGAAAAATTACTGAAAAAGAATTTTTTGAAGAATTAAGCGACCTGTTGAATTTTGAAAAAGAATTGTACTATCTAAAAGAAGCATGGAACGCTATGCTATTACCTATACCCAAAGAAAACATTCAATACTTAGAAAAAATCCGAAAAGATTATCAACTAATTTTATTGAGCAATACTTGTGAAACACACATTCAATGCTTTGAAGAGATGCTTCTGAAACATCATAGAATAGATACTCTAGAATCATTATTTGACAAAGTTTATTATTCATGCAGAATAGGATTAAGAAAACCTGACCATAAACTGTTTAAAAAAGTAATAACAGAAAACAAATTAGATATTAACTCAACAATTTACTTTGACGATACTTTAACACACATCGAATCGGCTCAGAAAATAAATATCCCATCTTATCTCTATCCTCAAAATGTTTTATTACAAAAAGTAGTAACAAATTATTTACCCAATAAAACAACTACCTTAGCTAAGATCTAAACGCGTAGCATGGAAAACAATAGAGCAGGCATAATAAGCGAAAAAGATATTCAAGCCATTGTACGTATTATTCGGCAAAATTGGTATATTCCAATTATAACTTTAATTCTGGCTTATATCGCTGGCTATTTCTACACATACAAATTAACGAACATTTATCAGGCCTCTACCCAGATATTAATAAACATCAAGGACTACTACGATAAAAGTTTAATTTCTGATGAAAATATGTACTCTTCTACGTATTCTGCCTATATTGATAACTCTAATCAAATACGCGTGATTAAATCGTATGATATTATGGAAGAAACTATTGATAAATTAAAAGATGTACTGCAAGTGTCATATTTTATTGTTGGTAAAGTTAGAACAACAGAGCAATTTTCCGGAATGCCTTTTGAAATAAAAGTAAATAACATCAATCCGGCATTTTATGAAATGCCCATCCAATTTAAAATTCTCAATTATACTTCCTTTGAAATGACTATTCATAAAGACAATCAGGCCATTATCAAAAAAGGACAGTTTGATAAAGAACTGATTGATACAGATTTTAATATACTTGTTCTCCGTAACTCTAATTTGAGTATGCAAACGGCTTTATCGTTATCTTCAATTAACTATGAGATTGTTTTTCATTCAAAAGAATTCTTAATCAATAAATACATTCAAACATTAACTGTTGAAAATCCGGACTATACAAATGTCTTGAAAATTTCTGTTGAAGACGTTATCCCAGAAAGAGCGATGGTTATTTTAGACACCTTGAACAATGTGTATATTAGAAGCACCTTAAAAACACGATTAGAACTGAATGAGAAAACATTACAGTATATTGATAAGCAATTAAATGAGATAGCCACAACACTCAAAGGAGTGGAAGATTCTATGCAGTACTATAAAAATGTTCATAATATTTTAGATTTGGATTGGGAAGAGAAAACGTACTTAGATAAATTAACCGATTATGAAAGCCAGAAGAATCAATTAAAAATGCAAATAGAATCTTTAAATGATTTGGAGAAATATATTATTGAAGATAAAGACCCTCAATTCTTACCACCGAATGTATTTATATTAGAAAAGCAGGGCTTTTTACCAAGTGCTGTTACAGAACTTTATCAATTGCAGCTCAAACTAAACGATCAATATGGTTCTAATACCGATAATAATCCCAATATCACCAATTTAAAACAAAATATACGACGACTAAAACAAGATTTGCTTATTTACATCACCAACTCCCGAAAAGCCACCTACAAGCTTCTTGAAAATCTGGACAATGAAATTAATGTATTTGTTTCAAAATTCAAATACATTCCCCCAAAACAGAGAGATGTTTTAAATATTCAAAGAAAAGTTGAAATCAATCAAAAACTCTACTCATTTTTATTAGAAAAAAAAGCCAACACCAGAATATCAAAAGCATCCATAACCCCAAATGTAAAAGTAATAGAAAAGCCACGTAACCTTGGCGTTGTGAAGCCCGACAAAAATAAAATTCGTAATACCTTTCTTTCTTTTGGATTAGGATTGTCTATTATTATTGTACTAATTAGAGTATTGTTCTTTGTAAAAATTACCGATGAAGAACAGCTAAAAGAACTTACCAATATCCCCGTAATAGCGGTTATTCCTTATCAAAAAAACATTAATGATAATTCCGTAATAACAATTGAAGAACCTTACGCCCCCGTTACCGATGCCATCAGGGGGCTGATTACCAACATCAAATATACCGCAAAAGACACGGCTGTAAAAAAAATACTTTTCACCTCTTTTCTTCCCGGTGAAGGCAAGACCTTTTTGTCGGTGAACCTTGCGGCAATGCTTGCCAAATCAGATAAAAAAGTAGGGCTTTTAGAATTGGATTTACATAAGCCAAGAATCTTTAGTGCCTTAAAGCTAAGCCCTGAAAAAGGGATAGGTGCTTTTTTGTCTAATCAGGCCGAAATCAATGAAATAAAATATTCAACATTTTTACCAAATTTAGATGTTTTTCTGGCAGGAAAAGAGTCGCCCCCGAATCCGTCTGATTTGCTGTTGTCAAATAAGTTAAACGTTTTATTTGACTATTTAAATGCAAATTATGACTACATTGTTATTGATACACCGCCGTCCGGGCTTCTGGTGGATGCTATTTACCTTATGCAGTATGCAGACCTGAATATCTTTGCTATAAATTCAAAAATTGCTACCAGAAGAACAATAAAATTTATCAATCAATTAGCCAAAGAAAACAAAATACCCAATCTATACCTCACCTTGAATGGAATAAACATCAAAAAATCCGGCTATTATACGTATAGCAAATATGGTTATAAATACGGTTACGCTTATGGATACAGATACGGTGGCTCCTACGGCTATAAAAAATATTAAACCAAGATGAACAACAGCGTCCTACATAATACACCCATTATCATTGCCGGCCCTTGTAGTGCTGAAAGCCAGGAGCAGTTGTGGAATACCGCTCAACAGATACGAAATCTTTCTACTATTCATTACTTCAGAGCGGGTGTTTGGAAGCCCAGAACAAGACCCGGTAACTTTGAAGGAAAAGGAGAAGAAGCATTAAAATGGTTGTTGAATATAAAACACCAACTGCATCTACCTGTTTGTATTGAAGTGGCACATCCGAACCACGTAGAACTGGCACTAAAATACAATATAGATGCTGTATGGATTGGTGCAAGGACAACCACTAACCCTTTCAGTGTAAATGAACTTGCAAGCGCCCTTCAAAACGTTCCTATTCCGGTGATGGTAAAAAATCCCATGCACCCCGAAATAAAATTGTGGATAGGTGCCATCGAACGAATTCGGAATGCGGGCGTAATGTCTGTATTGGCCATTCACCGCGGATTTTTTTATTATGGCAATGATAAATATCGCAATAAGCCCTTGTGGCAATTGCCACTAGAATTGAAAACTATTTTTCCGGAAATACCAATTATATGTGACCCTAGCCATATTGCAGGTAAAAAAGAATATGTTTTTGAAATTGCTCAAAAAGCCATGAACATTGGATTAAACGGACTAATGATTGAAACACACTACAATCCATCCGTTGCGATCAGTGATAAAGAACAACAACTTACTCCAACAGAATTACAAGAACTACTCAGCAAAATTAAATTTCCTCACCACCACTCCGCCGATCCTATTTTTGAAAACACACTTCAAAACTTACGGCAAATCATTGATGAAATTGATGAAGACATTCTCACATTACTTTCTAAACGTTTTGATATTGTCAAGCAAATCGCTTATTACAAAAAAAATCAAAATGTAACCGCCTTTCAACTCTCCCGATGGAAAGATATTCTGAAAAGCCGAAAAAATATAGCAAAAGAACTTCAAATAAACGACACTTTTGTGCACCACTTTCTCTCTTTATTGCACGAAGAGTCCATTAATATCCAAAACAAAATTCTAAACGAATCTCAATCCGAACAAACACAAGAATACTATGACAACAAAAGAAGAAATAGTTAAAAACTGGTTACCCCGATATACCAATGTCCCATTAGAAGAATTCGGTCAATACATCTTATTATGTAATTTTACAAATTATGTGGAATTATTTGCAAAGAAATATAATACCGAAGTAAAAGGTATAGGCAAACCCATGATTAGCGCACACGCCGATGGGCTATCCATTATCAACTTTGGCATGGGAAGTGCCGCTGCAGCAACGGTCATGGATCTCTTAAGTGCTATAAAACCAAAAGCAGTTCTTTTTTTGGGAAAATGTGGTGGATTAAAAAAGAAAAATCAAATCGGTGATCTTATCCTTCCTATCGCAGCCATTCGTGGTGAAGGAACTTCCAATGATTACTTCCCTCCTGAAGTGCCATCATTACCGGCATTTAATTTACAAAAAGCCGTCTCTTATACCATTCGTCTTGAAAACAGAGATTACTGGACAGGAACAGTATACACCACTAACAGAAGAGTATGGGAACACGATGAGGAGTTTAAATCTTATCTCCGCAAAATTAAAGCCATGGCCATTGATATGGAAACGGCTACTATCTTTACAGTGGGTTTTGCAAATAAAATTCCAACCGGTGCACTTCTTTTGGTGACAGACCAGCCCATGATCCCGGAAGGTGTAAAAACAGAAGAAAAAGATAAAGTCGTTACACAACAATATACAGAACTGCATTTAGACATTGGCATTAAATCTTTGTTGGAGATAAAGAACCAGGGGATTTCGGTTAGACATTTAAAGTTCTAATATGATACGGTCAGCAGAGGAGTATGTACAAGGTATTTTAAATCACGATATTTCTGTTTTATCCAAGGCCATAACCCTTGTTGAATCTAATAAAGAAGAACATCAAAAAACAGCAGAAAAGATATTAAATGATTTATTACCTTATACAGGGCAATCGTTTCGTGTAGGGATTACGGGTTCGCCCGGTGTTGGAAAAAGCACCTTTATTGAATCGTTTGGCTTGTATTGTATTGAACAAGGTCATAAGGTAGCAGTGCTGGCCATTGATCCAAGCAGCCGTTCCTCAAAAGGCAGTATATTGGGAGATAAAACAAGAATGGAAAATCTTTCACGACATCCCAAAGCGTTCATTCGGCCTTCTCCAAGTAGTGGCGTTTTAGGCGGGGTGGCCTCAAAAACGTATGAAACAATGCTACTCTGCGAAGCAGCGGGATTTGATTGGATTTTTGTAGAGACGGTGGGCGTAGGGCAAAGTGAAACAGAGGTAGCCAACATCACAGATTTTTTTTTGCTGCTCCTTCTTGCTGCCAGTGGAGATGAGGTACAGGGCATCAAACGAGGTATTATGGAAATGGCCGATGGAATAGTCATCACAAAAGCCGATGGCGACAATTTATCCAGAGCATTATTGACGGCTGCACAATTTAAATCTGCTTTACATTATTTTACGCATTCTCTGCCAGATTGGATAGTGCCGGTGCTCCCTATTTCTTCCTTAAAAAACGAAGGTCTTGATAAAATGTATCAAACATTGCTACAATTTCAAACCATTGCTCAACAACACAATTTTATTCAGCAAAAAAGACATCAGCAACAAATCACTCGCTTAAAGAAAATCATTGCGGATTATTTACTTCAAGATTTTTTCTCTAATGAAAAAATACAAGTTTCACTAAATAATGCCTTAAAAGATAATGTTTTTTTTCCTCATCGTTTAGCCGCCAAACTTATTCAGAAATACAAAAACAATCATTAGCTTATCCTTGCTTCCATTTAATTTCTTTGGTAAATAGACGTACTGGATAAATTGCCGCCAAAAAACCAATAATCAACAATACTACTAACACCATTATTATATCATTCCACTGCAATTCCACAGGATAATAAGGCAAAATAGAATTTTCATTAAAAGTAATTAAATGGAATTTAATTTGTAGCCAACAAACTATAATACCTAATATCAAACCTAAAAATGCACCACCAAAAGTAATTAAAAACCCCTCCACCATAAATACGCTTTCAATAATCATTTTATGAGCCCCCAAAGCATATAATGTTTGTATATCCTTTTGCTTTTCTATAATCAACATCGTTAAAGCACTAATGATACTAAATGTAGCAATCAATAAAATAAAACTTAAAATAATAAACGTCCAGAGTTTTTCGGTTTTCAAGGTTTTGAAAAGCACTTCATTTAATTGCTGTTTATTTTTGACTTCAAAAGAGGGACCAAGTAAATGTTGTAGTTCTTTCTGTGTTTGTGCTAGTGTGTTCTCGTTTTTCAATTTTATTTCCAAATTACTTACGAGCGGCTCTGCATCTAATAAATCCTGTGCAAACTTTAAATCGCAGTAGATATATTTATAATCAAAATCGTCGTTGATAGAAAAGATACCTGAAACGTAAGCCGCCTTTTCATTGATTAAATCCGTGTTTGTGCCAGTGTTTTTAATTCTTTTTGGACTATAAAAAATCAACGGAGCAAAAGCATTGTTTAGAGATACATTCAATTCATTAGCAATACCTTGTCCGATAATCACATAGTGTATATTTTCTTCTTTTAAATTATATTTTCCTTTTTGAATAATAGATTGAATAGCAGTGCATTTTTCATACACACTATCCACTCCTTTGATATTAATCAAAACTTGTTTGTTTTTATGCTTTACTAAAGATTGATTGGTAATACTTTTTGAAACATACGCAATATTTTGATGCGTAGTGATTTTATGTAATATGGTATCGGCTTTAAAATATTTACCTTTTACTAAACTTATTTTTAAATCCGGTTCCACAGAATTGTACAAATCTCCCAAAACAGATGTAAAACCGTTCATCACTGAAATAATGATAATAAACGCCGCCGTAATAAAAGAAATAGCTAGCAAACTTATCCAACTGATTAAATTAATAACATGGTTTGACTTTTTAGAAAATAAATATCGGAATGCCAGTAAAAAAACAATTCTCACAAAAATTATTTTTTTAGCAGTTGTTCTATTTTTTCGGCAATATCTAAACTATCATCAAAATAAAATCGTAATTCCGGAATTTTTCTGAGTTTTTTGGCTAATTTTTCTCCAATATATTTTCGTATTTTTTTATTGTTTTCTTCAATTTGTTGAAATACGCTCTTTCGGTCATATTTATCTGAAGGCAAAATGCTCACATAAATTTTGGCTATAGATAAATCTCCCGTTATTTTTACTTCTGAAATGTTGACAAATGCACCCATATAATCAATGGTACTATGCATTAAGAAATAATCAGAAACAGCCATTTGCACCAGTTCCGCTACTTTTCTTTGTTTAATACTTTCCATAGTTTTTGTTTCTTTTTAAGCAAAGTTACATCAAATATTTCTCTTTATTAACCTTTATTGCTTTCAATGAAAACCTATATCCCACGCCTACTTCAATATGATATGCTACTGCAAAATGTGTTTTCAATGAAAAATGGGCTATTAAATTATTTCTAAAATAATACCGGCAACCCAAACGATGATACCATTTTCCATTAGGAAATTTCCCATTGGGCATATACACATAATAACCCATTTCCAATATCGGCGCTATTCTCCCAAAATTATAACTATAACACAACTTTATACCGTTACTAAATGTATTGTTGAAGTTTAGTATTACTTTATCTGTATCGCTGTTTCGAGATTCATACGCCAAACTTTGTTCGTAAAAAACATCCGCTCCAATGCCTATTTGTTGATTTTGATCAAGGTTGTAATAATAATTCACACCATTGCTCCAAGCCCACAGTTTCTGTCCTGTTGGTGGTTCTACTTCGTTCACTCCAAGGGCAGAAAACACTAACACTTCGTGTTTGCTCAATTTATCAGAAGATGAATCTTGTGCTACATTATACTTTTTATCCATTCGCATTTTATACACCAATCCTAAAGAAGGATACAAGGTATTTATCCCAAGATTGGGAACCGAAAAACGACAATTACTTACGTGGATAAACGTGAGATTAGGATTTACATAAAAATAATTATTTATTTTAATCTGCCACAAAAAACGAAATTGAATAAACGTATTGAAATGTGTCCCAATAGCCACATTCTTATGATTGGTTTCTACATCAAATTTTTTTGTCAAATACGCCAATCCCCAGGCCATTTTTAACTTAAATAAAATTCTCTTTTCTCTTTTGTGAAACGGGAATTCAAGATAGGGCGCTAATGCTATACTGCTTCCTAATTTTTCAGTATTCCCCAATGTTTCATAATTAAAACACAATCCATAGTCAGGATAATGATTGATACGATGCCATTTATAATAACCAGAAGATTGTTTAAACCAATTCAGTTCAATAAAAAATGGTCGTTCTGCAATTAAATTCCCAATTTTATTCGTATGCTGCACCACCGTACCATATCCTGTATAAATCGATAGTGCAGAAAAATTATTTTGCGCATAAACAACAGAAGTATATAACAACACTGCTATTGCAATTATTCTATAGTTTAAAATCATAACATTTTACAGAAAGCAAATAAACAAAATTAAATTTCAAAACACTTGCCGTTTAATAAACTTCCCAGTATAAATATCATTCTCAATTTTCACATAAATTATATACATTCCTTCCTCTAATGCGGAAATATCCAGTCGTTCAGAAGCAGAAGAGATGCGCCATTCTTTCAATTTTCTGCCCTGCATATCAAAAGCCATTACCTCCACATTATCAGTTATTTTATTTAAATCAATGTAAACATAATCGGAAGCGATGTTCGGATAAATGTGTAAGAAAAATTGTTCCTGTATGTTTTCTACGTTTACAACATTATTTGCATATTGGGTAGTAGAATCTAATTTTACAATAAAAATATCTTCTTGCTGAGCATTAAAACCCGTTGTATAACCAACGGCTATGATGCCTCCATCGCTTGTTTTTTTGCAGGACAACAAATAATCATTTTCTGAAGAACCATAAGTGCTGCCGGTTAAGAACCATTGATTTATAAATACATAAATGCCGGGCTCGTGCTTCCCTTGACCTAATCCCCATAAATCATAAACCACATAATGCTTGTATCCATTCAGATAGGCATTGGTATAAGCAATTTGATTTTTCAGTTGCCCTTGCGTTTCTTTTTGATTTAAAATGATATTACACAAAGAATCAACGATTAGCTGATGATAATAAGTAGTGTCTGTACCAAGAGGTGATTGGCTTGTACCACAGATAACAAAAGCACTGTCAGTAGGTCTTTCAAAAAAATCATAACCAATATCTTCTAAATTAGAGTAACCAAAATCTTTAAAGAACAAAGAATCTCCATTATTATTTGTTTTGTAAATAAAATAATTGCCTTTACTATCAGAAAAGCTATAAGTTGTCCCAAAGCACGCAATGCGGTTATCGTGCAGAATTTCTACAGCCACACTTTCATCTTCATTTGTACCGCCCAGTTTTTTTTCCCACTGTATATTTCCAAGAGAATCGGTTTTTAGTATCCAAATATCTTTGCCGCCTTTTGAATTGGTGTAAGAAAAACCACTCATTACAAAGCCGCCATCGGACGTTATCTGAAGAGCGTTGAAAATATCCCAATCGGTTCCGCCGTATGTTTTTGTCCAGACCGTATCGCCGCTTTTGTTGATTTTCAATAACCAGCCATCATAGCCGCCCTTTCCATACGAATTGGTATAACCCGCTATTACAAAGCCCGAGTCAGCGGTGCGTACAAGGGCTTTGCCAATATCGTTGTTGATACCACCAAAATGTTGGGTCCACATCACCCACCCGTTTTTATGTACTTTTGAAATCAACACATCGCTATTGCCGTTTGAGAAAGTACTGGTGTAGCCCGTTACCATATAATGACCATCTAAGGTTTCCACCACATCATTGCCAATATCTACGCCCCACCATCCAAATTTCGAAAACCATTTTTGTTGTGCCCAAGTTATCTGAAATAAAAGTAAAAATATAATACTCCATTTGTTTTGCATGCTATTTTAGTTTTTTACTTATCATAAAAAAGAATCCTTGTCCATAAGAAATTTTGGGTAATACCCATCCTTGTAAATTATTGCTGCCAATATAAAAATGCCATTGAGCGGTCTGATACATGATAGAAAACCCAACATTAAACAGCGAGTAGCCACCATACCCCAAATGCAGGGTGCCCTGAAACCGGGAAGTGAATTGATACGCTGGTTCTGTGAAAATATAAGGTTTATAATTGGCATTAAAGATGTAACGAAATCCTGTTCCTAAAGAAAATTTCATGTTTCCAAAGAAAATTTTATTGTATAAAATAAGATTAGTAGGAATGTTTATATTGAATTCTCCTTTTCGGGCATTGGTGATTGCTTTGAAAGTACTGTCTGCATTGATTTTATTCAGTGTAGAATCCTTTAAGTCATAAATACTGTTGATATGATAACCCGTAAAATTTAAGGTAGTATCGGTAGTGTATTTCACGCTATTTCTTAACCAGTGAATAAATCCAAAATTATTGATGTTGACAGATAAGATGCTCATTTTCCCTAACTTACTCTTGTAAGCCGTTTCAAAATAAATATCTGTTGATGCACCAATGCCATTCAGTTGATACCATTTTTTTTGAGAAGTATCACTGATGGTAACATTCAAATTTGAATTAAAAACGATTTGGTCATAAGAACTACTTGTGAATAAAGAAGAGTTTTTACCAAAATCAAAATATATTAATCGATTCCCTTGTAAAACAGATAATGAAACCCCGATTTTAGCCGTACTATCTACTTTTTTGAACAATATCCCTACTTTGAACTCATTAAACGTAATGGTGTTGATGTTTGAGCCGCTCAGATTGGCAGTATTGCCCGCCAGGGGTTTATTCCCATAAAATGCTAACTGAAAAAAATCTTTAGTATAGCCGCTATGAATCAGATATTGCTGTTTGGCGGCGATAAAAAAGGAAATTTTATCTTTCTTTTTTCCGGCTGAAAAAAATGTGTGTATATTGTAATTGAAATAGGCCCCCGCTCTGTTAAATCCTAATGCTTTATTTAATGCTTTGTCTTTCATTGCCTTATCAATGTAACCACCAAAAAACAAATGATTAACCATATTCGCATTGATATGGTTAGACCCTGCATCAAATTCTGTTTTCAGTGAGACGGCGTTGCCCGTATATTGGAAAAAATTAAATTCAGAATTGTATTGTCCGTAAAAACGAAGGCATAAAAACAACAGCATTGTTAGTAGAAAAGCAGGTAATTTTTTGTGCATACGAATCAATTGGCAATTGTTCTATAATTCACATCCACATTGATAACGACATCTAAATAATAACTATCATAAATTTTTACATCCGGCGGTGATGGGGGCAAATACATATATGAAACAAGTTTAATTTTTTTGCTCTTTTTCAGATTTTCAATGGTAGATTTATTCATAAAAGCAATTAATTGAGAATTTCTGGGCGCTGTAATATCATTATTAGCATTCACAAAAGCCATTTCTATGGTATTATTTGTTGGCAATAATAAAGAATCTAAAACAGTGCTATTTTCATCCAGCAGATAGGCCTGCAATTTGACTTTAAATGGATAATTATTCGAAACATTAAATAGAATACGTCCTTCGTTGACATTGTTTAATTGCTTGATATTTTCAAAGTTTATTTCCAGCACATCTTGCAAACGAAAGTAATTAGCACTCAATATTAATGGAACATCAATATCCGCAAACAGACGTATGCCGGTATTATAATAAGCAAAATCATTGGTGGCAGAAAGGTTTCCAAAAGGATTTACTTTTATCATGCCGCTGTATCCTAAGTAATCTGGTAAATTTTCTATAAATGGCTTAAGGTTACTATTTGAAGTGTTTAATTGTATGGTGGTGGTAGTAGAATTTACAGGATTTGACCAATTGCCGGTTTTTGTGGCTCTGTTAATGTTGATGTTTTTTAAATTAGCAGAATTCAGAAGTATGGCAGAATTATTAGTCGTATTAATGGAATGAACCGTGTCCAATTGTCCCTGAACATCTGCTCCAAAATCATTCACTATCTGAAAGTTAACAGATGCTGAGTTAATCTGAAAATTAGAGGCCTCTAATGTTTTAGAAAATCCTAATACGGCAGAATCGTACGGAATTCGTATGTTTTGTTGTCCGAAATAACCTTCCATATATTGGGGTATTATTTTTTCATAAGAAATCTCTGCGTTTATGCCCTGTCCAAATAAAATACTGTCGGGTTGCGCATTGGGGGCTGTATAAACCGTAAAACTATGCACAATGGTATTGTATTTATTCCCACTAGTACCGGTAAAGCTTAGGTCATAGCCATTAAAATTGTAGGACTTAATAGTGGGCGTAGTACCCGGTGGAATGAGTTCTGTAATATAAAATGTATTGTTGTTTTGAGTTGCTGATTTTAGTTTGTATTGAAACAATAAAGGCAGCCGTGTGGTATTGGTATATTTAACGTTTAATGTGCCTTCTCTTACAATCCCATAACGCAATCGGGCGTCGTTAGGTATTTGAAAATCAATTTCTTCCTCTTTGTAGAATAACATAGTATTGGGTCCTACTGGGGCGTTAAAGAATGTAATAAAAGAATAAGTCAGGGTAGTATCTTTTAATTTCACTAGTGTGTCCACTTTAATATCTGCTACTTTTTTGAAAAACTTTAAATGCAACACCTGATTGCTATCGGATTGAAATAAAGAATCACCAAAAAAGTTTTTAATGTTCAAGGTACCTCTTGCGATTGGTGAAACCAAATCTACATCCCAATAAGCAAACTTTTCTTTTTTGCATGAGAAAAAAGAAAACAGTATTACCAGAAAGAAAGAAAACAGTATTAAAATTTTTTTCATAAATTTATGGAGCGTTTAATTCCGGTGTTTGAATAACATTGCTTTTATTACCCGCATTATCTTTGATAAAGCAGGCATATTTGAATTTTTTAATATCAGGGGTAGACCGAAACGGAGACATTGAAAGTGCAATTTCACCGCTTATAGGTTTGTTTTTGTAGGCATCAGAAGGGGAAGGAAAACTACGCACATCAATGCTGTCCTGAAAAAAAGTAGAGTCAACAAACAAATCATACTTGTTGCTGTCTTTATCCCAGAAATAATAGGTAATAAAAAAATTACCTTCTCCATTAGGTCCGCCACCAATATCACCGTTACCATCTGAAAAATTTATGGTAAGAATAGCGCTGTCCTGCGATAAAACGGTGAACGATTTAAAACTAATTTGCGGAACATTGGAATAATTAGGTTTTTTAGCACATGTCCAAAAACATAAAACGCTTATTGTTATCCAAAAAACTTGTTTCATGGGCTTATTTAATAACGATAGAAATTAAAAAATAGTAGGTTGATTATCTTGGTCTTCCGGCACCGCCATTTCCTTTTGGAGCAGAAAAGCTGCCGCCTGAATTATTGCCGCCACCCCAATTTCGTTGTGTCGGAATATTTTGAACAGGATTGTTTTCTTGCGGATTTACCTGAATGGGCTTGGGCTTATCGCCATTTGTATGAGGCCGGCCGGGGCTATAATTATTATCTTTTGGGAAAACATTAACGCCGTTGTTTCCAGAGTTAGTGTTGATGGGTGTTATATTGGTATTTACGACATTTCTTGGTATCAGGTTCGATTGAACCGCAGGATTGGTATTGACTTGATGAATGAGCGGTGCGTTGATAACATTTATTTGTGATGGCTCAAATTTAGTGATTGGTTTGGGGCGGGCGGATTCGTCAAATTTTGGGATATTCATTTGCGGTGAAATGAGCACGGGTTGTTTCACACTGTTATTTTCAGGGTTAACGATATTATTGGTTGTTCTTCTGGAGTTAAACCCTTCGTGAGAAACTCTTGGGGCGTAGGTCATGCTATTGATATCCATTGAATTGTAGTAATAAGGATTGTAACCGTAGTAAGGACTGTAACCATAAGAATAGGGATAATATCCTCCATAATACGGAGAATAGCCATACCACGGAGAATAGCCCCAGTTGTTCCCATAAGAATACGGATAGCCCCAAGTCGTGCCTAATCCATAAGAATAATATGGATTGCCCCATGAATAACCATATCCTAATCCTAGATAAGGAGAAAAGCCCCCGTAACCCATGTAAATACTGGTGCCATAATTGGGATAACCATAAAAACCATAATTGGTGTACCAATTATCATAATAACTTAATCCGCTCACAGGATTGTAAAAACGTTTGATTCTTGCAGCGTATTCATAATCGTAATAATCATCTTTGCTATAATTGGGCTCTCTGTAATAGGGATTATTGTTTAATTTTTCCTGTTCTTGTGCAATAGAATCTTTTATAAACTGTTGTCTTGCCTCCTGCTGCTTCTTTTGTTTGGCAAGCATTTCCATTTTTTGTTGTCTTTCTTTTTTAGCATTTACATAACTATCGGTATCTTCATAAAAAGAAAGATTTTTTAATGAAGCACAAGAAAACATAAGAAAAACAAGTGCGATGAATATCAATATTTTGACACTTATTGTTTTCATAAATTTAATTTTTCTTTACAAAGATACGAAAAAAATTATGATTCGGTTGGGTTAAAAAAGGTAAAATTTACTGCAAGTATTAATTAATACCATTTAAAGTTAGAATCTGAAATAATTTGCGTATCTTTCTCATTCAACTTATACGTATCTTTATGCCCCTATTATTTGAGTAAGTGAAAAAATTACCTTTATTACTTGTTCGCACGTTTTTGCCGCCGTTTTTCATCACTTTATTTGTTAGCACGTTCTTGTTTTTTTTGGTAGAAGTAGTGATTACATATTTAGACGATTTTGTTGGAAAGGGGTTGGGCACATGGGTGCTTACTCAACTCTTTACCTATGCTTTTCTGGCCATTGTCCCTAAATGTATCCCGCTGGCTATTTTACTGGCGTCGATTATGACTATGGGTAATCTGGCTGAAAACTATGAATTAGCCGCGATGAAAAGTGCCGGGCTTTCTTTGTTTCGTATTTTTTACCCTTTGGTGGTATTAATGTTTGTTTTAGCGGCTTTGACTTTTGCATTTAATAATTTTTTGTTACCCAAACTTATGTTAGAATCGCAGTCCTTACTGTTTGATATTCGTCAAACAAAGCCATCGGTAAGTATTAAGGAAAAAACATTTTACAATCAAATTGAAAACGTTTCCATTCGGGTAGAAAAAAAATACAGTGATGGGCATAGTTTGAAGGGAATTTTGATTTATGATCATTCCGGTGAGGTCGGAAATAATATCCAACTCTATGCAGACAGTGGCTATATGTTTACGTCTTCGGATACCAATTATTTGGTCATTCGCTTGTTCAATGGGACCCGATACGAAAACATTCGTAATGAAAACACTTACCGTAATTATCCGCTCAGTATAATGAATTTCAAAGAAATGGAAATAAATATTGATTTAACTGGATTTAAATTAAAACGAACCGACAAAAATTTGTTTCGTCAAAACACAGAAATGATGAATATGTGGGAAATTCAGCAGGAAGCCGATTCATTAAACCGTTCAAAAGAACTGCATCAACAATCGGTTTATTCTCAATTAAAAAATTATTTTTTTTCCCGTGCTCTGAATACACCCACTCAAGAAAAGTGTTTGGGTGTCAGTAAAATAAAATCCCATTTATCTCAGACAGAAAAGAACCTGATTCAGGAAATGAAAATGAATCAGTATCGTTCTTTAAGTGCATTTTTAGAAGCAGAGATTTTGAGCATAAAAGGAATAGAAAGAAGAATGGCTGAACACTGGGTGGCTTGGCACGAACGACTGGTAGTATCTCTGGCCTGTATTATTTTATTTTTTGTGGGTGCTCCTTTGGGTTCTATTATTCGTAAGGGTGGGTTAGGGCTGCCCGTAGTGGTAGCCACACTGTTTTTTATTTTGTACATGATTTTAACGGACTCCATGAGAAGTATGGCGTTAGAACGTATTCTTCCGCCTTATTTTGCCATGTGGCTTCCATTGTTGATTTTTCTTGTAATAGGCATTTTCCTGACCTATAAAGCCGCACACGATTCTGTGTTATTTGATTTGGATTGGTATTTACAAAAATTAAAAAAAGTACTTAGAGTGAAACATACCAATTCCGTCTAATCCGAATCCTGAACTCTAAAAAACACAAAATGAAAGTACTTCTGATAGCACATAAAAATCCTTTTCCACCAAACGATGGCGGTAATATGGGCATATACACAATGATTCAAGGACTTTTGCTAAATAAAATAGAGTTGGATGTATTATTAATGAATCCATTGAAATTGTACAAACAACTGGACAACAAATGGATACCTGCTGAAATAAAAACAATCAAGGCAGTTACCATCAATACTAATGTAAAAATACTTCCTGCACTTTTTAATTTATTTACTCGTCAGTCCTATTTTGTAACCCGATTTTCAGACAAAGCATTTGAAAATACACTCATAGAGTTCCTTCATCAACAGCAATACGATATTATTCAGTTAGAAAGTATTTTTTCTGCTGTTTATTTACCAGTAATTAAAAAATATTCTACTGCCAAAATAATTTTAAGTGCGCATAATATTGAGTACCGGATATGGGAAAGAATGGCTCAACACGAGCCCAATATAGTAAAGAAATGGTACTTAAAGTTACAAGCCCGCCGTCTAAAGCAATTTGAAACACAGATTTTTAATCAGGTAGATGGTATTACAGCGGTTACAGAATTGGATAAACAGCACATAGCTTCTTTTGCACCACAGACGCCTGTTGTCGTAACGCCAAACGGTATGGATATGCACTCCTTCACACGCACACCCTTTGAACAACAAGATTTAAATACGATTTTCTTTCTGGGGGCATTGGATTGGATGCCCAATCAACAAGGAGTTGTATGGTTTTTAGATCAGGTTTGGCCCCAAATACTTGAACAATGTCCGGATGTAAAATTAATTATTGCTGGTAAAAATATACCGGAATGGTTAATGAATAGAAAAGAACGGAATGTCCGTTTTTATTCAAATGTTCCGGATACCAGAGAATTGTATCATTCTTATGCCATCACCATTGTTCCGCTGCTGGCAGGAAGCGGTATTCGTGTGCGGATTATTGAAGGAATGGCTTATGGAAAGTGCATTGTCTCTACAAGTATCGGGGCAGAAGGCATACCTTATGAAAACCATAAAAATATCGTCATTGCCGATACACCGGAAAATTTTGCAAAAGCGGTTGTGCAGCTTTTAAAATCACCCGAAAAAGTAAAATACATCCAGCACAATGCCAGACAAACAGCCGAAAAATTTTACAGCAGAGAAAATGTATATTTGCCTCTTATGGAACTCTTTAAACAATTGACAAATTCTAATTAGGAGCACTTATGGCAGTGATTGTGTCTATTATCGGAAGGCCTAACGTTGGGAAATCCACTTTGTTTAACCGTCTTACTAAAACACAGGAAGCCATTGTGGCTGAAATGCCCGGTGTAACAAGAGACAGACATTACGGAAAAGTAGAATGGGGAAATGTGGAGTTTACAATCGTTGATACCGGTGGTTATATGAAAAACAGCGAAGATGCTTTTGAACGATACATTCATCAACAGATACAGATAGCGCTTGAAGAAAGCCATATCATTTTACTAACGGTAGATGTGAAAGAAGGGCTTACAGAATTGGATAAAGAAGTGGCCAATGTGGTAAGAAAATACAATAAACCAGTGTTATTGGTAGCCAATAAATCGGACAATAGCGAATTATTACAATCTGTGTACGATTTTTATGCGCTTGGCTTTGAACACATTTATCCCATATCTTCTATAAGCGGTAGTGGAACGGGAGAATTACTGGATGCTATACAATACATTATAGAACAACAATTTAGTCGGGAATTAAAAAAAGAACTACCAGAAGATGAGTTTCCCAAAATAGCAATAGTAGGCCGACCAAATGTTGGAAAATCTTCTTTAGTGAACGCATTATTTGGTACAGAAAAACACATCGTTTCTGATATTCCGGGCACTACCCGCGATTCTATACATACTTTTTACAATAAATTTAATTTAAAATGTTGGCTAATAGACACCGCCGGATTAAGAAGAAAAAATAAAGTAAAAGAAGACATAGAGTTTTATAGCACCCTGCGTACCATTCGGGCAATTGAGCAAAGCGATGTGTGTGTGTTAATGCTGGATGCAACTGTAGGTATTGAAGCACAGGATCTGCATATCTTTCAAAATATCATAGAAAATAAAAAAGGAGTGGTGCTGGCAGTTAACAAGTGGGATTTGATAAAAGAGAAGTATAACAATATAACAAAGGATTTTGAACAGAATATAAAAAAACGGTTAGCGCCCTTTGTCGATGTGCCTATTCTGTTTACTTCCACCGTGGATAAAGTACGATTGATAAAAGTATTAGAAACCGCTATTCAGGTAGCTCAAAAACGTAAATTTTACATCCCCACACACGAATTAAACGATTTTTTTCAGGAAATAATGAGCCACACACCACCTCCTTCCATTAAAGGAAAATTAGTGAAAATAAAATATGTTACCCAGGTAAAAGAAGCACCGATATTCCTTTTGTTTTGCAACTTGCCGCAATATCTGCCAGAATCCTATAAACGGTTTTTAGAAAATAAGTTGCGTGAAAAATATGACTTTAAAGGAGTTCCGATAAGTATGTTAGTTAAGAAAAAATGAAAAAATACATAGTATGGATAGAGCGTGTTTCTGAAAGAATTCTATTCAAATGACACCTTGCTATTTGAGAAAATTATTCCATATATTTGTAAGCAATGGGGAGAAGAATTTTTTTAATTTATATTTTTTTGAATGCTTATCTGGTTTTTTCTCAAAACCAAAAGAAACTCGACTCTCTTTTTTCTGCTCTAAAACAATGGGAAAATAAAAGAGGCACAGAAGCCGATACCAATGTGTATAATTGTTATTACCAGATTGGAGAAGAATTTAAA
>CAZNVL010000011.1:20326-34749 GCA_964576565.1 uncultured Flavobacteriaceae bacterium | reverse complement strand
CCCATCCGCATACACTCTAAAATACTCCACACCCGCATCACTCGCACTGCTGCTCGTAAACTGACCTATACTCAACATCGGATCCACCACATTCAAACTCCTTATCTTCACCTTCCCGTCTCCAAACACCTCAAACGTATGCCGCCCGTTGTATGCCACACCGCTGCTGCTGTTCGTATTCTGCACACAAAACTGCGGCGTGTTTATCGTCCACGTCTTCGCACGTATGTTCGCCTTCCCCGCATTCTGATGACTCTCTATATTCACATTGTTTGGATCTCCCGTTCCCCACACCGGATCTCCTACCTCCACATGCTTCCTCGCCCTCAAAAAATCTCCCACATACACCTTACTCCCCGCTTTACCCTTCCAGTCATTACCAGCCCCAAAGCCCCAGCCAATGTACACATCCTTCCCACAATTGTAATTCAAATACAAGCCACCCCCATTGTTCAAAGTCGCTCCACCCAAATCTATCATCCCGCTGCCTGTCCACCAATCACACCACATCTTTAAGGTGCTGTTCACTTGTGGCGTCCTTACTGCCGTCGCTATAAAGCCAGTCGCTACATTATTACCATTTGGCAGATAGCCACTTTCACACGGATCATAATCAATGGGCGGTGAAGGTCCGCTGGTATTCGCACCGGTCGGCGCTGACAGCACATCCGCACTGATAAACGCTACTCTGCCCGTGCTCCCGCTCTGCGTCGAATCAAAGGCCGGCAACACCTGATACCGCTTGAATATCCCCACCGCATTGGTATCTATTCGTATCCCGCTTTTTGCAATGACCTGTCCGCTCACTTCTACATTCCCGCTGATCTTCGCATCCTGATGCACACACAAATCCTTAGCACTGCACAAACTATCCGTCCGTACAGCCGCCGCCCTCACCGAATCTGTTTTGGTATAAATAATCGTGGCACTATCCGCTTTCAACACACTGGTTGTAAAAGTATTCTGGGCCTTTATGGAAAATACAACGCACATACAAACAATTGAAAGCCCGCATCTGACAAGGGATTCAGAGTTTTTTACCCCCCCATTTTAACAAAAATTGTTTTCATATAACAAATTTTACCTGTTTTACGAAATATAATGCATAAAGTTGTAAAATGTTACCGGATTTTGGAAAAAATTTTTTAACCATTTGATTTTCAAGGAAATAAAATTTTAAAAACGTATTGAATTCAAAATAAAAAATTCTGTCTCTTCATCCACGTCATTGCTTTCTCTTCCATTTTTCAGAAAAAGAAGCAATCTCAAACGAATAAAATAATGCACTATTTATCAATATCTCTTAACCCTATCTTTTGAATATTTGTATCACCTCTTCTTTTAATTCTACTTCCTCATACTGCCAACTATGAAGTATATTAATTTTTGGTGCAGTGATGCCCGCATTAAAAATTTTATGTTTACTCTTAATAATCCGTATCTCATCCCACAAATCTTTGTCTAAAAAAGCTTGCAAAGTTTTGCTTCCGCCTTCTATCAAAACGCTGACTATGTTTAATTCATATAAACTTTGAAGAATCTGCTCTTCTTTCTTATCCCAGTCAATTTTAATATATTGAACATTCTTTTCTATACTTGAACGCAAAGCATTAAAAACAATTATTTTTTCTTTTCCCTTAAAGACATTCAAAGCATGACTCTCTAAATTCAAACCTTTATCCAAAATAATTTTCACAGGATTTTTACCCTCTACAAAGCGCACATTTAAAAAAGGATTATCCCTCAGCACTGTATTAAATCCAACTAAAATACTCTGCTCCTCACTTCGCCATACATGCACCATCTTTAACGCCTCGTTTGAACTAATGATATTCTCCTCTCTGCTTTTAAAGTCAAGTTTACTGATAAAACCATCCTTGGTTACTGCCCACTTCAAAAGAATATAAGGTCTTCTCTTTAAGTGAAAAGTAAAAAAACGTTTGTTTAGTTCTCTCGCTTCCTGTTCAGCAATACCTTTTATGACAGAAACCCGATGCTTTTCCAAATGTGCTATTCCCTTGCCTGCCACTAAGGGATTCGGGTCAAGTGTAGCAACAACAACTTTTTTTATACCTTTTTCAAGAATAAGATTCGTGCACGGCGGCGTTTTACCATAATGGTTACAGGGCTCTAATGTTACATACAACATCACTTTATCCCATTCCCGAAATCCTTTTCTTTCGAGAGATTGAATAGCATTAACTTCAGCATGTGCTCCACCAAAATATTCGTGATATCCTTCACTGATAATTTCACCATCCTTTACAATTACACAAGCCACCAAAGGATTAGGATGCACATATCCACTTCCTTTTTTAGCCAGTTCTATAGCATACCGCATCATTTTTTCATGTTCCATACCATCCAATAGGGCTCAAAATTACATATTTACACTATTTTTGCGACAAATTTATATCCATGAACAAATTATTGATAAAAAATATAAATACCCTCTATCAAATAAGAGAAAATATACAAAAACCTTTGAAAGCTCAGGAGATGAACTATGTTCCTTACCTGAAAGAAGCATGGCTGGCCATTGAAAATGGTATCATAGTGGACTTTGGCACAATGGCAGATTTTCCTGGTATTGCAGATTGGATGGACTTAGAAGTCATAGATGCAGAACATAAAAATATCTTTCCGTGTTTTGTAGATGCACACACACATCTTGTATTCGCCGGAACCCGCGAACAAGAATTTGAATGGCGATTAAACGGCATGAGCTATCAGGAAATTGCTCAGAAAGGCGGTGGTATATTAAACTCTTCAAAATTATTACGAGCTACACCGGAAGAACTATTATTTGAAGAAGCAAAAGCAAGAATAGAACAGATGATAAAAATGGGCACCGGTGCCATTGAAATCAAAAGCGGTTATGGTCTCACGCTGGCTTCTGAAATCAAAATGCTTCGTGTGATACAACAACTAAAAAAATACTTTCATATCCCCATTAAAGCCACATTTTTAGGTGCTCATGCTGTCCCGCCCGAATACCAACATAATAAATCCCAATACATTCAATCCATTATCAACGAAATGTTGCCTATCATAGCCGAAAAACATTTAGCCGATTTTATAGATGTGTTTTGCGAACAGGGCTATTTTTCATACGAAGAAACCATAGAAATTTTAGAAGCAGGAAAAAAGTTTAACTTAAAAGGAAAAGTACACGCCGAACAATTATCGCATAGCGGCGGCATTCAAGCCGGTGTAAAAATGAATGCAATTTCTGTTGATCATTTAGAGTTTGCTAATGAGGAAGATTTGTTCGCACTTCAATCGTCCGGTACAATTCCCGTCATTCTGCCCGGCGCCGCTTATTTCCTGAACCTTCCGCCCGCTCCTGCAAAACAAATGATTGAAGAATATCATCTTCCGCTAGCCCTTGCTTCAGATTTTAATCCGGGAAGTTCGCCTTCGGGCAATATGCCCATGATGATAAGTTTGGCCTGTGTGATGAACAAACTCACTCCACAGCAGGCCTATAATGCCGCCACCGTCAATGCCGCCTTTGCAATGGACATCCATAACGCGGGCTGGATTGACAGAGGAAATATCGCCAACTTTTTTATTACGAATAAAGCAACAAGCCCTGCTACTTTTGCTTATCATTTTGCACATCCTTTAATTGAAGCAGTTTATATTAACGGAAAAAAATTTTAACGATGATGCCCACAATACCAACTAAATTAAGTGTTAACATAAATAAAATCGCGCTTCTCAGAAATTCAAGAGGTGGTAACCTGCCTAATGTCTTAAAAGCGGCCTTGGATATTGTGAAATACGGAGCAGATGGCATCACCATACATCCTCGGCCAGATGAACGGCATATTCGTTACACCGATGCCTTTTTATTAAAAGAACATCTGACAGTAGAATTAAATATAGAAGGCAATCCACAAGAAAAAAAATTTGTACAACTTATTGAAAACGTACGCCCTGCACAAGTAACGCTTGTACCGGATGCGGCACAACAACTGACTTCTGACCATGGCTGGGATACCATACGATACAAAGATTATCTGAAAGACATTGTAAAACATTTCCAATCCTTAGGTTGCAGAGTATCAGTGTTTGTTAATCCGGATGTAAAAATGATAGAAGGTGCAGCCGAAACAAGAACCAACAGAATAGAACTTTACACAGAAGAATACGCAAAAAAATATGATACAGAAAAAGAGCAGATAATTGAAATCTATAAGCAGGCCGCCCAACTTGCATTTAGCATGGGATTAGAAATAAATGCCGGACATGATTTAAATCGTGATAATTTAAAGTACCTTAAAACACACATTCCTTTTCTTTCAGAAGTTTCCATTGGACATGCCCTGATTTCAGACGCCTTATATTATGGTTTAGAAAATACGGTGCTGCTATACAAAAGATTACTTCAGTGATAGAGTTGTTTTTCAATGGCCTCCACAATATTCATCCCATCAATAGCGGCACTTACAATACCACCCGCATACCCTGCCCCTTCTCCACAGGGATATAAATTTTTTATCTGAAGATGTTGATAGGAAAATCTGTCTCGTGGAATACGCACAGGTGAAGACGTACGCGTCTCAGGTGCTACCACTACCGCCTGTTCCGTTAAAAAACCTCTCATCTTTTTATCAAATGCAACAAAAGCATTTTTTAAAGATTGAAAAATAAAATCCGGTAAACATGTTTTTAAATTGACAGAAGTAACACCGGGCCGGTATGAACAATCCGGTAATGAGTGGCTTTCCTTTTCTCTGACAAAATCAACTAAACGTTGTGCAGGAGCAAATAAATTTTTGCCACCCATCTCAAAGCATCGTTGTTCTATGTTTTGCTGAAAGTGTAAGCCCGCTAAAGGAGGATGCTTTGCCTCTGAAATATTTTTTTCATTCACAGCCACCACTATACCACTATTGGCAAATGGATTGTTACGTTTGCTGGGCGACCAGCCATTGGTAACTACCTCACCCACATCCGTAGCACAAGGCGCTATTATTCCGCCCGGACACATACAAAAAGAATAAGCACTGAATGTGTGTGTTGTGTGAACAAGCGCATATCTTGCCGGCGGTAAGTATTTTCTAACATTTGAAAGATCTTGTGGAGAAGCACAATGGTATTGAATAGAATCAATTACATCCTGCGGATGTTCCACTCTTACACCTACTGCAAAAGGTTTAAATTCAATGTAAATGTTTTTTTCATACAATAAATGATAAACACTACGCGCACTATGCCCGGTTGCTAAAATTAAATGTTGACATGGAATTTCATGGACAGTCGCACGTTCAAGATTTTTAATAAAAATACTTTTGATTTTATCTTTGGTTGCATCTAATGTAAAATCAATTAATTGGTGCTGAAAATAAATTTCACCACCATTTTCAGTAATAACAGACCGTATATTTTCAATAAGCTGTGGTAACTTATTTGTCCCAATATGTGGATGTGCATCAATGAGAATATTATCCGGTGCTCCTAAAAATACTAAGTAATTCAATATCTTATCAATATCTCCTCTTTTATCAGAACGTGTATATAACTTTCCATCGCTGTAAGTTCCTGCACCACCTTCTCCAAAACAATAATTAGACGTAGGATGAACAATTCCTTTTTTAGTGATATTGGCTAAATCACGTCTTCTATCTCGCACCGGCTTACCCTGCTCCAATATTACAGGTTTTAATCCCTTTTCTAAACACCGAATGGCTGCAAATAAACCCGCCGGCCCTGCGCCTATAATAATAACAATTGGTGCATTCTTTTTTATCTCTTTGAATATCGGCTTTATGCGCTGACCCAACGGCGCAATCGGTTCATCCGAAACAAGTATTTTCAGGTTTATTTTAATGTGCTTTGTCCGCGCATCAATACTTTGCTTCAGAATAGTGTAATGAAAATTTTCAATCCCTGCCTCCTGTTGAATAATTTGCTTGATATAAACTCCGTCGTTTAATTTGAAATACGGAATTTGTATTGAAATAATTTTAGACATTTTCAGAAAGATTACTTACATAAATAACAAGCACAATGCTCATCTGTAAAATGCCTTACACCCACAATTTTATTACCTTTTTTATCAAATCTATCTTTAATCTTATTAAATAGTATATCTTCCTGATTTTCAAAATATCGTCTTAATGCATAAGAACATAAATCAGCAATTTGTATCAAGCTTGTAAGTTCAGAATTAACAAAAAAAGGCGTTTCTACAATATGCGATATACTAGTCCACAATGTTCCTGTTTCGTGAAATTTTTTCATTAAATCCGTATGCTTTTTTGATACAGTTTGATTGTTATCGTGAATTAACACACCAAATACTTTCTCGTTGCTCTTATTTTTATTTTTTAGAAATAACTCAAAACGAGATACAATCTGTTCAAACGCCTGTTCATCTACTGTTTTTTTAGCACGAGCTGAATCAAAGTGTCTTTTATCAATACATTCAGCAAAAATTCTTGCAAACTTCCAACCATTAATTAGGTCTGCTAGTTCTTCTATAAATTTTATTCTTTCACTATAACTTAAATGAATATATGCTTCCGTTTGCTTAAAATTTTTCAAGGTTTGTTTATAGGATGCTCGCTTAATGTTCTTCTTTTGAATACTCAAAATTATATTATGTCTGATTTTTGTTACTTTCCTTCGTCTTTCATCATATGACAAAGATGCAAAATCGTTAATTTCTGCTTGTTTAGCATATTTTCTTCTTATCCATCCCGTATGAATTTCTACATCCTTTAAATTATATTTATTTTTTAAATCATCTATCTCTTTTTCACACTTTTTCCAGTATTTAATAGGAATAGATATTCCGCAGAGAATATAATGACTTGTATTGCCAGGAAGTTGTGGAGTGCCGGATTCATCTATGTAACAAAAATAAACCATATAAAAACAAAAAAGCGACTGGTATCAAGGGAACAATCCCTCTCATAGAGCCGTTTAACGACTCTCCCAGACGCTGCGGCAAATGTAATGAATTTATTTTTACTAATCAAAAAATTAATTATTCACCAATGTGCCGATATTCTCACCTTGGATAATCCTTAATAAATTTCCTTTTTTATTGATATCAAAAACAATTATAGGTAATTTATTTTCTTTACAAAGTGTGAATGCCGTCAGATCCATAACCTGCAATTGTTTTTCATATACCTCGTCAAATGTAATATACTCGTACTTCACCGCATTTTCGTGTTTTTCAGGGTCGGCAGAATAAATACCATCTACTCTGGTGCCTTTAATAATCACATTCGCTTCAATTTCAATGGCTCTTAAAGTAGCCGCTGTATCTGTTGTAAAATAAGGATTTCCGGTTCCTGCCCCAAAAATCACAACTCTTCCCTTTTCCAAATGCCGAACGGCCCGCCGACGAATAAACGGCTCACAAATCTGTTCCATTTTTATAGCACTTTGTAGTCGCGTCGGCACACCAATTGATTCTAATGTAGATTGAATGGCCATCGCGTTGATGACCGTTGCCAGCATGCCCATATAATCGCCTTGTACTCTATCTATAATATGATTCTTTTGTGTTTGAACGCCCCGAAAAATGTTGCCTCCGCCAATGACAATGGCTACCTGGCATCCTGCCTCGTGCACGGCTTTAATTTCATGAGCATATTCCAGAAGTTTGGCTTCATCAATACCAAAATTTTTAGTGCCCATTAAGGCCTCACCCGAAAGTTTTAATAGTATTCGTTTATATTTCATAATATAAATTTTCTGATTAAGCAAAAAAAGAGGCAACTGAATGTTGCCCCTTTAAATCACTAATTTTTATTACCGTCGTCTTTTTTAGATTTTCTTCCTCTAGGTTTCTGGATATTAACTTTGATTTTATCTTCCGCTTTATCAAAATTAATTTCAATTTCATCCCCTTCTGATAAGTCGCCTTGTATCATTTCTTCCGCAAGCGGATCTTCCACGTATTTTTGTATAGCTCTTTTGAGAGGTCTTGCACCATAGTTAGGATCAAATCCTTTTTCAATAATATACTCTTTTGCACTGTCTGTAATTTTCAGATTATATCCTAAATCTTTTATGCGTTTAAACAATCCCTGAAGTTCAATTTCTATAATCTTTTTCATATCGTCTTTTTCAAGAGATTTGAAAATAATAACATCGTCTATTCGGTTCAAAAACTCCGGTGCAAAGGCCTTACGAAGCGCATTTTCAATAACACTTCTATTATATTCTTCCACATTCTCTTTTTTGGCTTTTGTGGTAAATCCAACACCTTGACCAAAATCTTTTAATTGCTTTGCACCGATATTAGAAGTCATGATGATAACGGTATTCTTAAAGTCAATTTTTCGTCCTAAACTATCGGTTAATTGCCCGTCATCTAACACTTGCAATAACATATTGAAAACATCGGGATGTGCTTTTTCTATCTCGTCCAATAAAACAATAGCATACGGATGCCGTCTTACTTTTTCGGTCAATTGTCCGCCTTCTTCATACCCCACATACCCCGGCGGCGCACCAATCAGTCGTGTTACTGAAAACTTCTCCATATACTCACTCATATCAATGCGAATCAAAGCATCATCGCTGTCAAACAGATATTTAGCCAATTCCTTAGCTAATTGTGTTTTTCCAACACCTGTAGGCCCAAGGAAAATAAAAGATCCGATTGGTTTATTTGGATCCTTTAACCCCACTCTGTTGCGTTGAATTGCTTTTACTACTTTTTGAACGGCTTCTTCCTGACCAATGACTTTGCCTTTTAAGGCCTCTGCCATTCGGGCCAATTTTTTATTTTCGGATTCTCCCACTCTACTTACCGGCACACCGCTCATCATGGAAACCACCTCTGCCACATCATCTTCTGTTACTTTTACAGGATTGTTTTTTGTTTCTTCTTCCCATTTTTTCTTTGCTTCCTCCAGATCCATCAATAAATGTTTTTCAGTATCTCTTAATCGGGCGGCTTCTTCAAAACGTTGGGATTTTACAACCTGATTTTTTATTTCCCGGATTTCTTCAATCTTTTTTTCCAAATCAATGATATTTTGTGGAACATGCTGGCTAATGTTATTAATATGCACTCTGGCGCCTACTTCATCTAAGGCATCAATGGCTTTATCAGGTAAAAATCTATCCGTAATATACCGGGAGGTTAAAGTAACACACGCTTTAATGGCTTCCGGTGTATAAGATACATTGTGATGCGATTCGTATTTACTTTTGATATTATTTAATATCTGAATGGTTTCTTCCATAGACGTTGGTTCAATCATAACTTTCTGAAAACGTCTTTCTAGTGCCCCGTCTTTTTCAATGTATTGTCTGTATTCATCCAGAGTAGTAGCACCAATGCATTGAATTTCGCCTCTTGCAAGAGCAGGTTTAAACATATTACTGGCATCTAACGAACCGCTTGCACCACCGGCACCAATAATCGTATGGATTTCATCAATAAATAAAATAACATCCGGATTTTTTTCAAGTTCATTCAATACGGCTTTCATTCTTTCCTCAAATTGTCCTCTGTATTTTGTTCCGGCCACTAATGAAGCCAGATCTAATGTTACGATTCGTTTGTTATACAATACTCTTGGTACTTTTCTTTGAATAATCCTCAATGCTAATCCTTCTGCAATAGCCGATTTTCCAACACCCGGCTCGCCTATTAAAATCGGATTGTTTTTCTTACGCCTTGATAAAATCTGTGCCACACGTTCTATTTCCTTTTCACGTCCTACCACCGGATCCAATTTGCCTTCTTCAGCCATCTTTGTCAAATCCCTTCCAAAATTATCCAATACCGGTGTTTTGCTTTTTACATCTGACTTTTTACTACTACTGCTCGCTGGTATTGGTTCATCATCGTCGTCGTCAGAAATAGCATTACGCATTCTTTCGGTCTTCGAAATATCCTCTTTTCCGATTTCGCTTTTTAACTCCTGAAGAAACACGACTTCATCTACTCCCATTTTCTTGAATATAGAAGAAACAATATTATCACCCGAAAGAAGAGTCAATAAAATATGTTCGGTCCCCACAAATGAATTCTTGAATTCTTTAGCATGTAAAAGAGAGAGACGCATAATATTTTCTACTTCCTTATTCAAAGGCATCTCTTTTTTATCCGTCAATGGTTTATTCACAGACAATGTAGAGACCGATTGTTCTAATTCGCTGATAAGATCAGGTATACTAATCCCTAATTTCGAGAGAATTTGTACCACCTTATTTTTACCTTCTTTCAATATTCCAAGTACAATGTGTTCAATGCTAATCGCTGAACTCCCCATATTTCTGGCTTCTTCACTGGCAATTTCCAGCGCTTGTCTAACCTTTGGTGATAATTTATAATTCATAATTTAATCTATTTAATGTGTAGGAACCCTGCAAATATACAACATAATTATTGAATAATTTCTTTACCAGGAACAAAATAATTCCACATTCATTTGTTGAAATATTTTTTGCATCTTTGCGACCTATTTTTTAATTTTACAAAAAATTACAAATTTTCGGAAATGAATAAACAAGAGGTCATTCAGCAATTAAAAGATCTTTTAAAACAACCTGCTTTGGACGTTCAAAAAGAAGTCAAAAAACTAGAAAGAGAATACAAAAAAATATGGACCGAAGAATTTGAAAAAGCTAAACAGACCTTTATAGATGAAGGCGGAAAAGCCAAAGATTTTGTATTCCCAAAAACAAAAGAAGACGATGAAATAGCAGAAATTATTGCAGCATTCGAAAAAAAGAAAGAAACAGAAGAAAAACAATTAGCGCAATTGCAAGAAAATAACAAAAGAAAAAAAGAAGACCTGCTGACACAACTGGAAGCCCTTTCTGAAGCAGACATCAAAGACATAACACCTATCATCAAAAAATTAAGAGAAATACAAAACCAATGGAAAGAAATTAAAGAATTAAAAAAAGCCGATTACGTTGAATTACAAAGAAAATACAATGTACTATTAGATAAAATCAATGAAAATATCAAAGCATTTGATACATTACAACAATATGACTTACAAAAGAACACAGAACTTAAAGAAGAACTCTTAAGAAAGTTTGAACAACTTTTAGAGTTAGATAATTTTAAAAAAATAGAAGATTTATACAAAAACTATAAAAAAGAATGGAATCAAATTGGAAATGTTGTTAGTGAAAAATATCTTGAAATAAAAAATCAATTTAATACACTTAATCAAAAAATAAAAGAAAAACTAGACCAATATTACCATTCATTAGAAGACGAAAAAAAGAAAAATCTTGAAAAGAAAAACGAACTGATTAACGCACTCAAATCCATTGCAGATACTATTCAAAATAATTCTGATATATTTTGGAAAGACCTGAATGAACAGGTTCAGAAAATTCGTAATGAGTGGGAAAAAATCGGGCATATTCCTTCTGAATTCTTAAAGCCCATTAACGAAGAATACAATCGTCTGTTAGATATTTATTATGATGCTAAAAGAAAACATCAGGAAATTATTCAAAAAAAACAGGAAGAAATTAAATCGCTTAAAGAAAAACTAATTTCGGAATTGGAAAACATCCTTCAAAGCGCCGAATATGAAAAAAATACAAAACAAGTCATTCAACTACAACAAGAGTGGAAAAAATACTACCTACGAAACAGAGTAGATAACGAAGCACTGAACCAAAAATTTAATACACTCTGCAATACCTTTTTTGAAAACAAAAGAAATTCTGAAAAAGAAAAAATTCAACAGGAAAAAGACAATCTGGTAAAAAAACTGGCACTCATTCATCAACTCAAAGAAACACAATTCGACAAAACAGACCCTGAAAAAACATTAGCCAAAATACAAGAATTCATCAAAGAATTTAATAATATCGGATTCGTCCCTATTGAAGAAAAAGACAAAATACACGACGAATTTTTTAGTAAAATCAATCAACTTTACGCCGAATTAGAACTAACAGAAGAAAAACGGATTAATATTCAGTACAAAAGCAAACTGCAACAAATCATTCAAAACCATTCTAACGCCATAGCCGAACTGAAAAAAGAAGAAAAATATCTGAAGAAAAAAATTTCAGAACTGGAAAACGAAATAACCCAAATAGATAACAATCTGGCTTTCTTCAAAAATGCCAAACCCGATAATCCTTTATTCAAAGAAGCATTCACCAAAAAAGAAAAAATCAACCAGCAAATTCAGGAATGGAAAATACGTCTCAATGTACTTATTGGTGTGATGGGCGATCTTAAAAATACACAACAACAATCTGCCCAATAAATTCTAAAACAGATTATTAATAATACTTATACTATATGAAAAAACTCGTATTCTTTGTTTCTCAGGCATCCTTAATTTTAACACTCTCATTTTCTTCCTGCACCAATTCAGAAAACGCCAATAACAACAACTTATCATCTAACGATGTTAATATCGGTAACAAAAACGAATTACCCATCATTGACTTTGAAGAAGAAGAACACGACTTTGGAAAAATTGTTCAAGGTGAAAAAGTATCTTACGATTTCAAATTCACTAACGTCGGCAAAAGCAATTTAGTCATTAGTAATGCTGCCGCCAGCTGCGGCTGTACAGTCGCCGACTTTCCCAAGGAGCCCATTCCACCCGGAAAAAGCGGAAAAATCACCGTAGAATTTAACAGCGAAGGAAAATCAGGATACACCGAAAAAACTATCACCGTTGTAACCAACTGTGAACCTAATACCATCATATTGAAAATAAAAGTAGATATTGTAGAACCAACCAAACAATAACCACTATTCTATTCATCAACAAAAAAACAACAAAACATGAACTATTCTCAACTCATCTTAATGGCCCCACCACAAAACGGACAAGGAAACCCCATCCTACAAATGCTCCCGCTCCTTCTTATCATTGTTGTCTTCTACTTCTTCATGATACGCCCTCAAATGAAAAAAGCCAAAGAACAAAAAAAATTTGTGGAAAACCTCAAAAAAGGGGACAAAATTTTAACCATTGGTGGCATCTATGGAAAAGTGGTAGAAACAGATGATTCTACTATCTTGATGGAAACAGAAGACGGTTCTAAAATGCGTGTTACAAAATCTGCCGTTACCACAGAAAGTATTGAAACTATTAAAAAATAAACTGTTGTATCAAAACGACCTGCTTCTTAAAGCAGCCAAAGGCGAAAAAACTTCTAAAATCCCTGTATGGTTAATGCGACAGGCCGGAAGAGTACTGCCCGAATACCGAACCACTCGCCAAAAAGCAAAGGACTTTATTCAGTTTGTCAAAACACCTGAATTAGCCGCAGAAGCCACCATCCAACCGGTTGACATTCTAAAGGTAGACGCAGCCATAATCTTTTCAGATATTTTAGTGATCCCGGAAGCCATGGGATTACCATACCTTATGCAGGAAGAAAAAGGACCTATTTTTCCCAATTATATTCAATCAGAAAAAGATATTGAAAAACTTCACATTGCTTCATCTAACGAATATTCTTATGTTTTAGACGCTATTCAACTTACCAAAAAACATTTACAAAACCGCGTGCCATTGATTGGCTTCAGTGGTGCTCCATGGACATTATTTGCCTACATGACCGAAGGAAAAGGCAGTAAGACATTCAGCCAATCCAAAAAATGGTTGTATTCTAACCCAAAAGCCAGTCATTTATTGCTTCAAAAAATTACCGATTCAATTATTCACTACTTAAAAGATCAAATAAAATATGGAGCCGATATTGTCCAACTGTTTGACTCGTGGGCTGGTGTCTTAAATAAAGAACTTTACGACACGTTTTGCATCCCTTACTTAAAACAAATTTGCAATGCCATTACCGAAGTACCTGTTATTCTTTTTCCTAAAGACGGGCACTTCACCTTACAAAGCATCGCCACTTTAAATTGCAATGCAGTAAGTTTAGATTGGACAATTGAACCCGAAACAGCAATAAAAAAACTACCCGGTAAAACACTTCAAGGTAATGCCGACCCTTGTTTATTATATGCCGATGAAAAAACAATAGAGCTACAAACCTTAAAAATGCTGGAAAAATTTAATACAGTTCCATACATTTCCAATTTAGGACACGGACTTTATCCAGATATTGAAAAAGAAAAAGTAAAATTGTTTGTAGATATTGTTCATTCTTATCATAGAAGTTAAGCATTATCTGTGTCAGTGTTAATTTAAGATCTTCTTTTATGTATGATATATGATATTTAAAAACTTTCCCGTAACTTTGTAGAAAATAAAAAATGAAAAAAGGGATAATTATAGTTTTAATAGTCATGAATGGGCTAGTTGCTCAAAATAATCCTATATTATCTCGTGAAGAAGAAGATAAAAGAGCCAATACAGCTGTACCCTTTACATTAGCAGATAGAGATAGGATATTAAAGTTAGAAGTAAAAACGGATGAAATTAAAAAAGACATTGAAACCTTGCGACAAGAAATGCTTTTACGGTTTGAAGCAATGG
>CAZNVL010000011.1:0-20226 GCA_964576565.1 uncultured Flavobacteriaceae bacterium | reverse complement strand
AATTAGCACAGCACAATGAAGAAATTAAAAAAGCTCTGCAAAAATTTCATTTGCTTTAAAAGATTCTTCCTTATTCATCTATCTGTTCATCATTTCGGCAAAAGACGTGATTCTCTTTATGTAAAATGAAGATCGCCTCTGCAAACATAAATTCACATAACTTATCGTTTATTTTTCTATAAAAATTTTTATTACATCTGTGGCGTTTACAAAATTTCATGTAACTTTGTAGAAAATAAAAAATGAAAAAAGGGATAATTATAGTTTTAATAGTCATGAATGGGCTAGTTGCTCAAAATAATCCTATATTATCTCGTGAAGAAGAAGATAAAAGAGCCAATACAGCTGTACCCTTTACATTAGCAGATAGAGATAGGATATTAAAGTTAGAAGTAAAAACGGATGAAATTAAAAAAGACATTGAAAACCTTAAACAAGAAACAAAAAAAGACATTGAAACCTTGCGACAAGAAATGCTTTTACGGTTTGAAGCAATGGAGAAAAAATACGATATAATGTTTACTATTCTATATGGATTAATTATTGCTTTATTTGGCTATATTATATGGGATAGACGCTCCTTTATGAAACCATTAGAATCAGAAGTCTACAAACTAAAAGCAGAATCTGAATTTCAAAAAAAACTGGAAAAAGATAATAAACAATTAGGAGAAAAACTACTGAATGTCTTAAAAGAATTAGCACAGCACAATGAAGAAATTAAAAAAGCTCTGCAAAAATTTCATTTGCTATAGTCCAATCTAATAGAACACGGATTATTCAGATTGAAATATATTTTCAGAGATATTTTTTGAGATTTTTATTCTCTTATGCGTCATTCAAAGAATTTTATGTAGATTTGCGTAAAACCTTAAAATCTAAAATTATGAAACCACACATTTACTTCATCACAACATTAATGGCTTCTTCATTAATTAATACTGAAGTCACAAACACTTACACAATCTGCAAACGCCCCCATTCCCGGCGACCTTGAATCAAGAAAAGGTGCAGATACCACAGGCGCTTTGCCCAATTCAATCACTGGCAATACTGCTACATGGAATTTAACAGGTGCTAATGCTATTAATACGAACACTACTACTTTTTCTAATTCGTGGGTAAACCCCTCTTCTCTACCCGGTTCATCTCTTTTTACAAGTGCCGGTGCTAACGTGGCGCATTCTGATAGCACGATGTTTTTAAAATCTTCTTCCACCAAATTGGAATATCTTGGAGATATGATGGCAGACGGCTCCGTAACTCAGTTTACAAATACTATTGAAATCATGCACTTCCCGTTTTCTTATGGCAACTCTTATACAGATAACTTTTCCGGTTATACTTATGCGGCCTTTTTAGGGGGAACATTAAATATATCAGGATCTTTAACTGTAACCGCCGACGGACAAGGAACGCTGATTTTACCCACCAACCCTACACCTACCAACTTTTCTGTACTACGCATTAAAACCCAAGTGAATATGAACATGACCGGAACAGGAACTTTGTCCATGATAACAGGCACCGTTCAAAGTACCAATTATCAATTCTTCAAAACCGGCACTAAAGCACCCATTCTAAGCTACGACTATCAAACCACCAATATCCCTGCCTTTGGCATCAATAATCAAACGTCATTCTCTATGGACCACGATGCTTCCCTTGTTCTAAATGTGAACCAATTATCCCAAAATAATACACCGTATGTTTTCATTTATCCGAATCCTACTACCCACCGTCTAACGATACACTCTAATCCTTCAAATTCTTATAGAATAGAAATTTTTAATATCAACGGGCAACAAATTTATAAAGATAAATTATTAAATTCAGAAGAATATACTATTGATACACAGTTTTGGAGCAATGGTGTGTATATTATTCAATTTACTGACGAAAAAACAACTAATAGTTTCAGCAGTAAATTCATTAAAGAATAATTATTTAAAAAAAAACAATGCTAAAAAAGCCAGAACATAAGTTCTGGCTTTTTTATTTAGGATTAGGAAGAATTACACCAAAATACTAATAGGCCCTTGCAAATAAAACCCTTTGTTTGCTTGGCTTACCAGAATAAATACATTGTCCTTCTTCTTGAGAATTATCCAATGGGATACAACGAATCGTTGCTTTCGTTTCTTCTTTAATTTTCAATTCCGTTTCAGTAGTACCATCCCAATGCGCATAGACAAATCCACCTTTATTTTCAATTACATCCATAAACTCCTCCCACGTATCCACTTTGTGAATATTCTCGTCCAATCGCTTCTTTGCCCTTTCAAATAAGGATTGTTGAATAGCATCTAATACATTCAAAATATAATCCACCGCATTATCCATGGGCACTAATTCTTTACTTAAAGTATCTCTTCTGGCAATTTCAATCTTTCTGTTTTGTAAATCCCTTTTTCCAACTGCAATTCTTATCGGTACTCCTTGCATTTCATATTGGGCAAATTTCCAACCCGGTCTTTGTTTGTCATCATCATCCAATTTCACACTCACATTTTTTTCTTTTAATGTCTGAAGAATGGGTAAAATCTGGGGCTTTATCTCTTCCATTTCCTCAATACCTTTGTATATTGGCACAATCACCACTTGCAGGGGCGCAATTTTAGGCGGTAATACCAATCCTAAATCATCACTATGAGACATTACCAGTGCTCCCATCAAGCGTGTTGATACCCCCCACGAAGTCGCCCACACATATTCTAACTCTCCATTTTTATTAGCAAATTTTACATCAAATGCTTTCGCAAAATTTTGTCCTAAAAAATGAGAAGTCCCTGCCTGCAATGCTTTTCCATCCTGCATCAATGCTTCTATACAATATGTTTCTACCGCTCCCGCAAAGCGTTCGTTGGCTGTTTTAATCCCTTTAATAACCGGAATAGCCAAAGTTTTTTCAGCAAAATCAGCATATACATTCAACATTTTTTCGGCTTCTTTCATTGCCTCCTCAGAAGTAGCATGTGCCGTATGTCCTTCCTGCCACAAAAATTCTGCTGTACGCAAAAACAACCTTGTTCGCATTTCCCAACGCACCACATTCGCCCATTGATTAATCAATAATGGTAAATCTCTATACGATTGAATCCAACTGCGATAAGTGTTCCAGATAATTGTTTCAGAAGTAGGACGAACAATTAATTCTTCCTCTAATTGAGCATCATCATCTACTACAATCTCCTTCTTTGCTTCATCCAATTTTAAGCGATAGTGCGTCACTACAGCACATTCTTTTGCAAATCCTTCTACATGCGATGCTTCTTTGCTAAAAAATGATTTAGGAATAAATAATGGGAAATACGCATTCACATGACCAGTATCTTTAAACATTTTATCTAATGTCTGTTGCATTTTTTCCCAAATCGTATAACCATACGGCTTAATAATCATACATCCTCTCACCGCACTATAATCTGCTAATCCTGCTTTTAATACAATATCATTGTACCACTGACTATAATCTTTGTTTCTTGGTGTAATCTCCTTATTGGTCAATGTTTGAGACATAATTTTTTTGTGGCAAATATCTTACAAAAATAATGGAATTAAAAATGCAACTTCATTGGCGGCTAACTTCTCAACCAATCCGTATTAGCCCAAATCATCAAAGCCAATAATAAAAATAATCCCACTTGATTGGCATAATAAATAACTTTTTCCGGCACTTTAATACCCGTAAGCATTTCAAATAATGTAAACAAAATGTACCCACCATCCAGCATGGGTATTGGTAAGAAATTCATAAACGCCAAAACTAAAGATAAAAACGCAGTAAACGACCAGAATGCCCGCCAATCCCACACTTCTGGCATTGCCTTGTACATCGTGTAAAATCCTCCTACCTGCTTGTGTGCATCTTTTATCTGAAATAATATCTGAAATTGTTTCACTTGCATTTCAATATTCTCAATAGCATTTTTTGTTCCCTGAATTACTGCTTGTGAGAAAGAATATTCTTCATGTTTCATCGGAAGATATTTTTCAACACTTCTGATAAATCCCAATGTGCCTTGTAAACTGATATTAGAATATAAAACTACTGTATCCTTTCCTCGCAATACTGTAAAAGGTATTTTTTCTTTACCTTTAAACTTTAAGACAGCATTTTGATATTCATCAAAAAAATAAACTGGAATGGAATCCACTTTAATAATCAAATCTGCTTTCTTAAATCCCGCAGCATCCGCAAATGAATGTGGTATAACACTATCTACTTCTACTGGCGTTCTTGGCAAAACAAACATAGATTTTTTAGCATTGGATAAAATCTGACTCAAATGTTCTTCTTTTATCGGAATGCTAATAACTTTTCCATCCCGTTCTACCTGAATACTTTTCGGTTGTTCCATTAATATTTTAAGAGTAATTTTTTCAAGAGATTGAATGGGCTTGTGATCCAACGCAAGTATTTTATCACCATTTTTCAAACCAACAGAAAGCGCCACAGAATCGCATTGAACCCCATATTTTAATTCATTCGCAGGAATATAATCTTTTCCCCAAATCCATAAAATCATCCAGTATAACAATACACCTAAAATCACATTCATTAAAATACCTCCTAACATAATCAATAATCGCTGCCATGCTGGTTTACTGCGGAATTCCCAAGGTTGCGGTAGTGTTTTTAAAACATTCGTATCCATTTGTTCGTCAATCATTCCGGAAATTTGAACATAACCTCCTAATGGAAACCAACCTATCCCATATTCTGTATCGCCCACTTTCTTTTTAAACAAAGAAAATTTTGCCACATTAGCAAAAGGAAACAAAAAATCAAAAAACAAATAAAATTTTTCTACGCGTGTTTTGAACAATTTAGCAAATATAAAATGCCCAAACTCATGAATGGCTACAAGTATAGATAATGCTAAAAGTAATTGTAATATCTGCATGGTATTTGTTTAAGGCCGCTAATATATTGAAATTAAAAGGCAAAATGAGAATGGATTCATTGCACAAAAAAATTTAATGTTATTTTTTGTAAAAAGGCAACACGCCTCTTACAGCAATTCTACAATATATTCTTTGTCTTTTATGAAACTGCACATCTAAAAAATAAAACACTTTCAACCTTACTATTTTTTCTGCGCTTCTAATATAATTCAAAATTAAAGTTCTACTTCTACTTTTGCCAAATCATCCGATTGATATTTTCCGGATTTTAATTTATCCACTATTTTTGAAAAAGAATCTATAGTGTATTTGACATCCTCTAATGTATGCACTGCGGTTGGTATTAAACGCAAAATAATCATGCCTTTTGGTACAACAGGATAGGTTACCATTGAACAGAATATATTAAAGTTTTCTCTTAAATCATACACCATATTAGTTGCTTCCGGAATAGAACCATTCAGATAAACAGGTGTAACAGGCGTATTCGTATTTCCAATATCAAATCCAGATGCTTTCAAGCCACCCTGCAGAGCACGTGTTATTTCCCACAATTTTTCTCTGTATTCCGGACAGCGCCGCATGAGTTCCAAACGTTTTAACGCACCTATCACTATCGGCATTGGTAAACTTTTAGCAAATATCTGAGAACGCATGTTATATCTTAAGTAAGTAATAATCTCTTTTTCTGAACTGATGAACCCACCAATTAATGCAAACGATTTAGCAAATGTTCCAAAATAAATATCAATTCCATCCTGACAATTTTGCTCCTGCCCTGTTCCGCCGCCTGTTTTACCCATTGTTCCAATGCCATGCGCATCGTCTACAAACAAACGGAAATTGTATTTTTTCTTAAGTTCAACAATTTCTTTTAATTTTCCTTGATCGCCCCGCATTCCAAACACCCCCTCAGTTAAAACTAAAATACCTCCTCCCGTTTCTTTTACAATTCTTTCAGCACGTTGTAATTGTTTTTCTAAATCTTCTATATCATTATGCTTAAATACAAATCGTTTCCCCATGTGCAAACGCACACCATCAATAATACAAGCATGGCTTTCAGCATCGTACACAATGACATCTCTTCTATCTACAAGCGCATCAATGGCAGAAAGCATGGCTTGATAACCATAATTGCATAAAATGGTATCGGGCTTACTAACAAATTCAGAAAGTTCTTTTTCCAATTGTTCGTGATACACAGAATTTCCGCTCATCATACGAGCACCCATAGGAGCAGCCAATCCAAATTTTGCGGCCGCTTCTGCATCGGTTTGCCTGACCTCAGGATGATTCGCTAAACCTAAATAATTATTTAAACTCCAATTTAATAATTTCTTCCCTCTAAATAGCATGTATGGACCAATATCACCTTCTAACTTTGGGAATGTAAAATAACCATGTGCTTTAGAAGAATACATGCCAAGTGGTCCCATGTTTTTTTTCACTTTATCAAAAATATCTCTCATAAATTATTTTTCTGCAAAAATACAACAAAGTTGATAAACTTAAAAATCAAGGTCTTTAAATTCAATCGTCTACTATCTGACTAAATAAAGAAAACTCTTTAATGAAAAAACTCTGTTTTTTATTTTTCCAACACTCCCCATTCTTTTATTTTTTTTGCCATTTTTCTTATTGTATTTCCATTCATCACATTTTGAAAGTTTTAGTGTAACATTTCTCGTATAACCTACAAAAAATCAAAACAATGAAAACATTTCATAAAGTAACCTTAAAAACTTACTACTATGAAAACAAAATTACTCGCCCTGTTTATTACAGCTGTTCTTACAGCCAATGGGCAAACGGCATCACCCACCACCAATACGGATAATACACAACAAAACCTATCGTATTGGTTAAACATAGCACGGCAAAAAAATCTTTCTCCTGCTGAAACAGAAGAGTTTGTTCAGTCGCATTTAAAAGATAATGTGTCCGCTTTCAAAACTATTCCGGCTTCTCCACCTACTATACAACAAATCTGTACGAATATGGACTTTGAAAGTGGAAACTTAAACGGATGGACAGCCACGAATGGTTACCATCCGCAATACAATTCTACAGGATGTTGTCCTTTTACCGGTGGCGCACAGACCATTGTAAGCGGTAATGCCACAGACGCCTGCGGTGGATTTCCGGTAGTATGCCCGGGTGGTAATTTTTCTCTGAAATTAGGAAATAATCAAAACGGTGGCCGTGCAGACCGGATTGAACAAACATTTTTAGTAACAACTGGTAATGCTTATTTTACCTACAAATATGCTGTTGTGTTGCAGGATCCCGGACACAACCCCATTGACCAGCCCAAGTTTGAAATTGAAATGTTGGATCAAAACGGCAACCCTATTCCTTGTACTTATTATAGTGTTACAGCAGGGCAAGGTATTCCCGGTTTTCAAAACTCTACTACCTGTCCGGGCGTCATCTATAAACCGTGGTCAAGTGTATCGGCAGACCTTACTAATTACATTGGTCAGAATGTTACCATTCGTTTTACCACATACGATTGTGCTTTGGGCGGACATTACGGTTATGCCTACATTGATGGCGATTGTCTTTCCTTTCCTCAAACCCAACCCGATACCATTTGTGTAGGCGAATCCAAAACCCTGTGTGCACCCAATGGTTTTGCTTCTTATGTATGGAACGGTACAGGCATCAATGGCAATACCAATCAATGTGTCACCGTCAATAATCCTGGCACGTATGCCGTTCAAACGACTATGTTTACAGGTTGTCCCGGACCTACCTTTTATTTTCCACTTTACAATCACCCTACTCCCAATGCTAATTTTAATATCGGGAATAGCAATACAAGCTGCGGACTAACAGTAACGTTTCATAACACTTCTAGTAATGCCGGTGGGAATACCTACTGGTTTTGGAATTTCGGAGATGGTAATACTTCTACTGCCCAAAATCCCGTTCATACCTATACAGCCGCAGGACAATACAGTGTAACTTTAATCGTTGGGAATTCATTTGGCTGCTACGATACCACCGGAATGCTCATTGATGTCAATACTCCTGTTAGTGCTGATTTTATTTACAATAATGTTTGTTGGGGCACAGCCACTTCCTTCACGAATACCAGTACTATCTCACAGGGGGCTATTACTTCTGTACAATGGTACTTTGGAAATGGTGGAAGTTCTACACAAAATAATCCAAGCTATACTTATGCGAGTGCTGGTTCTTATAGTGTAACGCTGATTGCTACCTCTAACAAAGGATGTACGGATACCATAACAAAAACAGTGACTGTATATCCTACTCCCACCGTTTCATTTTCAGCTCCCAATACTTGCCTTGGAAATTCAATTTCTTTCAATAGCACTGTAAATATCAACAACGGCAGCATTTCTTCTTATCAATGGAATTTTGGAAACGGACAAACTTCTAATTCTCCCAATCCTACTTACACTTATCCTTCGTCTGGTAATTTCATTGTAAGTTTAACTGTCAATTCTAATAATAATTGTGTCGCTACTTATTCATTACCAATTACTATTTATCCGGTACCAAACGTTGTTTTTACCGCTAATAATGTATGTTTAGGAACTACAGTAAATTTCACCAATCAATCTACAATTACGAATGGAAGCATCGTTTCTTATTTGTGGGATTTTGGTAACGGACAAACTTCAACTCAAACTAATCCCTCATCTCCCTACACTGCACCCGGCATTTACACGGTCATTCTCACTGCCACAAGTAATTACAACTGCACCTCTTCCACTACCAGTACAGTGGAAATATACCCATTACCCAATGTTCAATTTTCTGCTAATAATAATTGTGTAAATAATGCTATCAGCTTTAATAATCAAACAAATATCTCTAATGGACAAATTACTCAATACCAATGGAATTTCAGTACCGGCAATACATCCACTTTGTTCAACCCGTCCATCACGGTGTCTGTAGCAGGTATTTATTCGGCCACTCTTTCTGCTATCAGCAATCATAACTGCATTGCCTCTGCTACCAATACTTTTGAAGCATATCCATTACCTTTTATATCCTTTTCATTCAATAATGTTTGTGAAGGCAACACGGTTTACTTTACCAACAACAGCAGTATTCAAAATGGAAGTATTCAAACCTACCAATGGGACTTTGGAAATGGTTTAATTTCTTCTCAATTAAATCCTAATGTTTTATACACCTCTGCAGGAAATTATATTGTCACTCTTACGGCAATATCCGATAAATCCTGCATAGCCACCGGCACGAATACTCTTAGTGTTTTCCCCACACCACAGGCGCAATTTAGTGTAAACTCTGTTTGCTATAATCATCCGAATGTGTTCATCAATCAAAGTAGCATCACCTCCGGCAGCATCACAAAATTCAGATGGGACTTTGAAAACGACGGTATTTGGGATGATACGATAAACATTAACCCTACGCACATCTATCCTGCTTTTGGACAGTATAAAGCACGTTTACAAACGATTAGTAATAATGGCTGTATACATCAAAACTTAAAGAATGTGCTGGTATATCCTAATCCCGTTGCTAATTTTAGCAGCAGTAAGACCTGTTTAGGGGATGAAACACAATTTACCAATTTATCCTTCTCGCCGAATGGTGTTATTACTGCTTATTACTGGGATTTGAATGCAGATGGATTTTATGATAATGTATCTACTCATCCAAATTTTCAGTATCCGGCACACGGTAGTTATTTAATTACATTAGAAGTTCAGAATGAACACGGATGTGTAAATATTATCAAAAAACCGGTGTACGTCAATCCTAATCCTAATCCGATATTTACCATCGTCAATCCTAATGGATGCCCCAAACATTGTGTACTGTTTCAAAATCAATCTACTATTGTAAGTGGTAATATACAATCCTATCAATGGAATTTTGGCGATGGAGAAATTGACAATGCTGTGAATCCCGTTCACTGCTATGAAAACAGCGGCGTGTATTCAGTGATACTAAAAGCCATTTCAGATAGTGGCTGTGTGGGAAGTTTTGTGTTACCTAATAGCATCACTGTGTATCCTACACCTGTTGCGGGCTTCATCACCAATCCGGAAAGAGTATTAGAGGAGATGGAACCTTTAGAAGTCAAAGATGTTTCATCCGGTGCATCTGCTGTCACTTATACATTGAGCGATGGAAAAACATACAATATACCCGACTTTATTTACAATGTAACACAGGAAGATATGAAACAACTTATGATTTATCAATCTGTTGTAAATCAATATGGCTGTAAAGATTCTATGGTTAAATGGATTGAAATAGTACCTGGATTTGCTATCTATTTTCCCAATGCTTTTACACCCAATGATGATGATTTAAATGATGGCTTTACAGGAAAAGGATATGGTATCAAAGAATTTAAATTATCTGTTTTCGACAGATGGGGACATTTACTTTATGAAACGAACGATATTGATAAACCCTGGAATGGAAAAGATAAATCCAATAATGAATTAGTGCCAAACGATACTTATGTATGGAAAGCAGTTGTAAAAGACAAAAGAAATAAAGCACACGAATTTGTAGGCAAAGTAACTGTTGTACGATAATCTAAACAAAAAATAAGCAAATTCAGATTATACCGCAATTTTCAACTCTTTAATAATATTATCTGCTTTTCCAATTTTTTCAATAATCCAAAGTACATAGCGAATATCTACACATATTGTTCTGTTGTATTGTGCATCAAAATGAATTTTGTGACTGAGTGCTTCATAATTACCATCAAATGCTAAACCTATCAATTCGCCATTACCATTAAGTACTGGCGAACCAGAATTACCTCCTGTAATGTCGTTGGTTGTAATGTATGTAACTACTATGTCATTAATTTTTTTATCTGCATATCTTCCAAAGTCCTTCTTTTCTGCGGTTTCTACAAAATCTTTTGGCAAATCAAATTCATAATCGCCGGGCTTGTATTTTTCTAACACGCCTTTTAAGGTGCATACTTCTTTGTAAAACACGGCATCTCTTGGACTATAAGGTTTTACAAGCCCGTAAGATAAACGCATGGTAAAGTTGGCATCGGGATAGAATTCTTTTTTTCCTTTATTCATTTCTACTAATCCCTTTTGATATTTCTGTTGTAATAAATAAGTGCAATTTTGAAATTTATTGAATTCGGGCGATATTTTAGAAACATATATCTGATAAAACGCATTGACTAATTGCATAGCTGGATCCTTTTCTAATGCAGATTTATCAGGGTTTTCAAGCCATTTTTCAAAAGCATCTGGTTTTAATAATAGAGTGTTTTGATAGAGATTATTTACAAAATTTTGATATGCATTCAAAGATGATTGCTCTGTTCCGGTCATTGAAATGTCTTTTGGAATAGATGAATAGACCAGTGCCGGAACAAATGGCTCATTAATTTCTTCCCGATATTTTTTTAATAATTCTGCTGCATTCTTTTTGTCAGAAGGTAAATCAATTTGTTCATTCAATTCTTTTATTAAATCCAAATAATTTTTTTTGTTTTTTGCAATCTCTTCTTTAGAAGCATTTAATAATGAGAGTAATCTGTATGCGTAAAAATTTAATTGTGTTCCTAAAATACCTTCCTGAAAATATACTTTTGCTTTGGCAAAAGCTGTCCAGTTGGCATAGCATTGTTCAAATTCATTCATTAAATTCAAATATTCTGTTTTATTGTTTTGTTTTGCCCATTCTATAAACTTTTGTTCTTCTCTTTGTTTTTGTTCATATACTTTATATTTCAAGAGTTGTTTGTTTTCTCCATCAAAAAACTTCCAGTAATTGGCCACTCGTGCATAATAAGAAGCTAATTTCAATTTTATGGCTTCACTTTTTTTCATTTCTTCCAACATATTTTTCAAACGAATGTCTCTTAATTGAACCGTATTAGGATTTTCAATAGTGGTTTTTAATTTTACACCATAAGATGTTTCAAATCTGTTTGTACCTCCCGGAAAGCCCATTGTCATTGCAAAAGAATTTTCTTTTACGCCTTTGATACTGACAGGAATAACATATTTTGGTTTTAAGGGAACATTTTCAGGTGAATAATCTGCTGGTTGTCCGTTTTTATCTGCATATACTCTGAAGATGCTGAAATCGGCTGTATGGCGGGGCCATTCCCAATTATCCGTATCTCCGCCAAACTTTCCTAAACTTTCGGAAGGCGTTCCTACTAAGCGCACATCTTTATATCTTTTGTAAACAAACAAAATGTATTGATTACCTGAAAACATTGGTACAACACGGGCTTCGCAATTGGTTTTCTTTTCTTCTTCTGTTAATTCAGATTGTGCAATAGTGTTTAATATTTTAGGTAAGGACTCTAATGTTTTAGACGCATCCACGTTTTTGAGTTCTGCATTCACTTTGTCTGTAACATCTTTTATACGCTCTAAAAATTGAACCGTCAAGCCCGGCACGTGAATTTCTTCATTTATGTTTTTTGCCCAAAAACCATTTTTTAGATAATTATGCTCTACTGTGCTCACTTTTGCAATAGCATCGTAGCCACAATGATGATTCGTAAAAATCAAAGCTTTATCACTTACAATTTCACCGGTACAACCACCACCAAAAATAATCACTGCATCCTTTAAGGAAGATTTATTAGCACTATAAATTTGTTCCTTAGTAAGTTTTAATCCTTTCTTTACCATTTCCTGATAGGTTTTTTCCCCTATCAAAAATGGCAGCCACATACCTTCATCTGCCAATAAGTTTGAAAAAACATTAAACGCAAAAACAAAACTTAATGCAATGGAAAATTTTTTCATATTCATTTTTTTAGTGGGCGTAAATAAACGATAAATAATAAATAGGACAGAGTACAATTTAGATAAATTATAATTTTTTTAAGACAAATGAAAATCAATGTTCAAAAAATAAACAAGCATTCTTGTAAAAACAAGATCTGTTTTATTCTTATTTCTTGTAACTTGTAATAGGATACCTACAATAAACACCCTGCATCATACTTTACTGACAAAAAACACAATATTCACTTAACTGCGGAGAGGGGGGGATTCGAACCCCCGATTCCGATTTCTCGGAATACACGCTCTCCAGGCGTGCCCGTTCAACCACTCCGGCACCTCTCCGAAAAAAACAGGGCAATTATACATAATTGTATCCTTAAAAAGAAATATATACAAAATTTTTATTCAAAGAAACAAGAATACTCCTAATTATTACACTTCTTAATACCAATAACAACTCTTTCTTTTTAAGACAATAATTTGATTTCTTACAGACGTGCTTTGGAATAAAAACAGGCACTATTTTTCCTCATTACCTAACCATTTTCTCAATAAAAATTTTTGTTCTTCTGAAAATTCTGGAAATATGTCAAGTGAATTATAGATTGTTCTTTTTATCTTCTTGGCTTTGCCTTTCAATACTATATTTTTCGTTTCTCCTTTTTTGTTTTTACGCATCACTTCAAATGTTACTACATCGCCTTCTTTCGCTGTATCCAGATATTCATTCAAAATTTCTTCGGCAGTTTCTAATGTAAATAAGCGATTATTCAAGGCATAAAGAATATCTCCTTCTTTAAATCCAAATTGTTTGCCAAACGCATCTAAGTTTTCTAATGAAGCAATATAAATCTGATCTTTTTCATTTACTTTTACATCTATTCCACCAAAAGTAAATTCTTCTACTTCTTTTTGTTTGACAAAATTTAATCCAACATACGCCAATATCTCACTCAAAGGTAAGGGCTTTGTGCCTGCCACATAAGTTCTCAAAAAATTACCAATAGAAGGATACGTCATTCTTTCAATTTCTGCAAAGAGTGAATCGTCCTTAAAAGGTTTGTTCTTCCCATATTTTTTAGATAAATCTAACAATAACTTTCTTAAATTATACTCTCCTTTACTTTCTTTAATCAACAATATATCCAAACACATTCCAATGAGTGCCCCCTTTTCATAAACATCATTGTAATTTTGATGATAATAAGGATCTAAAACATTTTTACTCATTTTAGTAAAGGACATGGTGTCGTTAAACTCATCAGCATTTCTGATTTTCTCTAACATTTTTCCCCAAAAATAATCTGGCGAAATTAATCCTTCTCTTGCCTGAAGATAATGTGCGTGATACTCCGTAGTTCCTTCGTACAGCCACAAATGTTGACTCATCTTTGGATGATTAAAATCAAAATATTCTATTTCTTCAGAATGAATATTGAGCGGTGTGAGAATGTGCAAAAACTCGTGTGCCGCCACATCTTTTATGGTTTGTGCAATGAAAACACTATCTATTTCGGGCAATACATACAAAGACGATTGATTGTGCTCTAACGCACCGGATGCCCCTGAAAGTGTTCCTGTATTTGTAAAGTAAAACAAAAAAGCATATTTATCTACTGGTAATTTTCCATCAAAAAAATTAGTCAAAGCAAATAGCAGATCCCTCAATATAGACGCAAGGTATTGTGAGTTCAAGAATTTATTGGGCGAATAACAAGAAATTAAAATCTGTGCATTATGAATTTTAATGCTGGTGGTATCAGGAATAGAATAAATAACCGGAAAATCAACCAATTGATGATAATCCGTGTAAAACAAATCATCACTATCCATTCCAACTGTAAAAGTAGTTATGGCAGATGCAGGATAAAAATTAATGGGCTTTGTGTAATGCACTTTAAAGGACATTTTATCGTATCCTCTGAAATAACCAAAATATCCGTGATTATTAATGACAAATACACTATCGGGAAGGATGTTAGTTCCCGCTGGTTCAAAAACAATTTTTTCTTTTAATGCAGTATGCCATGTATCCGTCACATAGTAAGTAATTTTATCAATGTTTTGTGCAGGAAAAATTTTATAGCAATTCTCATCTGATTTTTTTACAGAAATAGTTTTATTACTTTTTGGCAATACTTTCAAATCCTGAATAAATCTTCCAAAATCGTATTTTTCATAAGTGCCCGGCACTACAGCAGGAAAGCAAAATACAGCAGTATCTTCTTTGATAAAGGGCGGTAAAAGTTCGACTTTCACTCTTTTATCTTTCACATTTACTAAATCAACTGAATACAGGTATTGCGATTGTGCAAAAACAGAAAAATAGTGCACTACGGGTAAAATATAAATCCAAACTTTTTCCATTCTAATTTTCTTATTTTAATTGTTGATTTAAATTTTTGAATTGGTACTTTAATATGCAAATAATCAATGTTACAGCAGCCCCAACTATCCAGAGCAAGAAATCATTCACCGGATTTTCTTTTTGAATAATAAACAAAGCATCTGTTTGTAAGACAGAATTTTTAGAAGTAATAAGTAATGAAGATAAGATATTATTCGCTGCGTGAATACCAATGGACAATTCCAAACCATTGTTCCACAAAGCCAATACCCCTAAAAATAATCCAAACAAAGAATAATATGGTAACATTATTAAAGCGCCAAACTCTTCTGCCTCCGGATTATTCATGTGTGCCAGCCCAAACAACAAGGAAGTAAATAACAACGGTATGTAACCATTCTTAAACATTAATGCAAAACCTTGCATCAAATATCCTCTAAAAAATATCTCTTCAAAAGAAGTTTGTATTGGTAAAAAAAGTATACTGATAGCCAAAAGCACCGCAAATTTTGTCGCATCAAAATTGAGTTTATAATTTTCAGGAGAAAGAAAAATAAAATCCATTAAAAACATTCCGACAAAAACTACACTCCATACTCCAAATGCAAAAAATACCCTGCTCCATCGCACATCAGGAAAAGCCGTAATCACTGAAATAAACGACTTTTGATGAATCCGCTTAATAGCCACATAAAATGCCCAAAAAGTAAACACAAACATTCCCAACAACAAAACAAGCATAAAATTTTTAGAAATACCCAGTGCTTCGGGATTTAATAAAACCCTTGCCAAAGTTTGCGTGTCATAAATGTTCACACCATTTTTTTGTGCCAAATAAATGAGTATCACGCCTATTAAAATTTGATATGAAAAATAAGCCAATATCGTTATCAATATCGTGCTAATATATTTAGCAATACTATTATCACCGGATATAAAGCCCGCATTCAAAAATAAATTCTTAAATGGCAATACTACTTTAACTTCATCATTACTATTAGATGAATTATTCTCCATAATTTTTAATATCTAAAATTATTCATGAATGGTTAACACAGGAACTGGGCTATGGAACACAATTTCTTTTGTAACACTTTCCTTAAATAATCTTTCAAACAAAGTATGTTTCAAAGGTGAAATAATCAACCAATCACACTTTCTCACTTTAATGTATTCCAAAATACCCTCTGATGCTTTGTGATGCGTCACAAAAAAATGCTGATGCGGAATGGATTCCATTTTTTGCTCAAAATACAAATAATCTTCCGCAAATCTCACATCCACTTCATTATCTGAGTGTACTACACTTACTATTTCCAATTCTGTACCAAGATATTGCACAATATTTTTGACCTTTAAATACAAATCCGATTTTGACAAATCTTTATGAAAATCACAGGCAAATGCAATTTTCTGTATGGGCTTATACTCCGCATCCTTTGGAATAACCAACACCGGTACTTTACTTTGTTGAGATACTTCATACGCAGTGCTGCCAATTAATTTTTCTTTCACAAACCCTTGCCCCACAATACCCACTATTATTAAATCAACGCCTTGTTCTTCTGCTACTTCTAAAATCACCTCTGCCGCAAAGCCCATTTTAATAATTGTCTTAAATCTATATCCTGAATACTGATTTAACAAGGCATTCATTTCAGATTCTGCTTCCTTTTGCATATCTTCTACTGGCGGAATATATCCTGTTTCAAAATTCACCAAAGGCAGCGTATAGGAATGAATCAACGTAATATCCGCACTCAACTTATTAGCTAATTGAATAGCATATTTCAATGTTGTTTTACTCTGTTCACTAAAATCTATACCAACTAAAATTTTCCGAACCATAATCATCATTTAATTATCCGACAAAAATACACTTTATTTTACCAGCTCTCAAAATTTTTCCGCCCCCTGTAAAATTTCTACCATCTTTTTACCATAATCAATTATTCCTTATTATTGCCCCTGATTAAAATTAAAATAGTTATGAAAAAAATTAAAGTTCAAAATCCAATAGTAGAATTAGATGGCGATGAAATGACCCGAATCATCTGGAAAATGATAAAAGAAAAATTAATATTCCCTTACTTAGATTTAAATATCAAATACTTTGACTTAGGAATACAAAACAGAGACGCCACCAACGACCAAGTAACTATAGATGCCGCCAATGCCATCAAACAATATAATGTAGGAATCAAATGTGCGACCATCACACCCGACGAAGCAAGAGTAAAAGAATTTAATCTCAAACAAATGTGGAAGTCGCCAAACGGCACCATTCGTAACATTTTAGATGGTACCGTGTTCCGCGAACCCATTGTGATTAAAAATATCCCCAGATTAGTTTCTACCTGGAAAAAGCCCATCATCGTTGGGCGTCACGCCTTTGGTGACCAATATAGAGCCACTGACTTTGTCATTCCCGGAAAAGGTAAACTGACCATTAAATTTGAAGGCGAAGACGGTACCGTTATTGAACACGAAGTATTTAATTTCAAAGGCGCTGGCGTAGCTATGGGCATGTACAATACCGACGACTCCATTCGTGGCTTTGCTTACGCCTGCTTCAATATGGCCTTGCAAAAAAAATGGCCGTTGTACCTATCCACCAAAAATACTATTCTAAAAAAATACGACGGTCGCTTCAAAGACCTCTTTCAGGAAATTTACGAAAAAGAGTTTAAAGAAAAATTTCAGGGAGCCGGCATCACTTACGAACACCGCCTGATTGACGATATGGTGGCCTCCGCTCTTAAATGGGAAGGCGGATTTATCTGGGCTTGTAAAAATTACGATGGCGATGTGCAATCTGACCAAGTAGCACAAGGTTTTGGATCCTTAGGACTGATGACCTCTGTACTAATTACCCCCGATGGAAAAACTATGGAAGCCGAAGCCGCACACGGCACTGTTACTCGCCACTACAGAGATTATCAGGCCGGCAAGCCAACCTCTACCAATCCCATTGCCTCTATCTTCGCATGGACAAGAGGACTGGCTTTTAGAGGAAAATTAGACAACAACCAAGAATTGATTAAATTCTGTGAGATCCTTGAACAATCTTGTATTGAAACAGTAGAAAGTGGAAAAATGACCAAAGATTTAGCCGTTTGTATACACGGAAATAATGTAAAACACGGTGAACACTACCTATACACCGAAGAATTTATGGACGCTGTTGACACAACTCTAAAAAATAAATTAAAAACCTCTGTTTTAGTTTAACCCTCATTTACTAACTCAAAAACTTAATATATGAAACTTAATGAAATTCAAGATCTCATAAAATTCGTATCCAAAAGTAATGTCAGCGAAGTAGAACTGGAAACCAAAGAATTTAAAATTATTATCAAAACAGGAAAAAATGCACCCTTACAAGCCCAAACACCTCCTGTTGTGGTACAAAGCGTTCCGCCAGTAGTTCCAACTGTCGTGCCTACCAATGTTCCAGTTGCTACACCTTCCATACCCGAATCAGCAAGTACTAAACCAGAATCTCAACCTGCTAACAATAAACCAACTACTGATGTTGCAGATGAAAAAAAATACCATGTTGTAAAATCCCCCATGATTGGGACATTTTATCGCTCCTCTGCTCCTGATAAACCACCATTTGTAAACATTGGTGACATCGTAGATGTTGGTCAACCATTGTGCATCATTGAAGCTATGAAACTATTCAACGAAATAGAAAGCGATGTGAAAGGTAAAATTGTGAAAATTTTAGTAGAAAACGCTACACCAGTAGAATACGACCAACCCTTATTTCTCATTGACACCAACATCTGATTTTATCAACTCCTTTAATTAAGTTGCTTCTATGTTCAAAAAAATACTCATTGCCAATCGTGGTGAAATTGCTTTACGCGTGATTCGCACCTGCCACGAAATGGGCATTAAAACCGTGGCTGTATACTCCACTGCCGATAAAGATTCTCTACACGTTAAGTTTGCCGACGAAGCCATTTGCATTGGTCCACCGGCCAGCAAAGACAGTTATTTGAACATTGCACACATCATTGCGGCTGCCGAAATTACCAATGCCGATGCCATTCACCCCGGCTACGGTTTTTTAAGCGAAAATGCCCGCTTTTCCGAAATTTGTAAATTGAACAACATCAAGTTCATCGGTCCTTCCCCTGAAATGATCAATGCCATGGGCGATAAAAACAACGCCAAAGAAACCGCTAAAAAAGCCGGCGCTCCAGTTATTCCCGGTTCAGATGGGCTTTTAGAAAATGTAGAACACGCCAAAAGCATTGCCAAAGAAATCGGTTATCCTGTGATATTAAAAGCTACCGCAGGCGGCGGCGGAAAAGGCATGCGCGTAGTATGGGAAGAAGAACAAATGGAAAGTGCTTTTAATACCGCTACTACCGAAGCACAAGCCGCTTTCAGTAACGGCTCTGTTTACATGGAAAAATACATTGAAGAACCCCGTCATATTGAAATTCAAATTGTGGGGGATCAATACGGAAAAGTATGCCACCTCTCCGAACGCGATTGCTCCATTCAAAGAAGACATCAAAAATTGGTGGAAGAAACCCCATCTCCCTTCATGACCCCCGAACTTCGTGATAAAATGGGAGAAGCCGCTATCAAAATTGCCGCTGCCATTAACTATGAAGGTGTGGGAACTATTGAATTTCTCGTAGATAAACACGGTAACTTCTATTTCATGGAAATGAATACTCGTATTCAAGTAGAGCATCCTATCACCGAAGAAGTGGTAAACTATGATTTAATACGAGAACAAATTCTTGTAGCCGCCGGTGTCCCTATATCCGGAAAAAATTACTACCCTCAAATGCATGCCATTGAATGTCGTATCAATGCGGAAGATCCTTTTAATGATTTCAGACCATCACCCGGTAAAATCACCACTCTTCACACACCCGGTGGACATGGTATAAGAGTAGATTCTCATATTTACAGCGGTTATGTGATTCCCCCGTATTACGATAGCATGGTCGGCAAATTGATCACAGTAGCACAAACACGTGAAGAAGCCATCGCTAAAATGCACAGAGCATTGAGTGAATACGTCATTGAAGGCATTAAAACCACCATTCCCTTTCATCTTAAACTTATGGAAAATGAAGATTTTAAAAAAGGTAATTATTCCACCAAATTTTTAGAACAATGGAATTTTAAGGAATTGTAGGTTCAATTTACAAGTTTTACACTTTAAATGCTGATAACCCTACCCTTCCA
>CAZNVL010000010.1:16394-39132 GCA_964576565.1 uncultured Flavobacteriaceae bacterium | reverse complement strand
CCTTCCACTTTCGTGGAAGGGTTACCTTCCCGATTCGCTTCGCTTCTCGGGACAAGTTACCTGAAAATTTTTCCTTATGATAAATTTCTGTAATCACGATTTATTGGGATATTTTTCTAATGTGTCAAATTTGAAAGTTGAATCTGCAATTAAGGTAAAAGTTTTTTTGATTGTAACATTTTCAGCATATTTATTCACGCACTGTTTTTTTCATTAAGGTGTTCATGAATATGCTTCTAATGTTACTTAAATTAAGGTAAAAGTTTTTTTGATTGTAACATTTTCAGCATATTTGTTGCATAATGCAATTATGTTTTTAGAAGTTAAGCACGAAAATAAAAGAGGATGGATAGAAGTGATCTGTGGTAGTATGTTTTCAGGGAAAACGGAAGAACTCATTCGTCGGCTGAAACGTGCGGAATTTGCTAAGCAGCGAATAAGAATATTCAAACCACAAATTGATATTCGTTACGATGCGTTGAAAATTGTATCGCACGAAGGCAGAGAAATCGTAAGTATGCCGGTACAAAATAGTCAGAGTATTTTACTTTCTGTAGATATGGATAACACAGACGTGGTGGGGATTGACGAGGCACAATTTTTTGATGCTGGATTGGCTGAAGTGGCAACTTATCTAGCTAATCACGGCATTCGTGTGATTATAGCTGGATTGGATATGGATTATAGAGGAAAGCCATTTGGTGCAATGCCACAACTATTAGCCATTGCAGAATATGTTACTAAAGTGCACGCTATCTGCGTAAAATGTGGTCAATTGGCGTATGTTTCTCATCGTATTGCGGCTTCTGAACAATTGATTTTATTGGGTGAAACGGATTCTTATGAACCATTATGCAGAAATTGTTTTAATGAACATTTCAAAAGTGAATAATGAGATATTCTCTTCAAGAAGTTGCAAACATTTTAGAATGCGAAAAATTTGAAGGATCTTGTAATCGTATTATCAAATCAATTTATATTGATACACGGCACATTGCCTTGCCAGAAAATGCTCTGTTCATAGCCATTGAAAGCCCTAAAAACGATGGACATAAGTATATTCAACAAGCGTATGAAAAGGGCATAAGAAGTTTTTTAGTTCAATATGTTCCAGAAGATATACATTTGGAGGACGCCTGTTTTATTGTGGTCAAAAATACCATTCGTGCCTTGCAGCAATTGGCACGTTACCATCGTAGTCAATTCAATATCCCAATTATTGGTATCACTGGTAGCAATGGTAAAACAATTGTAAAAGAATGGTTGTATTTTTTATTGAAAGATGAATTTAATATCTGCCGAAGTCCAAAAAGTTTTAATTCTCAAATTGGAGTACCGCTATCGGTATTGAATCTCACGGCATCACACACCTTGGGCATTTTTGAAGCAGGTATTTCTGAACCGAATGAAATGGAGCATTTACAATCTATCATTCAAGCTGATTTGGCAGTACTGACACACTTTGGAACAGCACATTCTGAAAATTTTATTTCGGATGAAGAAAAATTAAAAGAAAAATTAAACCTTTTTCAAAGCGCTACAATCAAGATTATTCAAAGACATCAAAATATTTTTTTACAAAATTATTCTTTTGCATCTAATTACAAATGCATTTCTGAATTAAATACAGATTTTTTTTATGTTCAGAAAGTAGAAAAGTATCCCGATAAATCTCTCATAGTGGTTAGAGTAGAAAATGAAAAGTTTGAATTTGCGATTCCTTTTATGGACGATGCTTCTGTAAAAAATGCCATCACTTGTTTTGCCTGTATTTATGAGTTAAATAAAACATTGCTTTCTAAACTTTTGCCCAAGTTTTCTGAATTACCACAAATTTCATTACGATTAGAAATTAAAAAAGCAAAATACCAATCTGTTTTAATAAGTGATTATTACAATTCAGACCTTGACTCGTTTGAAATTGCAATGAGTTATTTTCATCAATATTCGGAATTGTCTAAGATATTGATTTTATCGGACTTTGAGCAAATTAAAAATCCTGAAGAAGCATACTCTAATGCCTTAAAAATAATTCACAAGTATAATTTAAAACAGGTTTTTTTAATTGGAGAAGAATGGAAACATTACACAACAATGTTTTCGTTGCCGTTAGTGTATTTCCCAACAACGGCAGATTTTATTGAACAACTTTCATTGTATTCAGACATTTTCTTTAAATCCATTATTTTAATTAAAGGCGCAAGAAGTTTTGAATTTGAAAGAATAGCCCATTATCTGGAATTAAAATCTCACGATACTATTTTAGAAATACACATTCCTTCTTTGTGGCATAATTTACGATATTACAAAAACCTTATAGGCAAGCAAGTGCAGATGATGTGTATGATTAAAGCATCGGGCTATGGATCGGGAAGTGTGGAATTGGCGTATGCTCTACAACGTTTTGGAGTAGATTATTTAGCAGTAGCGTATGCAGATGAAGGAGTAGAATTACGGCAAGCCAATGTTTCATTGCCTATTATGGTGATGCTTCCCGAAAATCAATCTTTTCAGGATATTATACATTATCAATTAGAGCCAGAGATTTATTCTTTTGAGATATTGAATGCTTTTGTAGAAGCGTTGAAAAAACAAGGTATTGAACACTACCCTGTGCATATCAAATTAGATACAGGCATGCATCGTTTGGGATTTCTGCCTTCCGAAGTGTCAGCGCTTATTGATTTTTTGAAGAGCAATACTTGTGTGGTGGTAAAAACGATTTTCTCTCATTTTGCGGCTTCTGAAAGCAATGCGCACAGGGATTATACACTGCATCAGATCAACATCTTTAAAACATTATCTGAACAGATAGAGCAAGTGTTGGATTACAAAGTTAAAAAACATATTTGTAATTCTGCAGCAATCAGCCGTTTTCCAGAAGCACATTTTGATATGGTGCGAATCGGTATAGGAATGTATGGAATCAGTGATGATGATGCCGAACAAAAACAATTGCAAAATGTTTTGTCACTCAAAACACGAGTGGTTCAAGTCAAGCATCTAAAAAAAGGAAATAGTGTAGGATACAACAGAAATGCCGTACTATCCCGAGATAGTAAAATTGCGGTCATTCCCATTGGCTACGCCGATGGCTTTTACAGACGCCTGGGCAATGGAAGATTTTTGGTAAAATATAAAGAGCACTTATTGCCTACTATTGGGAATGTGTGTATGGATATGAGTTTTTTAGATGTTACAGATGTGGAGATAAATACTGGTGATGAAATCATTATTTTTAATACGAGTGATGTTATTAAGCAAATAGCACAAACGTGTGACACTATTTCTTATGAAATACTTACTTCCATTTCTCAACGAGTAAAACGGATTTATGTGTATGAATGATGATTAATACCAACTTTTAATCTAAGGCCGTTGCAAAACTCCTTTTGAGATCATTGCAAATCTGATTTTTTCGGGTTTTGCAACGATTTATTATTTCAGGTTTTCTAATTCATTGATAATTCAGCGAAGTAAGAGATAGCAAAAGAAATGTGTTGCAAAATTAAAACTCTTACGAGTTTTGCAATGGACTTAGATAAAAACAAAAAGCCCGATATTTTCGGGCTCTTTGCTATGCAATAAACGATTGAGTTTAAATTTAAGTTGTTAGCGCTTGAACAGATACGTACTTTTTACCTTTTTTGATTTTAAAGACAATGGTTCCATCTGTCAATGCAAAGAGAGTGTGATCTTTTCCCATTCCCACATTTTCACCAGGATGAAACTTTGTACCCCTTTGACGCACGATGATATTACCTGCTTTGCAGATTTGTCCTCCGAATAATTTTACTCCCAAACGCTTGCTATGAGAGTCCCGACCGTTTTTTACACTTCCTTCTCCTTTCTTATGTGCCATATTGGTAAATTTTTAAGATAATGATAATTTTAGATTTCGATTTTTTCAATTTGAACCTGAGACAGATATTGTCTGTGTCCGTTTAATTTCTGGTATCCTTTTCTTCTTTTCTTTTTGAATACCAATACTTTATCGCCTTTCAGATGCTTTAGAACTTTGGCGCTTACTTTACCACTAACCATCGGAGTGCCCACTTTGACCTCTCCATTATTTTCTACGAGAAGAATTTTATCAAACTGAACCGTGTCGCCTTCATTGGCTTTTAGGCGATGCGTATAGATCTTTTGACCTTCTTCTACTTTGAATTGCTGTCCTGCTATTTCTACAATGGCATACATAAAATTAAATTTAAGGGCTGCAAGTATACAAAATAATTTAATTACCAAAAAATATTTGTTACCACTTATCAAAATTTTCGCAACCGAAGTGCACTTATGAGATTTTTTGTGCTTCTATGTTCACAGAACGGTAAAGAGAATGTATTGGCAAATAGGGTGCTCCCGAATAGTAACGAAAAATATTTAAGCGCCTCCGGTCAACCAAGCCATGTATTTAAACCGGACAGATACCCTCACTTCATTCATTGATAGAAACCGCTGCAAAACTAACTTTTTTCTGAGTTTTGCAACGGTCTCAAGCAGTACTGATTTGATTTATGAATTAAAAACAAACTAAAATTTCTTATCCCAATAAAATATGTGTTGGTTATTGGGAACTATGATAATTTCAAATGCTTACTTTTTCTTTTTACAAATCCTCCTTTTGTGTCTTTAATGACGGACATTGTAACGAATGCATTAGGATCAATTTTTTCGATCTCTATGTTAAGACGATTAATTTCCAATCGGGTAATCACAGTGTAAAGAATTTCAATAGAAGGAGGTTGATTACCTGAACTTAATCCTTGTTTGCCGTAAAATATTGTTACCCCTTTTTTAAGCTTTAAAGTTATCATCTGACGAATTTCTTCGTGATGTTTTGAGACAACCATAACAGAAATATATTCTTCTAAACCATCAACAATAAAATCCAATGTTTTTGAAGCGGACAGATAAGTAATCATTGAATACATAGCACTTTCTATGCCTAAGAAATAGGCAGCAATGGAAAAAATTATGGCATTAATAGCCGTTATAATATCGCCGATAGTTGTACCTAATTTTCTACTCAGATAAACGGCAAGTATTTCTGTTCCATCAATTACTCCACCACCTCTTACTGTAAAACCAATACCAGCGCCGAGAAAAAATCCTCCAAACACAGCTACTAACAGATTATCTTTTGTTATTTCTGAAAGGTCAACAATTGTTAAACAAAGCGATAATCCAAAAATTCCAAAAAGTGTTTTTAAAGCAAACCGCCAACCAATTGTATAATAACCAAGTATTACAAAGGGCAGATTAATTAATACAATAGTATATTCTATTGGATATTGTGTAATTTTGTTTACTAAAATTGAAATACCAGTTACGCCTCCATCGATAAAATTGTTATTTAAAAGAAATCCTTTTAATCCCAATGTGGCCAGAAAAATTCCTAAAATAATCAGTATAAAATCTTTTGTGTATTCTTTTAATGAGACAATTGCTTTTCTGTACTCTTTTGCGATTTTATAGTTAGAGTATGGGTTCACGTTTGTATTTTTCTGCTCTATTTTATTTTTTAATATCGTTGTTTGAATAACGATCTGTTTAAAGAATGGGTTCATAATCTTATTTTACAGGATGTTTTTCATTAAATAAACGAATGTAATAACTGTACTTTTTCTTTTTTTGCTTTCGGCTAAGTTGTGTAAATGTATTGTAAATCTCCGTATCTTTCTTCAATAATTCTTCTAATTGTTCTATGCTAAAAGGATATACTTTTCCTGTATAATAATCCAGTAAAAACTCCTTTAGTTCCCTTGTTTTTACAGGCATTCCGGCCATTCCATAAGGATAGCCAATACCAACACCGGAATAATAGGTTACTTCCTGTGTGCCAATAAAATAAGAAATCGCCCCTAAAACCGGCACTTTGTAAAACGCATTGTCATAATAAATATACAAAATACCATTTTGAAAATAGCCCCATAAATCTTTTGAAAATATTTTTCCCTCTGTGCCCGATGGAGTCCTTATCAGAATTTCTTTTTGTGAGACCACCTTAGTAAAAAAATCTAATTGAGAGGTATCAATATTAGTAATAATTCGTTGCTTTGTAATAGGCCTGTTTTCTCGAAATTGAAGGTAATCAAGATACAATCCTTCTTTTCTTTCAACAAATACACTATCGTTTTGTCCAGAAAAAGAATTTGCTGTGACTACGAAAAATACAATCAGTAAATAAAATTTTGACATAAATTACTTATGAGAAAATGTTATCAAGTATTTTCTGTAAAATCACAACCAAGTTGTAAATATCTTCAAATGAATTATACAAAGGGGCGGGTGCCATTCGAATAACATTAGGTTCTCTCCAATCAACAATAACACCATTTTGTATCAATGCATTAAAAAATTTTTTAGGATGTTCTAAATTACAAACCACAGAAAGCTGCGCTCCTCTTTGTGGCGGCGTTAAAATTTTAAATATTTCTTTTCCATAAATTGTATTAACTGCCATCAATGCTTCTTCTAAAAATGCGGTGAGTGGTTTACTTTTTTGAATGATGGCTGGCATCGTGGCTTCTTCAAAAATATCTAAGGAAGCAAGACATGCCGCCATGGAGAAAACAGGTGCATTGCTTACTTGCCAACGTTCTGCAGTAGGCATGGGTTCAAAAGTTGGCTTCATCTTAAATCGTTCGTTTTTATCAGTGCCCCACCAGCCGGCTAATATTGGTAAATTCAAATTACTCAAATGCTTTTGATGTACAAATGCACCGCCAACAGAGCCGGGCCCACTATTCAAGTATTTATAAGAACACCATGCCGCAAAATCGACTTCCCAATCGTGCAAGTTGAGTTCTATGTTTCCCGCAGCGTGCGCCAGATCCCATCCACAGACAATTCCAAATTGATGTGCAAAGGAAGTAATATTGGCTATGTCAAACACCTGACCGGATAAATAATTGACACCACCAATTAAAATCATTGCAAGTTCATCATGGTATTTTTCAATTGTTTCATAAATTTTCGCTTCGTCTATTACAAAATCTTCTCGTTCTGAACGCACCATGATAACATCGGTATCCGGGTTACCACTATGAAATTTTACTTGTGATTGTACAGCATAAATATCACTGGGAAAAGCCGGATATTCAATTAAAATTTTCCTTTTTTTTTCGGAAGGGCGATAAAACGACACCATTAAAAAATGCAAGTTAGAAGTCAGTTGGTTCATCATTACAACTTCTTCCGGAAGTGCCCCAACAATTTTTGCCATTTTGTGCGTCAATAATTCGTGATAAGAAAACCACGGTCTTTTGGCGTGAAAATGCCCCTCAACGCCGTATTGAGCCCAATCGTTGAGTTCTTGTAAAATATATTCTCTTGTTTGTTTGGGTTGTAAACCAAGAGAATTACCAGTAAAATACAATACATTTTTTCCGTTGTGTTGAGGAAATAAAAATTTTTCTCTAAAAGGTTTTAATGTATCTTGATTATCAAATTCTTGTGCTTTGTTTTTTATATCATTAAGAGTATGAGAAATTGTTTTCATAAAAACTCATTATCTATTTTTGGAAACTCTGATGATTTCAAAACCAAATTCACTGATGTTCGGCAAGGGATCTTGCCGCATGGCTTGAACAAAGTAGAATTGATAAACTCCGCTTTTTGAGAAGCGAACGTTCTTTTTGATGGGCAGAGTAATATCGTACATATCTCCAAATCCGCTGCCATACCATTCTCCTTTGCTATTGGCCAATATACATTCAACAGTATCTTTTTGTACTGAGCCATTAGGATAAATTGTTGTCATGAATACATACAAATTGCTATAGGGATACCATTCGCCGTGTCTTATTTTGATATTCACATCACACAAACTTACGGTATCAATAATATCTACTCTGAATTTTGCCGTGTCTTTAGATTGCCATTCTTCTTTTTCAATATAATAATACTTGCTGTACACAACGCTTGTCTTTTTACAGGAAAACAGAGAAAACAAAACTATTGATAGAAATAATGTTATTCGCTGCATTTTATTTTTTTCTTTTAAAGTTTCTTTGATTGTTTTTGAATTTATTATTAAAGCGGTTCAAGTCCTCTTCGTGTTGAACGACTGTTATTTCTGAGTTTTCCGGAAGCTCTTTGTTTTTATCTTGATGGTTTTGTGGAATTATTAAATCTTCTGGAAAGATATTGTTCTGATTCATTTCCAGAATTTCCTTTGTTCGTTCAATGCTGAGTGGAATAAAGGTGCTCAGGTCATTTTCGTACGCCCAATAAATTCGTCTTCTGAAAACATCTATTTTGATAAACCGGGCTTTGCCTTTTTGAGTGATTAATTCTTTATCCTGTACTTCCGGGAATTCTTTTAGAGCTTCGACATAAGCATCTAATTCATAATTCAAACAACACTTCAGTTTGCCGCATTGCCCGGCCAGTTTAGCAGGGTTGATAGATAATTGCTGGTACCGCACCACGGTGGTGTTAATTGTGCGAAAATCTGTCAGCCAGGTGCTACAACACAGTTCCCGGCCACAGACGCCAATTCCGCCTAATCGTGCGGCTTCTTGCCGGGCGCCTATCTGACGCATTTCCACCCGAATTTTAAGTCCCACTGCAAGTTTTTTAATTAATTCTCTGAAGTCCACTCTTCCATCGGCTGTATAATAAAAGATGGCTTTGGTTTTATCGCCCTGATATTCTACATCCATCAGTTTCATTTCAAGATTTAAACTTTTGGCCAGTTCTCTGGATTTAACAAGGGCTTTGTATTCCAGCGATTGTGCTTCTTTCCACTTATCAATATCTTGCTGTTTGGCTTTGCGAAGTATTTTCTTTAAAGAAGAAGTGTCTTTAATATCTTTCTTTTTAAGTTGCAGACGAACTATTTCGCCCGTTGCAGAAACAGTGCCAACATCGTAGCCTATTTCTGCCTCTGTTACCACCAAATCTCCGACATAAAGTGTCAATTTATTCGTATTGACGAAAAATTCTTTTCGTGTATTTTTAAATCGCACTTCTACAATCGGGAATGTGCCTTGCGGAAGAATCTCTGAGATATTCCCCAGCCAGTTGAATACATTTAATTTATTGCAAGATCCCGCAGAACAATTGCCACAAGAAGATTTTCCTGTCGTTTCAAGTGTATTACATCCTCTATTCGTTAAACATCCCGTACAAGCCATACTTTTATTTTCGTGTGGCTAAAATACGAATATATTTATTGGTTTAGAAATGAAAAGCGAGATGGATAAACAAGCGGCGTTTTTGCATAGAAGCGTAGGTATAGGTAGGATCAAAGGTAAGCGCATAAGGGTTTTCATCGGTTGATAACGGATTGCCTTCTGCATCCCAGTTTACTTTTTTATCAAAAGGATCGTGTGCACGGGCTATCAAAAAAGGAAGTCCTTTATCCGGTGTAAAATTTAAAAGTTGAATATGCATCTAAATATAAATTTAGATAAATCTAAATATTAATTTCCCATTACTATTTTACATCGGACTTGTTGTTCGTCTTTTTTACGGATTTCTAATAGGTTTGAAAGTCCGTTTATTTTAAGTAATTTTGCCAATAATTTTATAGCTTTTATGAAACTTGCAGGGCTCCTGATAGTTGGTTTTCTATATTTTAGTGGTTTTTCTCAATTGCCGGTCGGATATGATACTTTGTCTGTCATTGAAAATGGGAAAATACTTTACTCTTCTACCTGCGGCGGCATTAATTACTCTAATGTTTTCAAAGGAGATATAAATGGAGATGGAAAATCGGATATACTTTTGTATGACAGAATACACTTCTTTAACTATGGTGAAGTAAAGTGTTTTTTAAATATCGGTAATGCGGGCGAAACAAAGTATCGGTATGATTATTATCTTTCAAAGTCGTTTCCGAAATTGATCAACTGGGCTATTTTCAAAGATTTTAATCAAGATGGCAAAACCGATATTTTTACTTATACAACCGGTGGAATAAAAGTATTTAAAAACACCAGCACGAATGGTAATTTATCTTTTCAGGTATTTCAATCTATTTTGTATTCGGACTATAATCCCGGCGGGAGCCCATTGAATGCGCCGATATACGCTTCATCTGTTGGTATGCCTGCCATTGAAGATATAGACGGGGACGGAGATTTAGATATTCTTGCTTTTAACTCAACCGGTTTTTCTGTAGAATACCACCTCAATAAAAGCATTGAATTATATGGACATTCCGATAGTTTGGTATTTGAAATACAAGAGAACTGCTGGGGAAATTTTAGTGAAGGCAATTGTTCTGTTAGCTTAAACAATTGCTCCAACCGGTGGATGAACGTTTCTTTAGCAGAAAAAGTGTACCACAGCGGCGCCTGTTTGACGTGCATAGATATTGACCACGATCAGGATAAAGATATTTTAATGGGAGACGTAAGTTGTAATAGCATTTTATTTTTATACAATACTGGCACTTCTTCCAATGCTGTTATATCAGATACTACCCGATTATTCCCCAATTATCCGGGGAAATCTTCTGCCAATGTTATTAAAATCAACAACTTTCCTTGTGTCTATTACAATGATTTTGACAATGACGGAAAAAAGGATATTGTGGCTTCACCTAATTTAAGTGCAGGAGAAAACTATAATTGTCTTTGGTTTTACAAAAATATCGGCACTTCTACAAAAGATAGCTTTGTATTTGTACAAAAAAATTTTTTGATAGACCGTTCATTGGATGTGGGAGAAGGGGCCTTACCTTTAATTATTGATATTAATCAGGATGGAAAAAAGGACCTATTGATAGGAAATTTAGGGTATTATAATACACTTCTTCCTAACAGCAATGTTTCTACTCTTTCTTATTATCAAAATATCGGAACACTTTCTAATCCACAATACTCTTTAATTACAAGAGATTATTTGAATTTGTCTGTATGGAATAAATTAAATTTAAGTCCAACAGCAGGCGATATAGACGGCGATGGGGATATCGATTTGATTATAGGTGATAGTCAGGGGAAAATACATTGGTTAGAAAACACAGCCGGTGCTTTCAATCCTTGTAATTTCAGCATAACACATCAAAATGCCTTTGGAATCAATGCTTCAAGCCCACCGGCCTACCCATTTTTATTTGATGTGAACGAAGATGGAAAACTGGATTTGGTTATAGGAAACAAACAAAACCGAATGTCCTATTATGAAAATATTGGTACTATCGGAGCGCCTGCTTTTTCATTAATAACAACAAATTTTGGTAATGTCAATACCACTACTAATGCCCTGTATTATGCGGGCGACGGTGGATGTGTGCCGTTTATGTATAAAGAAAATAACAAGAAATATCTTTTATGCGGTACAATTAGCGGGAATTTGTTTTTATACGATCAGATTGAAAATAATTTCACAAGTAATTTTCGTTTGTTGGATACAATGGTGAATGGCATTCGGGCTGGCATTCGTTCTGCACCGCAATACACCGATATAAATGGAGATGGTGTAAGAGATTTAATAGTCGGTAATTATTCTGGTGGAATTCATTATTATTCTTCAAAAACAGTCCGCGTTGAAAATTTTCAGGGAACAATGGATTGCATTAAAATTTATCCCAATCCGGCAAAGGATAAAATTACTTTGAAAATAGAAGATTCTAATTACAAAGGTACTGTACACTTCTCAATAATTGATATTTCCGGAAAGGAAGTGCTTATATTCAGTGAAAAAATTTGGGACAATGTCTGGATATTAGATGTATCAGGGCTTTCTAACGGTATTTATTTTTTGAGTATAGCATTAGATACTTCTGGAAGAAAAAACTACAAACTCTTAAAACAATGAAATGGAATAGTATTGTGTGTGGAATTATTGTTGGATTATTTTTTTCTTATTGCAGAAAAGATAAGGCCGATCCGAATTATGGCAACTATCCTACAGATGTTGGGAAAATTATTGTTACAAAATGTACAAATGGTGCTTGTCATAATCCTGAAAATGCTGCTGCCTGTAATGGTTTAGATTTATCCACTTGGCAAAGTTTATTTACAAAAGGAAGTAAAAATGGAAGTCCGGTTATTCCGTATAGTAGTAAGTTTTCGTCTTTGTGTTATTTCATTAATACCTACCCGGATTTAGGCCCGACCAATGAACCCACCATGCCGCTCTATCAGACCGCTTTAAGTAAAGAAGAAGTCATAAAAATTAAACAATGGATAGATAATGGAGCACCCGATATAAAAGGTAATGTGTATGGCTCCAATTTTTATGATAAAATTTATGTTGTCAATCAAGGATGTGATGTCATAACGGTCATAGATGCTAAAACTCAATTACCTATTCGGATGGTAGAAGTGGGCGTGAATCCAAATGTTGTAGAAACACCGCATTTTATCAATTTTTCACCAGATGGAAAGTATTGGTATGTGGTCTTTATCAATAGCCCTTATCTTGAAAAATACGATGCGGCTACCGATAAGTTGATAGCACGGTGTAATTTGAATAATCAATTGGATTGGAACAGAATCATTATTACAAACGACGGGAAAAAGGGATTTTGTGTAGCATGGACTTCTAATGGTAAAATTATATCTGTTGATTTAGAAAAAATGCAGGTCATCCATGCGATGTATGGTTTGTATTTTCCACATGGTACAGCGTTAAGTAAAAATAACGATACGCTTTATGTAGCCGCCCAAACCGGTAATTTTTTTATGAAAATAGATACTGCTCTAACCACTCATATTGATTTGCCGATTGATAACTCTGGTGTTGTATCTACTTCCAGCAGTTTAGACCCACACGATATTTTTGTTTCTCCGGATGGGACTAAATTATATTTTACCTGTCAGGCGAGTAATGAAATCAGAGCGTTTGATTTGAGCACTAATTCTTTAACTCAGATTATTCCGGTAGGCACATTTCCACAAGCAATGGCGTATTTTGCCGACAATAATACACTTTATGTCAGTTGTGAATTAGACAATAGCAGTACCGGACTGGGAAGTATTGTGGCTCTTAATTTAAATACTTATACCACTCAAAAAGTATATGTAGGTTATCAACCACATGGTATTGCTATTGATAAAAAAAATAAGTTGCTGTACGTGCCGAGCAGAAACATCATTGGCACAGGTATTCCGCCACATCATTCTTCTGTTTGTACCGGAAAAAACGGATTTATCAGTATTTTGGAATTGCCTTCTCTGAATATCCGCACTTCAAAAATAGAATTGTCGGTGGACTGTTATTTTGCAAGTGTACGGCCATGAGTGCACACTTTAATAAAACCATTTTATTTTTTGACAGCACCTGTGTTTTGTGTAATAAAACAGTACAATGGTTATTGAATAATGAAAATGATAAAAAAGCATTGTTCTTTTGTTCGCTCCAGTCCGATTTTGCGAAGTCCTTTCTTCCGAATGAATATAAAACCATTGATAGTGTCATTTTATACAAAGACAACCGGTTTTATATTTATTTGGATGCGTTTCTTAAGATTCTTCCCGATTTAAAGTGGTATTGGAAATTTTTATACATCTTTCAATTAATGCCTTCTTTCTTAAGAAGAATTATTTATAAGTGGATTGCCAACAACAGAAAAAACTGGTTTGGTCAAACAAACGAATGTTGGATTCTGACTTCAGAATGGAAAAAACGTATTATTGAATAAACTTCAAATCTGTAATACTCATTCCTGCTATAGCACCCTCTATTAAAATATCCGTCTTGTTGTATTTACACACACTCAAAACTACAATTGTTCTATAATTTTATTTTATATTTTTTCACCAACTTTTCCCAAAATCTTTGTTTTTCTTTTCCATAAACTTTATGCTTAATGTTGTATTTTACTGCATCCCAATATTCTTTTGAATAACTCACAAAAATTTCTTCTCCCGGATAAATATCCCGTGTTGCTACTATAAATACTTTATCTTCTATGATTTGATATTCTGCATTATTTTTAAATCGTTTGTCTTTAATTAATCCTTCTGCATCGTTAGCATAACGCGCTTTGTATTGGGGGGTATTGTACGCATCAATACATTTTTTTCTACTAATGTATGCCATATATCCATCTTTATCTTCTTTTACGCGTCTGGAATAGGTTTTCCAGTCAATCACTTCTCCGCGATATTCAATAATTTTTTTTCCTTTCTTAATAAATTTTGTTGTGAACAATCCTTTACCTGCAGCCGGTAACTGTGATTTTCTGACAATCAGTGCCATAGAGTTTTCTAATGTTTAATTACCTTTTGTGCTGTTTAAAAAATCAATAAATAAATTGGTGTTGCTGGTATTCTGAGCAGATGTATATTCCCATTCTTTCTTGTGAAACAACAAAACTTTATCTGCATAAGGTAAACACAAATGAATGTCGTGTGAAGTCATCAAAATAATTTTACGCTCAGCAACTGCTATTTTTTTCAGAGTTTCTAATACATTTTTTTTTGTTCCGTAATCTAAAAAAGAAAGTGGTTCATCTAAAATAATAACCGGTGTTTGTTGTGCCAATGTTTTGGATATTAAAACTTTTTGCAATTGTCCATCGCTGATTTTCTGAGCAGGCGTATTTAGAATATCCTGTATGTTCAAAGCAAGGGCATAGCGATGAATAATTTCTTTATCTATGAGTGTTAATTCTCCTTTGTGATTTAAATATGGTGTTCTGCCTAATGCCATCAGGTCAAATACGGTGTGCTGCATTAAAAAAGGTCTTTTAGTAAATAAAAAAGCAAAGTGCTGTGCGCGTTTTTTTTCATTCCATTTTAAAATATCTTGATTTTGAAAAGTGATGTGTCCGCTTAAAGGGGAGATTAAATGTGCTATTGTTTTAATAAAACTGGTTTTGCCAGAACCATTATTTCCAAATAAAAACACAAATTCAGATGGGTTCAATACTATGTTGAGCGGGCTATTCAATAATGCGTTTTGATAACCAAACAAGAAATTCTGAAATACTAATGCCATTTTTTATTTTCTTTCTAATGCATTTAGCTCAACAATAGCCGGTTCAAAATTGGTTTTGTATTTTAAACATTCTTTAAGGTCAGCCATTGCTTCGTTTTTCTTTTTTTGCTCAATGTTTACAATGGCCCGGGCGTAATACGCTTCTGCATAATCGGGCTTTATCTGTATCGCTTTGGTAAAATATTCAATAGCAGTTTTATTATTTTTTCTAAAAACAAACTCTATAGTACCTAAATTGTACAACACATAAGGAGAAGAAGGATACAGATTCAAAATATGCTGGTACAAAGATAGAGCACTATCTACCTGTGCTGTTTGCTGAAAGAAAAAGGCCTTGTTGTATAAAGCAATATAATTTTTGGGATCGTACTTTAAGGCATTGTTGTAATACTGCAATGCCAAGGAGTTATTTTTGGCGGCATATAATACGCCCAAATCAATATAGGCATCCGTCATTTGCGGTTCTTGTTCAATCGCTGTTTGCAAACTTGAAATGGCTTTATTGGTATCGCCACTTTCTTTATATACATTACCTTTGATGTAATAGCCCTTTGCCAGTGTTTCGTCAATTTTAAGTGCTTTATTCACATATTCAATGGCTTTATCGTACTGTTTTACCAAATAATAAAGTTCTCCTAATTTTAAATACGCCTCTGTGTGTGAAGGAAATTTTTTGATAATCTCTTCTAGTTTATCTTTAGAGAATTTGGTTTTATTGGCAGCAAAATAAACGTCGGCTAATAGCAAATGATTTTTTATATTCTGACTATCTATTTTAATGGCTCTTTTACAATCGTTGATGGCTACATCAAATTGATTTTCCCGAACATATACTAATGCTCTCTCTCTGTACAGTGAGTCATTATCCGGCATCTGAAGCAATAATTGATTGATAGAGTCCAATCGTGGATTCTTCAGGATTTTTTGTAAACTGTCTTGTTGTTGTCGTTCATTTTCACTCACAGATATGTTTTGATGGCATTGTGTGAAAAATAAACTCATCGTAATTAAAGATAAAGAAATAAACCCCTTCATACTCAAATAAAAGTGGCCGCAAAGATATTCGGAATTTTCAATACAGATTATTTTTATATTCGTTTCACTTATTCTTTCGCAATTAAAACTTAATGTCCGAAAGAGGTTTTTGAAAAAATTAAGGTAAAACTCATCTATCTTATTTTAAGATAAACAATGGGACAAATTATATCCTCTTAATTTACTTTTATTCTACAGGATTTTTTCCTTATTTATCATTGAAAAATTTCCTATAAATTTGCCTGAAAATCACTTATGAATAAATCAAAAAAACTAGTATTATTTGGAGACAGCTCTTTCGCAGAAATTGCGTATGAATACTTTACATACGATTCTGAATACGAAGTATGCGCCTTTACAGTCAGTAAGGACTATATAAAAAGAGAACATTTATTTGGTTTGCCTATAGTGCCTTTTGAAGAAATAGAAAAATTGTATCCCCCTTCAGAATACGAAATGCACATTGCGCTGGTCTATAACACCTTAAACAGAAACCGGGCAAAATTTTATTATGAAGCCAAAAGCAAAGGATATAAACTGTCTAACTATGTCAGCAGCAGGTGCTTTGTGTGGAGAAATGTAACCATGGGTGATAATGTTTTTATTTTTGAAGACAATACGATTCAGCCCTTTGTAAAAATGGGCTCTAACATTGTATTGTGGAGCGGCAATCATATTGGTCATCATTCTGTATTAGGCAATCATTTATTTATCTCTTCACATGTGGTGATCAGTGGGCATTGCACGGTAGGCGATTATTGTTTTTTTGGGGTAAACAGCACTGTTGGAAACAATATCAACATTGGAAAAGATTGTTTAATCGGAGCGGGCTGTTTAATTGTCAAAGACACCGGCGATGGAAAATTATTTAAAGGCACGGCTTCTAAACCCGACGACCAATCTATCTATGAAAAGTTTGGAATACCCCATCCAACAGAATAATGCTTGTTGGCCAAATGCCCTTCTTGTGTAACACCACTTTTTCATTCTATCATTTGTAGTGCCCACTGGGTTAATACGCATTAAAATAGCACAGAAGTTCCATATTTTCAATTATATTTGAGCCGTATGCATTTTGTTTATCCAAATGTTTTGTGGGCATTGAGTGTATTGGTGATTCCCATTATTATTCATTTTTTCAACATTCGTCGATATAAAAAAATTTATTTTTCAGATATTCAACGAATCCGACAAATTGCTCAGGAAACTCAGGTAAAAAATAAAATCCGGGACATTCTTATATTAATCGCACGACTATTGGCTTTGTTGTTTTTAATATTGGCTTTTGCTCAACCAGTCGTTAAAAAAAATAATCCTTCCATTTCTCATCACACTGCTAACGAAGTAGTAATATACATAGATAATTCATTTAGTATGGAGAATCTGTCAGAAGATGGAAAGTTGATAGATATTGCTATAAAAAAAGCCAAAGAAATTATTCAGATGTTTTCAAAATCAACAAAGTTTATATTGCTGACTAATCAAACAGAATTTCATCAAAACAAAACACTTAATCAGGATGAAGCCCTTGAATATCTTTCAAAAATATCCGTGCAATCTGGCTCTATACCCCTTTCTTTACTACTCAACAGAATACACACACTGCACTTAAAAAATCCGCTTGTATTTGTAATTTCAGATGCCCAAAAAAAATTTACCGATGTTTCTCAATTACAAAAAAATAAAACCCCTGTGTTTTACTTTTTAATTACTCCACAGCAAAAGAACAATCTATCTATCGACTCTGTCTGGCTGGACAATCCCATTATTTTGCCCAATACTTTACAAAAATTGCATATTCAAATCAGTAATCATAATTCAGAAAATGTCGATAATTTACCCGTAAAACTTATTTTAAACGATATGCAGGTAGCCCTCCTGAATGTGTCTATTCCGGCCAATGAAAGCATAGAAACCTTTGCCTCCTTTATCCCACAAAATCAATCTATTCAATTTGGAAAATTATTTATAAACGATTTCCCCATGAGTTTTGATGATGACCTTTTCTTTACAATTAACACTAACATCCAAATAAAAGCAATGCTCATTAATGGCGCCAAAAACCCTGTATCTTCTAAATACTTTCAGAGCTTTTTTCAAAACGATTCGATCTTTCAATACACCGAATTAAACGAACGACAAATTAATTTTTCTGAACTCGCCCAACAAGATGTGGTGGTATTAAATGAACTTACAGAGTTTTCCACCGGTTTAGAAGAGCAGTTAAAAGTATTAAGCCAAAACGGTAAATGCATTATTGTAATACCCTTCCTTGAAAAAGACACGTATGTCTTACCCTCCGATCTTCAAAAAATAAATTGGAAAATAGACACCAGTTCACAACAAATACATTCTAATGTCCTTAAACATCCGTTATTTGCTTCCGCATTTGAAAAAACCGACCATACTTTTAAAATGCCTGTAGTGAAAGAACATCTTTTTGCAGATAATCTGACGATTGAATCTATTATTGAACTTAACAACACACATCCGTTTTTATTCAATTATCAGAATAACAACAGAAAATATTTTCTTTTTACTTCTTCTTTTAATCCTGAAAAAAATCAATTGGCATTACACGCCTTATTTGTTCCTATTCTATACCAATTAGCATTTACAGCCATTCCAAAAGCCCCAGTGTATTATTATTCATCTGAAAACAACCTCATTAAAATCCCCAATTTCTCCATTGGTTCTGATAACTCTCCCAAAATCATAGCAGCCAACACCAAAGACAATGCCTTCCAGATAATACCCAGTTTTAAAACCGAAAATCAAACGGCTTATATACAATTGTATGCTTATTACAACATTTTGCCCGGCCATTATTATTTGCAAGTAAATAATAAAAACATGCTAGGTCTAAGCTTTAATTTTAATCGTTCCGAGTCAAACATGCAGTTTTACTCTGAAAAAGAACTCCAATCACTAATAGCGCAATATCAATTGAATACCATTCAGGTCAATGATGTATCCAATAGACCTATCCAAAAAATTATTCAATCCGAAATTAAAGGCACTACTTATTGGAAATTATGCTTAATTTTAGCCCTACTATTTTTTCTCATTGAAAGTTTTTTGTCAATGAATTTTTTATTCCAACCATTAAAACATAAATCCTTCTCATGAAAATAATTTTACACAAAGCAAAAATATACGATAAAAACAGCCCTCATCACTTAAAGAAAAAAACAATAGTTATTGAAAATGGAAAAATAACTGCGATTGATGATGAAATTCCAACAAATAAGAAATATACTATCATTGAATCCCCTAATTTATCAGTATCTCCCGGTTGGATAGACCTGCAAGCGGTTTTTGGCGAACCGGGCTTTGAACACAAAGAAACCATTGAGTCAGGATTAAAATGTGCAGCAGCGGGGGGCTTTACAGCAATAGCCGTACACTCTAATACACAACCTCCCATACATAACCGTCCGGTGGTGGAATTTCTTTTACAACAAAGCAAAAACAACATCGTTCAGTTATTACCGGTTGGAACCATTACGTATGCTCAAAAATCAGAAGATCTGGCAGAAATGTACGATATGAAATTAGGCGGTGCGGTTGCATTTTCAGATTACAAACAATCTATAAAAAACACACACCTCCTGATGCGAGCCATGTTGTATGCTCAAAACATAAATGCCTTATTGATTTTACACGTTAATGATTTTTATTTGTCCCAATATGGTCAAATGAACGAAAGCGAAATGTCCGCTTATCTTGGTTTAAAGGGCATTCCATACATCGCAGAAACAATCTACTTGCAAAAAATAATTGAACTGATGGAATATTACCCCGCCGTACGCGTCCATATACCCATTCTTTCCTGTAAAAGAAGCGTTGAACTCATCAAACAAGCCAAAAACAAAGGATTGTCAATTACCTGCGGCACTTCTCCAAGCTATTTATTTTTTAATGATACTGCTTTAAAAGATTTTGATACTAACTTTAAACTAATGCCCCCGTTGAGAACAGAAGAAGATAGAAAAGCGTTGATAAAAGGCGTATTAAATAGAACCATTGATGTTTTAGTATCCGATCATCAACCACAAGACGAAGAAAGTAAAAATTTAGAATTTGATCTCGCCGAATTTGGCATCATTAACTTACAAACAGCATTTCCGGTAGCCAATACTATATTAGCAGAAAATACAGATACACTCATAGATGCTCTGTCACTTCAACCCCGAAAGATATTACATTTGCCTAATAACACCATTCTTGAAAATACACCGGCTAATCTGACAATATTTGATCCTTCCTTGCCTTTTTTCTTTTCAAAAGAAAATAACCTCTCTCTATCTCACAATTCTCCTTTCTTTAATCGGGAATTAAAAGGCGCTGTTTTAGGAATTATCAATCAAAACAAAGTTCGGTTGACACGTGAAATCGTTTCAGAAAAATTAAACTCATAATTATGTTTATCTCTGATACTAATTTAATCGTTTTAGAATGGACCAGCCGCTGGTTGCTGGGCATTTTATTTTTCTTTCAGGCCTACGACCGCATATTCAGAATAGGGCTTAAAGAAGCCGCTAATATCATTTACTATCAAAACACCGAACAACGCTTACCGTTTTTCGTTGTCCAAACAGGTATTTATATTACTTCATACATAGAATTGATAAGCGGCATTTTATTATTTTTAGGAATATTCAGAGATATAGCGCTCTATGTTTTATGTCTGGATATGCTGGTAGCCGCATCGGGCTTCTCTTTCTTAAAACCCATGTGGGATATGAAACATTTCTTTCCAAGATTTATTCTCATCGCGATACAATTATTTCTTCCATCTTCATCTTATGTAATAGCATTAGAACACTACATTTTCAAGTAATTTTAAACTCAATGCATTGTTGTTTGGCCAGGATTTATAAGCATCATCTATTGAATATACATTTAAAAATTTTAATTCCTACAATAACGTTTTTTCTTTTTTATCAGTGTGCCCAGATTGTCCCACTTAATGGCGGAGAAAAAGATACTACTCCACCCGATTTAAAATCTACTACGCCTGAAAATCATTCCCTAAATTTTTCATCCTCTTCTATTAAATTTGTTTTTAATGAAAAAATACAACTCTTAAATCCGAATGACAATATTCTTATCATTCCTAAAACAACTACACCCATACAATGGAAAATAAACAATAAAATACTTGAAATTATTCTACCCGAAAACCTAAATAAAAACACCACCTACAAAATCATTTTCAATAAATGTATTGCGGACTTAACAGAACGTAATACTATTGATTATTTAGAATATATTTTTAGTACCGGCACTTCTATTGATAGCTTTTATATCAAGGGCACTGTAAAAAACGCATGGACCTTAGAGCCAGAAAGCAACATACTAATTGCACTCTATGACTCTACTATCTACGACTCCATTCTTTTAAAAGAAAAACCTTTATACTTCTCAAGAACAAAAAAAGATGGGAACTATGAAATAAAAAATTTACCTAATAAACCATTTAAGATAGCCGCTTTTTCGGATAACAATAACAACATGGTTTACGATCCTTTAAAAGAAAAAATCGACCTAAAAGACACTCTCATTCAACCTTCTAAAGACAGCGTGCACCATTTCCTGATAGCAGAAGAAAAACCAACCAAAAACTTTCGAAAGAAATATCTTTTCATCAACAACAATCAAATTGCGATCATTTATTCTTTTCCCGATCAATACAAAATCATACACAGCAACAACAACGTACTAATACTGAACGATTCACTACACCATTCCGACACATGCAGAATATTATTTACTCCCACCGATTCGCTTCAATTAGTCCTCCAAACATCCACACACACCGACAGTATTTTTACACCCGTTGCAGCGACCGCCCCCAAAATAGCCACACTTAAATTAAAAACACTTCCTGATAACATTCAAAGTATTTTTTCTCCCATTATTCTTCAGTCCGATTTTTGGATGGACACAAGTTACTTTAAAAATAAAATTTTTTTGTATAAAAGTCGCGACACGTTAAATCCCTTGAATATTCAAGCTTTTGTAAAAGTAAATGTACATCAGATAATAATAAACTATCCTCTTGAAGCCAATACAAATTATACCCTCAAAATACCTATACCAATGCACAATAATAAAGACAGTGTGTTTTATCAAAAAATAAATTTCAAAACAAATGCGCCGGATAACTTTGCCCAATTAAAATTAAACATTCTTTTCCCCGAAAAAAAACATTACCTCATTGCACTATGTAATCCTCAACATAAAATTATTTATTCGCAAAACATAGACCTTCCCTTATCCGCTTCCAATCTGCAAACCATTGTATTCAAAAACATATTACCAGATACTTATATTCTCAAAATTATTCAAGATGATAATAACAATCATCAGTGGGACACACATCAAAATGTATTGAATAGAAAGAAAAAACAAAAAGCAGAAAAAATTTTTATTTATCCTAAATCCATTAAACTAATTAATAATTGGGATGTTATCATAGATTGGAAAGATGTAAAGTAAATTATCAACACGCTTGAAATATCAATAAAATCAATACTTTCAGAAGGTATTTAGTATACATAAAAAATGAAAATAGAAATTTCAATAATCATTTATTTAATTAGAGTGTGGATATCAACATCAGTATGTTGAAAAAAAAATAATTAAAAATTTTATTGTATGAAATAAATTCCTTTACTTTGTAGCAAACCTTAAAAACTAAAACCATGGCAAAAAAAGTAGCAAAAAAAGCAGCTAAGAAAACAGCAAAAAAAGCTGCTAAAAAAACAGTAAAAAAAGCAGCTAAGAAAACAGC
>CAZNVL010000010.1:0-16294 GCA_964576565.1 uncultured Flavobacteriaceae bacterium | reverse complement strand
AAACAGCAAAAAAAGCTGCTAAAAAAACAGTAAAAAAAGCAGCTAAGAAAACAGCAAAAAAAGCTGCTAAGAAAAAATAACACACGCAGAACTGCTGTGTTCAAGCCCTTCCAATAGGAAGGGCTTTTTGTTTTAAACTTAACTTCTTTTTACATCCTTCTATTTGAATGAGCAGTAAAATTTCTGTATGTTTGTTCAAAGAAATTTTGAAACACACAGTAGGATGCTTGGTCTGAAACTACATACCGATCCCAGATGGCTCGACATAGCAGAAAAAAATATCGAAGAAATTTTAATAGATCATGCGTATTGCGAACAAAAAGCAGCGAGTCATGCCATTTCTCTTATGGTAAACTTTCCTGAATACTCCGAACTTGTTGAAACAATGGTAAAACTGGCTCAGGAAGAACTTACACACTTTGAAATGGTTATTCAAAAATTGAAAGAAAGAAATCTCCGCTTCGGGAACGAAAGAAAAGACCCTTATGTCAACGACCTATATCAGTTTATCAGAAAAGGCGGCAGGCGAGAATCTATCCTGATAGACAAATTACTTTTTGCGGCCATGATAGAAGCAAGAAGCTGTGAACGTTTTAAATTACTAAGCGAACACCTTCAGGATATAGATCTGAGAAATTTTTACAAAGAACTTATGAGCAGTGAAGCAAGACACTATACCACTTTTATTCAGCTGGCTAAAAATCTGTGCGGACACCTCGAAAACATTGATGCAAGATGGCAAGAATGGTTAAACTACGAAGCAAGCATTATAAAAAATTATGGCACAAAAGAATGGATACATGGATAAACTCATGACAAAAAAATCTGTTGAACATAAAAACGGAAAACTCCATCAAGAAACACCCTTGATGCGGCAATACAAGAGCATTAAAGAACAATATCCCGATGCTATATTGCTTTTTAGAGTGGGCGACTTCTATGAAACATTTGGTGAAGATGCTAAAATCACCTCCAAAGTACTAGGCATTACACTCACCAAAAGAGCCAACGGCTCAGCAGCAGAAGTAGAGCTCGCCGGCTTCCCTTTTCACGCATTAGACAATTATCTGCCTAAACTTGTAAAAGCGGGCTATAGAGTAGCCATCTGTGATCAATTAGAAGACCCAAAGTTTGCCAAAACAATTGTAAAACGAGGTATCACAGAACTTGTTACACCCGGACTTCATCTGAATGATAAAATTTTAGACCATCAAAAAAATAATTTCATTGCTTCTCTTTTTCATGAGGTAGATAAAAATCATGGAGGACTGGCCTTATTAGATATCTCTACCGGCGAATTCTTAGTAACCGAAGGCAACTGGCAACATTTAGAAAACATCCTCCAAAACCTTCAGCCCGGTGAAATTCTTTTTACAAAAACAAAAAAAGATTGGATAGAACAAGAACTTCATCATCAATTTTATATTTTCTATCTGGACGAATGGCATTTTAATTTTCAAAACGGCTACCATCATCTTATTCATCACTTTAAAACCAACTCTCTCAAAGGATTTGGCATCGAAGAAATGCACGCTGCCATTACCGCCTGTGCCGGTTTATTACATTATCTTAAAGAAACAAAACATCATCAAATTCAGCACATCACAACTATTAAGCGCCTCGACGCTTCTGAATATATGTGGCTGGACAAATTTACCATCCGCAATTTAGAACTATTTCATCCCAATCATGAAAATGGTAAAGCACTGATTAATATATTAGACCATACTCAAAACCCCATGGGCGCTCGCCTGCTTCGGCAATGGTTAGCCATGCCCCTGAAAAACATATCCGCCATTCAACAACGATTAAATATTGTAGAATACTTCACACAAAACACGGAACTTCTTCACCAAATACAATCTCTGCTAAAACTTACCGGAGATATAGAACGAATCATCGCACGTTCTGTTACAAAAAGAATCTCGCCAAGAGAAGTCCATGTCCTTAAAAACGCTTTGAACTATACACAACAACTTCAACAACTTTTAATATCCACACAACATCCCACTCTGCTTAATTTATCTGAACAAATAAATCCTTGTGAACTACTAAAAGAAAAAATTCATCACTATCTCGAAGAAGATGCCCCTTCCCAAATCGGAAAAGGCAACACCATAAAACCCAACGTACATCCCGAATTAGATGAATTAAGAAATATCGCATATTCCGGTAAAGATTATCTCATTCAAATTCAACAACGGGAAATTCAACGCACCAATATCCCTTCCCTTAAAATCGCTTACAACAATGTCTTTGGCTATTATCTGGAAGTAACAAACGCACATAAAAATAAAGTACCACCCGATTGGATTAGAAAACAAACATTAACCAATGCCGAACGATACATAACGCCCGAACTAAAAGAATACGAAGAAAAAATTTTAGGAGCTGAAGAAAAAATTCTGCAATTAGAAATGCAACTTTTTGATGAATTATTAGAAAACATTAATCAATACACAGCCCCCATATTACACAATGCTCGTCTAATTGCTCAATTAGATGTTTTAACCAATTTTGCCCAACTTGCCTTGCAAAATAATTATTCAAAACCTATAGTGAATGATAGTTATACCCTATCCATTAAAGAAGGTCGCCATCCTGTTATTGAACAACAATTGCCAACCAATGAAGCATACATTTCTAATACCGTGCATTTATCACCAGAGGATTGTCAAATTATGATGATTACAGGACCCAACATGAGCGGAAAATCCGCCTTACTTCGTCAAACCGCCCTGATTGCCATCATGGCTCAAATCGGATGCTTTGTGCCCGCTGAACACGCCGAAATAGGACTATTAGATAAAATCTTTACCCGCGTGGGCGCCACAGACAACATCTCTTCCGGAGAATCTACCTTCATGGTGGAAATGAATGAAACCGCCAACATTCTGAATAATATATCCAATAGAAGTTTAGTATTATTAGATGAAATAGGAAGAGGAACCGCCACTTACGATGGAATATCTATTGCTTGGGCTATTGCAGAATATCTGCACGAACATCCCTACCGTCCCAAAACACTCTTTGCGACACACTACCACGAATTAAACGACATGTCCGAACGTTTTAATAGAATAAAAAACTTCAACGTGTCCGTCAAAGAAATAGATGATAAAATTATCTTTTTAAGAAAACTCAAAGAAGGTGGAAGCGAACACAGCTTTGGTATTCACGTGGCTAAATTAGCCGGTATGCCGCAAACAGTGATTCAACGCGCTGAAGAAGTACTTAAAATTCTTGAACGACACCACCAAATGAACACATCGGAAGCACCCACAATACAAAAATCCAGTTCTCAAAAACAGATTCAATTAAGTTTGTTTCATTTAGAAGACGATCGTTTAAATAAAATTCAAACGCTGTTGCAATCCATTAATATTCATGCCATCACCCCCATTGAAGCATTACTTAAACTAAACGAAATTCAAAAAATCCTATCTGAAAAATAATATTATGAACTTCAAAGACACATTAAAAAACTATCTCCAAAAAATACCGGCCTTTATTTCTGGAATGTTGGTTGGTAGTATTCTTACCGGCGCTTTCTTTTTATTTAAAATCAATGAATACATTCTTCAGATAAAAGATGCGCTTTACCCCAAAATAACTATTGTCAACAAGAAAAACGAAAATGACTTAAAGAACAATAAACACAAAATTCATAAAAAAACCACATCCAATCAATTAGATAAGAAAAATACAAATACAGGCAATACCAATATAGAACTTATTTCTGAACAAACAGAAACTGGCACTGCAATCGTTGAGGAGAAAATCATCTCACAAAAAGAAATAAAAATCATTCACCTTGAAAACACTTCCTCTGATACCCTATTACACCAAGTCGCCAATATTCCTGCCTATACTAATGAAAACACAATAAAAATTGTATTTAAAAAAACACCCTTCAATAATAAAGGGTATTACTTCGAAAACAATCAACTCATTCTTTATGGGCTTGAAGATATACCCTATATTAACTTATATGAATACAAAGGAGAACTTTACTTGAAATATGACAAATTGGTTTTTCAACTTCCCTATTCTAACGACTTTCAAAGTTTAATAAAAGTAGAAGACGATTATATACTAGCCAGAATGAATTAGATGATTATATCATTCTTCAAATATCAAGGCGCTGGTAACGATTTTATAATAATAGACAATCGTTCAAAAGAATTTCAGTTGAATACTGTACACATTCAGAAATTATGTAATCGTCATTTTGGAATAGGCGCCGATGGCTTGATGTTGTTAGAAAAAAGCCATACAGCCGATTTTAAAATGGTATATTTCAACTCCGATGGGAAGGAAAGCACTATGTGTGGCAATGGTGGACGCTGTATAGTAGCGTTTGCAAAACAATTAGGCATTATTCAACAGTCCACCACTTTTGAAGCCATTGACGGAATGCATTACGCTGAAATTCTGGAAGACAACAAAATACGACTTCAAATGCAGAACGTTTCTAAAATAGAAGGAGAAAAAGAATACTACACGTTGAATACCGGTTCACCTCACTATGTAAAAATTGTAGATAACCTAAATACAATAAACGTTATTGAAGAAGGAAGAAAAATAAGGTACAGTGATAAATTCAAACAGCAAGGCATCAATGTCAATTTTATGCAGATACTGAACAACACCTCTATTGCCGTCCGAACCTATGAAAGAGGAGTTGAAGACGAAACATTGGCTTGTGGTACCGGCGTTACGGCCTGTGCTATCATTTTGGAACACATTCGTAACGAACATCTCAATAAAATAACCGTTCATACATTGGGCGGTGAATTACTGGTAGAATATACCAGACAAAACAACCTATTTAAAGACATTTTCCTAACCGGAAACGCGGATTTTGTCTTTAAGGGTGAAATAGACATTAAATTCAATCACCATGAAAACATTTAATATCCCTGAATTTTACAGAAGCAAATTAATACAAAAAATAAAAGAATACAGAAAACAACAAGATCCCAAACGAAGAGATTTTTCTCCAACCATCTTAAACTATAAAAAAGTAAAATATTACATCCCCAGGCATTTTGGTTTTTGTTACGGCGTTGAAAATGCTATTGAAATTGCCTTTCGTGCTATTGATGAAAATCCGGGCAAAAGAATTTTTTTACTAAGTCAGATGATACACAATCCCGAAGTCAACAGGGATTTACAAGACAGGGGTATTCAATTTTTACAAGACACGTATGGAAATGTTTTGATTGATTTTAATGAACTTAAAAATGGCGACATTCTTTTAATCCCTGCTTTCGGCGCCCCCTTAGAAATTCTTGAAAAAATCAAACAATTAAACATTCAGGTATATTATTATGATACCACTTGTCCATTTGTAGAACGGGTATGGAAAAAAGCCGAACAAATCGGAAAACAAAATTACACCATTATCATTCATGGTAAATACAAACACGAAGAAACAAGAGCCACCTTTTCACGAAGTAAACAGTTTAACCATTCTGTGATTATCAGAGATCTGGAAGAAGCAAAAGTATTAGAACCTTTTATTTTAGAACAAAAATCTCAGGAAGAATTTGAACAAACATTTAAAGATAAATTTTCCGAAGGATTGAATATTCATCAACATTTTCAAAGAATCGGCGTAATTAACCAAACCACCATGCTGGCCACAGAAACAGAAGAAATTAGCCATTATTTAAAACACGTTATGATAAAAAAATATGGTCCGGAAGATATAAAACAGCATTTTGCCGATACACATGATACCTTGTGTTACGCTACAAATGAAAATCAAACTTCTACACTTCATCTTCTGTCTACAGATGCAGATTTAGCCATTGTCGTTGGTGGTTACAACAGCAGCAACACGTCCCATCTGGTAGAACTTTTGCAAAAAAAATTTCCAACCTACTTTATTGCATCCGCTAATGACATCTTATCCACTCACAACATTCGTCATTTTAATTTGTCTGAAAAAAAGATTACAGAGTCATCCGATTTTCTACCGATGAAAGAAGAAATCAAGATAATACTAACAGGTGGGGCTTCCTGCCCCGATGCCCTGTTGGAGCAGGTGATTCAGAAAATTAATAGTTTATTAAACAATCCATCTGCCGAAAAAATAGAAGTATTAAAGTAAGCCACTTATGAAGGAGAAAATAGATTATCCGTGTATTTTATCAAGAAATGAATGGTTGTTTGAAAAAAATAAAATGTGTATTATCAGTCCTGATATTGATGGAATATTATGCGGTATGTATATGTCTAATTACTTCAACTGGAAAATAGGTGGATATTACAATGGTAAGATATTGGTTATTTATGAAGATGTTGATATTAAAGAATGTGTTTTTCTTGACATGGAGATATTTCGAAAAGATATTAAAAGCATTGGCCAGCACATGCTACTTTTTAATAATAGAAATTTTCCGGAAAATTTTAATCAAAATTTTGAACGTTGTATAAATCCCAATCTCTTGAGATCTTTCGATGCGATGAGTAATTTTAAGTGCAAATATCCCTTAGCTACTATCCACCTTTTGATGTGTATTTTAAGAAATAAAATAGAGTTTACTATCCAACCATCCTCTATTACACTTTTATTATATGTTGACGGAACGTTCAAAAACTTATTAAATTATCCTGAAAATTGTATCAGTTGGTTGCATTATTTAGATGCAAAAAATCCTCAATCGCCTATTGCAGGATTATTAAATTTATTTGCCACACAAAAAATATCGAAAATGATGCACGATTTAGAAGCCCTCTTTCACCAATTTAAAGAGATTGCTGGCAACAAAAGAGGCGGTGATAAAATCCATCTTGATAAAATAGAAAATCAACAATTTTCAAAAGAGATGATAAACCAAACACATAAGTTATTAGAATTCATTAGTTCATTAACAGGATGGGAATTTAAATCTGAAAATTGGTTCATGAATAACCTGAAAGTAATTAAACTCATAAAAGAAACCGAAAACAAATTAAACAACAAACTTTATAACAGCATCGTTTCTCAAAATCCCATTTCATTCGCTATAACGGCAACAAAAAGATTAGAGTATACACTAAATCATAATTTGTTCTGAAAAAGGAAGTTTTAGTTGCTCAATCCCACCTTCCATTTTAATCCGCTTTCTAGCCAATGCACAATATTCTTCTGAAATATCAATACCGATAAATTTTCTGTTTAACTGAAGAGATGCTATTGCCGTTGTACCACTTCCAATAAAGGGATCTAATACTATGCCACCCGGAGGACAAAAACATTGAATAAAATCATATGGAATTTTATCAGGAAACGTTGCCGGATGTTGATGTTTTAATCTTGAACCATCCCCACAAGTCGTATAATCCCAAATGGTTCCTCTACATTTCATTGGATTGATCGTAACTTTTTTAGATTTTAAAGTTTCTCCATTGGTCAATCGCGTCGCACATCCTGTCATTGTTACACCTGCCCATTTGGATTTTACTTTTAGTGGCTCTTTGTTGAAATATTGAGGTCTCTCTCCCTTTAAGAATATCGGCATATACTCATGGTCTACTCTGAATCTTGTTTTCCACCATCCCCCTTCTGCTCCATGCTTCTTGTATATAATTGTCTCAAATAATTTAAACCCAATATTATCACACCAATCTACAATAGTTCTAAATGATGTGAGAGTTTTACCAAAATTTTTGGTTTGATCTTGTATCACCATTACCGCTATTCCCCCCTCTTTCAGTATTCTAAAAATTTGTTTGCCCGTTTCATGCAAATCTAATTTAAATCCTTTGTAATCTCGCAAAAAATCATACGGTGGTGATGTTACAACAAGATCTACACTATTATCCGGAAAATTTTTCATAACCTCAATGCAATCCCCTTGTATAATTTCATTTAACGGCAACATATTTTTGCTTACAAAGATAATGAATAAATGAAAACCATTTACTTCAACACATCTAATATTTTACTACTATCATTTAATTCTTTATTTTTAGCGTGATTTTTTCGCTATGAACATAGACACTAATTCATCTCAGATATAGAAGGTATTGAAATGCCTACTAAAATAACATTTTCGAAAAAATCATCAATACATAAAAAACAATGAATTTAATAAACTCGTCGAGTAAATAACACCCATGAAAACGATTCTCTTAGATAGTATACACGCAGCCCTTGAAGCAGGAAAAATTATCCATGAAATTTATCAAACACCTTTTGATGTCAATACTAAATCGGATAACACACCAGTAACTATAGCAGATACTCTATCCAGTAAAAAAATAATCCATACTTTGGCTCATCACAATATCCCTGTTATCAGTGAAGAAGAAAATAATTATACGGAAAATGAACTGGCAGATATGGATACGTTTTTTGTCGTGGATCCATTAGATGGCACAAGAGAATTTATTAAAAAAAACGGAGAATTTACTGTAAATATCGCCTTAATTGAAAATAAAGAACCAGTATTAGGAGTGGTTTATGCGCCGGTGATTAATGTGCTTTATTTTGGAATGAAACATTTTGGTTCGTACAAAATTGAAGATAACAACTTGAAAAAAATAATCTTACATTCTGAATATACACTAAATGATCTTTTAGAACATGCCGACAAACTGCCGATATTTAATTTGCCTAATGTATATACTATCATTACAAGCCGGTCGCACTTAGATAATAAAACTGTTGAATACATTGATAAACAAAGAACGGAACGCGGAATCATAGAATATATCAGAATGGGAAGCAGTTTAAAAATGTGCCTGTTGGCAGAAGGAAAAGCCCACGAATATCCAAGATTTGGAAGAACAATGGAATGGGATACTGCCGCCTCACACATTATATTAAAGGAAGCCGGTGGCAATATCTTAGATTCACGCTCTTTGCAACCACTGGAATATCACAAAAAAAACTTTGAAAATCCGGATTTCATCGCTTATGCCGTATATTAAACCAACCACTCTATGCTGACTGTTGAAATTGTCAATAAAAGTAAACATCCTTTGCCAAAGTATCAGACAGAATTATCGGCAGGGATGGATTTAATAGCGAATTTAGAACACCCTGTTACACTCCAGCCATTGGAACGAGTTTTGATTCCAACGGGCTTATACATCGCCTTACCAAAAGGAATGGAAGCACAGATAAGACCCAGAAGTGGCTTGGCTCTAAAACACGGTATTACAGTACTCAACTCTCCGGGAACAATTGACGCCGATTATAGAGGTGAAATTAAAGTACTGTTGATTAATCTATCATCTGAACCCTTTATTATCAAAGACGGCGAGCGAATTGCGCAAATGATTATTGCTTCACATTCTACTGTAAAATGGAAACCCGTTGAAGTGCTTGATGAAACAGCAAGAGGCGAAGGTGGTTTTGGCTCTACAGGCACAACCCTCTAACAAAACGTATAAATTTGTATGCGATGCCAAAGAACTACTTAATCCTACTATCCGTTTTATTTTATACTATTTATTCATTTGCTCAAAACACTTCTGTTCCCAAAAGCACAACCATAAAACAAATAGAAATTTTAAATGCCAATGTTCTGAAATATAATAAATCCATTGATGCGAATCGTCTGATTGGAAATGTGATTTGCCGGCACGAAAACACTTTATTTTATTGCGACAGTGCCTATCTTTTCCCTAATCAGTCCTTACAGGCCTTTGGAAACATTCGTATCGTCTCCGACAGTTTATGGATCACCGCACAAACATTATTTTATGATGCTTCCACCCGATTAGCGTCTTTAGAAAAAAATGTACAATGCAAAGATAATCAAATCACACTCACGACCGATCTTTTACAATATCAAACCCACACACACATAGCATATTACCCCAACAAAGCACAGATCATTCGCAAAGACCATCAACTTAGCAGTAATCAAGGATACTATTATTCTGACACCAAAACACTGGCATTTAAAGATAACGTTATACTCATAAATCCTGAATACAAAATTCAGACCGATACCATGTTTTATTATACTACTACAGATATTGTTCATTTTAGTGCCCCCACACTTCTTACGATAGATAAGGATTATTTGTATTGTGAAAAAGGATGGTACGATACCAAAAACAAAAAGGCCTTTTTTTCTAAAAACCCAATGTTGTTTTCTGACAACAAAAAACTTTATGCCGACAGTTTGTTCTTTGATGAAACTAAAAACGAAGGACAGGCATTTAAAAACATTCGTTTAATCGATACCACACATAAAACAATAATCACCGGTCAGTGGGCACAATATAACAGAACCACTGAAAAAGCATTAATTACACAACAGCCCGTTCTCAAAAAAATTTACGAACAAAAAGACACTATTTTTTTAAAGTCAGACACACTCTATTATGAAAAAATAGATTCGAACATTTATGCCAAATGTATTCAAAACAGTAAATTATATCATGCACAATTTCAGTCCATTGCAGAATATATTTTATATTCTCAAAAAGATTCGACAATTTATTTAATAGGATCTCCAAAATTTTGGTTTGATAAAAATCAAGCCAACTGCAAACAGGCCCGGTTATTTTTGAAAAATAACACGATACATAAAATAGAATTAGACACCAATGTGCTCATCATGCAGGAAGCCGATACTATTTATCACAACAAGTACCATCAGATAGCCGGCAGAAAAATGATAATAGAATTTTTTAACGACAGCATAAAAAAAATATATGTAGATGGTAATGCACAAGTATATTACTTTACTAAAAATGATGAAAACAAATGGACCGGTTTAAATAAAACCAAATGTAGTAAAATTCGCCTTGATTTCATTAAAAATGAACTTGAAAAAATTGTATTCATTGACCATCCGGAAAGTATCTTAATCCCAATAAAAAAAATACACCCGGAAAAAGAAAAATTACCCGAATTCGATTGGCAACCACAACTCAGACCTTACCGAAAATTATTTTTTTAATGTTGATCTATCCAAACTATACATTTAAAACCAGAAAAAACAAGAACTCTGAGGCCACAGAAATATGGGACGAAGTAAGAAGACAATGGGTATTACTCACCCCGGAAGAATTCGTACGGCAGCACTTTATACACTATTTAATTCGTGAAAAAAACTATCCGATAGAAAGTATACTCGTAGAAAAAGAAATACAGGTTTTTGAAATGAAAAAACGGTTTGATGTGGCTATCATCCATAAAACACAAGAATTTATTTTAGTGGCAGAATGCAAGGCACCTTCTGTTCCACTTAACTCCTCTGTAATAGAACAGGTACTTACTTACAACCTTCGTCTCCATGCTCAATGTTTTGTCATCACCAATGGCCTGCATCAATTCGTTTTTGAAAAACAAAATAATCAATGGATAAAACTGCCGGATATAAAAAAGTATAAATAACGTACACGACCTTTTCCACGATTTGATTTAACCGTTTTTTCACAACTGCCGGTTAAAAATTTCCTTCAAAACAAAATCTGTTTTTTACATCGAATTTTCCAAACTATAAAGCACCAAAGCATTCAGAAGTTTAGGTAAAACATAAGTAGATTTAGGCGGCATTACTTGCTGATGATCAGCAATTTCTTTGATTGTTGAAACAGTTACAGGATGCGTGAAAAATGCTAATTGATATTCGCCCTTCTGAACTAATTCTTCAGCTTGATTTTTACTATAAACGTATTCAGGAAAATACTGAATAGCAGAATTATTGCGGATGTCCAATATATGAAATAAGGGCTTTAATATGTATGCATACAAAATTTCTGTATCCAATAATTCAACAGAATGTTTTAATGTAAGCAAGTATCTTTGATTATTCCAATACATTCCAATATGCTTCTTTTTTAATGGATATTCCAGATTGTTTAAATTTATTATTTCAAAATTTTGTTGTAATTTTTCTAAGAAATTATCCGGAATAGTGATATTTTTTAGTAATCTATGAAAGGAGTATATTTTTAATTCCTCTTCCTGAAAAAACGCTCCTAAAAAATACTGTGTGCTTTTATTCGTATGCCCTGTTTCTTGTGCCAATAATACAGAAGATGCAGAACGATGATGCCCATCTCCAATATAAACCGCCGGCATTTCTGCAAATAACTTTTGTATGCGTTGATTGAAATTTTTATCCGTTGACTTCCATAATTTATGACTTACATTATCCAGAGAAATTTCAATAAATGGAGATTGGGTTTGTATATCAAAAAGAATAGATTGCAACTCAGCATTTTTTTTGTAAAAGAAAAGTACGGGCTCCGCATTGATTTTACAGTGTTTCAGATATTCTTTTAACTTTACTTCTCTTTCACTCAATGTTTGTTCGTGTATTTTAATGTTGCCTTGTATGTAATCGTTCACGCTGATGGCTGCAATAATTCCATTAAATGCAAATGCCGGATGCTCCTGACGATAAATGTAATATACTTCTTTTGAATCCTGAGTTAAAAAATTATTGTTTTTAAAATATTGAAACCGTTGATAAATTTTTTGAAAACGTTCAATGGAATGCGGGTTAGTTTTTCTTTTGTCAATAAAGTCAGGATAAATAACACTTAAATAAGACAAAGGATTGTTATCAACAATTTTTTTTGCTTCGTGAATAGAATAGTTATCAGCGGAATGTGTTACAATTTGATATGCCAATTCGGGCTTTGGAAGTATTCCTTTGAATGGTAGAATAGTAGCCATTTACAAATGAATCTGAAGTTTTGAAAAGGCCTGAACAATTTTTTCAGATAATTCAATTGCAATTCGTTCCTGTGCTTCAAGAGTAGAAGCGCCGGTGTGGGGGGATAAAGACACTTTTGGATGTTGAAGTAATTCACTATTCGGATGTGGTTCGTTTTCAAATACATCTAATCCTGCGCCGGCTACTTTTCCGTTATTCAATGCCTCTAATAAATCTTTTTCATTCACTACTCCACCTCTGGAAGCATTGATAATAATAACACCATTTTTCATTAAATCAATTTCTTTTTTAGAAATGATATTACCACCGGGCACGTGCAGGGTAATGAAATCGCTGTTTTTCAAGACATTTTCAAAAGCATCTGTTTTAATCGTTACAGAGATGTTTTTGTTGATAAAAGGAAAAGATAATTCTAATTCTGCAGAACTCACATAAGGATCATACGCTAAGATATTCATTTGTAATCCGATGGCCATTTTTGCCACTTCCTGTCCGATTCTTCCAAATCCGATGATACCTAATGCTTTTCCTTTTAATTCTTTGCCGGCAGCATATTCTTTTTTTAATTGTTGGAATGTGGTATTCCCGTTTATGGGCATTGCACGGTTAGAAGAATGCAGAAATCTAATCAATGAAAATAAATGTGCAAAAACCAATTCTGCCACAGAATGAGAAGAGGCAGCAGGCGTATTGATAACTATAATACCTTTTTGTTTAGCATATTCCACATCAATGTTATCCATTCCTACGCCGCCCCGGGCAATAATTTTTAAGTTTGGACAAGCATCTATTAAATCTTTTCTAACCTGAGTAGCGCTTCTCACAATCAAAACAGTGTATTCTTTTTCATTAATGACATCTATTAATTTTTCTTGTGGTATTTTTTCAGTATCTACTTCAAAGCCCGCTTTTTCAAGCAGTTCTTTTCCAATTTTATCAATACCATCGTTTGCTAAAACTTTTTTCATAGTTAAGATATTTTTAATTGGCAAGAGGATTAGCCGTTAATAAGTTAATATCTTTGTAAGGTAATTTGAAAGTTTCAGAAAGAGGTTTATTAGTCAGAATGCCGTTGTAAACATAAACACCTTTTCTGAGTCCGGCGTCTCTGCGAATTAATCCATCAAATCCACCCTCTTCACCCATATTGATTAAAATAGGGGCTAATAAATTACTAAAAGCATACGATGCCGTGCGTGCTACTCTGGAAGGGATATTGGGTACACAATAATGAATCACACTGTGTTTTTTAAATGTCGGTTGAGAGTGATTGGTCGGTTGAGAGGTTTCAAACACTCCACCCTGATCAATGCTTACATCAATAATAACCGCACCGGCTTTCATTTCAGAAACCATTCGTTCTGTAACAATTACAGGTGCTCTGGCGCCACTTGCCCGCATCGCTCCGATTACTACATCGGCGGTTTTCAAATGTTTTTCCAAAACACGAGGAACTATAATGGAAGTAAAAATTCTTGTCCCCAAAGCATTTTGTAATCTTCGTAAACGATAAATAGAATTATCAAACACTTTTACATTCGCCCCTAATCCCAGTGCTGCTCTGGCGGCAAACTCTCCGACAGTTCCAGCGCCTATAATCACTACTTCAGTCGGTGTAATGCCAGTAATGCCACCTAATAAAAATCCCGGTCCTCCGTTGATATTACTCAGCAACTCTGCAGCAATTAAAATACTTGTACTACCAGCAATTTCGCCCATAGCACGAATAAAAGGGAAAATGTTTTCACCGTCTGTAATCAGTTCATACGCTACACAATTGAGTTTTTTAGCAATCAATTTTTTGAGAAAATCTTTGGGCTGAATGCTTAATTGTAAGGCGGAAAACAAAATCTGTTTGGGCTTCATCCAATCCAATTCTTCCATTGTCGGGGGAGCGATTTTCAAAATAATCGTTGCTTTTTCATACACTTCTTGTGCAGAATATACTATTTGTGCGCCGGCTTCGCTATAATCGTGATCATCAAAATTAGCAGCCCTTCCGGCGTCTTTTTCAATAATTATCTGATGTCCATTATTGACTAACAGTGCTACTGCATCGGGGACTAATGCCACACGATTTTCCTGAAAAGCAATTTCTTTTGGAATACCAATTACTAATTGATTGTTTTTAGGTTTCAGCATCACCGCTTCTTCCTGAGGCATCAGGGCGCCCTGTGTTAAGGAGTATAATACATCTTTTGACATAAATCAATATTTGTTTTAATTAAAATTCAACCCCTCTGTATTTAGGTGCATTGCAATCGTCAATGGCTCTGCCTTTGGGGCGGAAAATTAAGCCAAATCGTAATTCAAATGTTCGGTTTCTTACTTTTACATTATATAAATTTTTGTTGTACGTGTGATAAATAATGTCCGGATTCCAGTGATATTCAACAAAAGGATGAAAATAACGAAACCACGTAACATCCCATTCATAACCCAGCGCTACATCACCACTGAACCAGAATTTAGGGAATGAATTACTAATGGGCGCATATACATTGATGGATTGTGATAATAAATATTCCAAGCGAATGCCGAACATCCAGTAATAGGTGCCCCAATTATCTTTTAAGAAAAACCATTTTAAATAATTATTCCATTGAAGATAAGTGTATTTGTTTGGATAAAATTTATCGCTCACACTACCCCAAAACCAATCTAATACTTGTTTTTCTTTAGCACCTTTGTGAGTGTATTCAATTTCCGTTTGCCATCGGATATTATCAAAAGGTAAAAATTCGGCAAAAATGCCGCCCCCCCACGAAAAGAATTCTCTTGAGTAATGAGAAGGTGGATAATAATATTCGTAAATTGGCCTAAAAAAATTTTTTAAATCTTCGTTTTTATTTACATAATGATGCATCGAATGATTGGCAGCAAGGAATATTCCAGCGCCTCTAAAAAATTGCGGATAATAATAAGTACCTTTTCTTTGAGCGAACAAAAAGTAAGAATAAAGAAACAGAAGGAAAAATAATTTTGAAAAAAAAGATTTCATATTGCTATGCAATTTCAACTTGTGTGGCAATTTTTTTAATTAGTCCTTGCAAAACTTTACCGGGTCCAATTTCTATAAAGCGAGTGGCGCCGTCTTCTACCATTTTTTGAACAGATTGTGTCCATTTTACAGGGGCTGTGAGTTGTGCTATTAAGTTGAGTTTTATCTTTTCAGGATGGGTTTCTGGTAATGCTGTATAATTTTGATAAATAGGACAAATAGGCGTATTGAAAGGAGTTTGTTGGATGGCTTTTTCCAGTTCTTGTCTGGCGGGTTCCATTAAGGGCGAATGAAAAGCTCCACCTACTTGTAATACCAATGCTCTTTTGGCACCGGCCGATTTTAGTTTTGCGCAAGCCACTTCAATACCTTTTAAACTGCCTGAAATAACCAGTTGGCCGGGGCAATTGTAATTCGCCGGTACGACTACTTCGCCGGTTTCTTCCTGTACTTGCTTGCAAATTTCTTCCGCTTTATTGTCTTCTAAACCTAATACGGCAGCCATTGTAGAAGGGTTGATTTCACAGGCCTTTTGCATCGCCATAGCACGGGTGTAAACCAGTTGAATAGCGTTTTCAAATGAGAGCGTTTTATTAGCTACCAGTGCAGAGAATTCACCTAAAGAATGTCCTGCTACCATATCGGGTTTAAA
>CAZNVL010000009.1:0-46684 GCA_964576565.1 uncultured Flavobacteriaceae bacterium | reverse complement strand
ATTTCATACTAAAAAATAGTTCAAAAAAAATTTGACAAATTAAAATCTATTCTATAAATTTGCACCCCTTAAAAAAATAAAACATTAAAAACGTGGATACACTGAGTTACAAAACCAAGTATTTGAATAAATCTACTGCTCAAAAAGAATGGGTAGTTGTAGATGCAACCAACCAAATAGTAGGTAGGTTGGCTTCCAAAGTTGCTTACCTTTTGAGAGGTAAGCATTTGTCATCCTTTACACCACGTGTAGATGCAGGATGCAATGTCATTATAATCAACGCCGATAAAGTACGTTTTACCGGAAAAAAAATGTCCGATAAACAATACATTCGTTATACAGGGTATCCCGGAGGGCAGAGATTTTCTACTCCGGAATACTGGATGAAAAAGAGACCAACTGAAATTTTGAAATTAGCCATTCATGGTATGCTCCCTAAAAACCGTTTAGGCCGAAAATTAAATACAAACGTTTATATATACACAGGTAATGAGCATCCGCATCAGGCACAAAACCCTAAATCAATAGACATCAATTCAATTAAAGCATAACTATGGAAGTGATTAATACAACAGGAAAAAGAAAAACCTCTATCGCGAGGATCTATATTAAAAAAGGTACAGGAAAAATAATTATTAATGATAACAGAGATTTCAAAGAGTATTTTCCTACCCCTACTCTTCAGTATTATGTAACACAACCCTTCAAGGCAACCAATTTTGACTTTTCTAAATACGATCTTTACGCCAATATTAAAGGAGGGGGAGTTACCGGTCAATCACAGGCCTTGCGTTTAGCAATAGCCAAAGCTTTAGTTGAAATGAATCCTGAACTGAAACCCGTCTTAAAACATGAAAAATTACTTACACGCGATGCCCGTATTGTAGAAAGAAAAAAATACGGACGCAAAAAAGCCCGCAAACGCTTTCAATTTACAAAACGCTAAAAATATCTATTCATTTAGTTTAATAATAATAAAAATTAAAATAACTTATGTCGTTGCCTAACTTTGAACAATTACTGGAAGCCGGTGTTCATTTTGGACACTTAAAAAGAAGATGGAACCCTGCTTTTGCACCCTACATTTATGGAGAAAAAAACGGGGTACACATCATTGATTTGAACAAAACACTCGCTAAACTTGAAGAAACCTACAACATCCTTAAAAATTTGGCTAAACAAAATAAAAAAATTCTCTTTGTAGCCACCAAAAAGCAAGCAAAAGAAATTATTGAAAACAAAGTAAAACCTCTTGGAATGCCCTATGTTGTTGAAAGATGGCCCGGAGGACTATTGACAAACTTTGCAACCATTCGCCGTTCTATCAAAAGAATGTATCAGATTGAAAAAATGGAAACCGACGGAACATTTGATAAAATATCTAAAAAAGAACGATTATTACTAACACGTGAAAAAGCTAAACTCCAAAAACAATTTGGCTCCATCGCGGATATGAACCGCTTACCATCCGCTCTTTTTGTAATTGATATTGTAAAAGAACACACGGCTGTAAAAGAAGCTAAACGTCTCAACATTCCTACCTTTGCAATGGTAGATACCAATGCCAACCCCAACGATGTAAACTATCCTATTCCTGCCAATGATGATGCGGCTACTTCTATTGATATCATACTGACCACTGTTTGTGAAGCCATTGCAGAAGGACTGAAAGAAAAAGGCCAAGAAGTCGTTGAAAAATACGATAACAACGAAGAAGATACTATCAAGTCAAAATATGAACTGGTAGAAACAGAAGAGGATAGCGAAACCAGAAAACCAAGAAACAGAAAACGAACCACAAAAAAATAATACTATGGCTGTTACTGTTGCAGATATTAATAAATTAAGACAACAAACCGGTGCCGGAATGATGGACTGCAAAAAAGCACTGGAAGAAAGTGGTGGCGATTTTGAAAAAGCAATTGACTATTTAAGAAAAAAGGGGGCTAAAATTGCCGCTAACAGACAAGACCGAGAAGCAAAAGAAGGATTTGTACTAGCCAAAATTAAAAACAATACCCACGCTATTTTACTATCCATCAACTGTGAAACCGATTTCGTTGCCAAAAATCAAGATTTCCAATCCTTTGCAGAAGAAGTCGCTGCAATAGCTTTAGAAAAATTCCCATCTGATTCAGAAGCATTAAAAAAACTTCCATACAACTCCGATATTTCAATTAGCGATAAATTAATGGAGCAAATCGCTAAAATCGGCGAAAAAATTGAAATCGGCTACTATGCCGCATTAGAAGCCCCTTTTGTAGTTTCATATATTCATCCCGGCAATAGATTGGCTGTTATTGTTGGATTCAGTAAACCAATCAACGAAGAAGCCGCAAAAAATATAGCAATGCAAATAGCCGCAATGGCACCCGTCTCAATTGACAAAAATGATGTGCCACAATCAGTATTAGAAAGAGAATTAGAAATTGCAAGAGAACAAGTAAGACAAGAAGGAAAACCAGAAGAGATGGTTGAAAAAATTGCCCAAGGAAAACTAAATAAATTTTTCAAAGAATCTACCTTATTAAATCAGGAATATATTAAAGATAGCAAGCTAAGCATTAGCCAATACTTACAATCTGTTGATAAAGATGTAAAAGTAATCGCCTTTAAACGTTATTCATTATCATAAAATTAAATACCATGCCATTGACAAAAGAAACAAAAGCAGAAATTATAAAAAAAATAGCCGGAAATAACAAAAACACCGGCGACACTTCTGTGCAAATTGCCTTGCTAACTGAAAGGATACAACACCTTTCTCAACATTTACAAAGTAATAAAAAAGATTTTGCAACACAACGTGCATTAATGAAATTAGTGAACCAAAGAAGAAAATTATTAAACTACTTGAAAGAACACCATTTATCACAATACAGAACACTCATTAAAGAATTAAATATTAGAAAATAAGAACATCCTATTTAAGTAATTGCATTAATTACTTAAGAACATCAAATAACAAACGGGGGGCATTACACTTAAATCAAGTACAATGATTTTAGTGTATGCCCTTTTTAATTAAATAAAAAAACTTACTATATGTTAAAACCTATCACACATCACTTTGATATTGGAGATGGAAGGCGAATTACTTTAGAAACCGGAAAATTAGCCAGACAAGCAGATGGCTCTGTTGTTTTAAAATTCAACAATACCATGTTATTGGCCACTGTTGTTAGTGCTAAAGAAGCAAAAGAAGGCGTAGATTTTATGCCCTTGACCGTGGATTATCAGGAAAAATTTGCCGCTTCCGGAAGAATACCCGGCTCTTTCTTTAAAAGAGAAGGAAAACTATCCGATTACGAAATACTTGTGAGTCGCCTCGTAGATAGAGCATTACGGCCTTTATTTCCTGACGATTATCATGCAGAAACTCAGGTTTTAATTTATTTAATTTCCAGTGATAAAAAAGATATGCCCGACGCACTCGCCGGACTTGCTGCTTCTGCTGCAATAGCAGTTTCTGATATACCAGTTACAAAAATCATGTCAGAAGTAAGAGTAGGAAAAATAGATGGTAAATTACTTATTAACCCGGATATTGAACAATTGGAAAAATCTACTATAGACATGATAGTGGCTGCTACCGAAACCGATATTGTGATGGTCGAAGGCGAAATGAACGAAATATCAGAAGATGAAATGATTGAAGCAATTCAATTTGCTCACAAAGCCATTAAAACTCAGATTCAAGCCATTAAAGAGTTTGCTGAAAAAGCCAATGCCCCCGCCAAACGTGAATACCTTCATGAAACAAAAGACGAAGATTTAAAACAAAAAATGTACAATGAACTATTTAATAAAGTATATGAAGTAGCAAAAAGTAAAAATCCCAATAAACACGAACGAAAAAAAGCATTTACCCAAGTGCTGGATGATTTCAAAAATCAATTTTCTGAAGAAGAACTCAAAGAAAAATCTGCCTTGATTGATAAATACTACGGACTCATTGAATACGATGCTGTCAGAAAAATGATATTAAACGATAGAATGCGTTTGGATGGAAGAGGATTAAAAGACATTCGTCCTATTTATTGTGAAGTGGATTATTTACCAATGGCACATGGAAGTGCCATTTTTACAAGAGGTGAAACACAATCCTTAACCACCGTAACACTTGGTACGCCAGACGATATTTTGATTTTAGATAAAGCTATAAAAATTGAAGAAGAAAAATTTATATTACACTACAATTTTCCACCTTTTTCAACCGGCGAAGTAAAACCCATGAGAGGTCCTGGAAGAAGGGAAATAGGACATGGGAATTTAGCACATAGAGCACTCAAAAGAATGGTCCCACAAGACACCGGATATACCATTCGTGTAGTATCCGATATTTTAGAAAGTAACGGTTCTTCCAGTATGGCTACCGTATGTGCCGGCACACTTGCTTTAATGGATGCAGGTATTCAGATTAGAAAACCAGTAGCGGGGATTGCTATGGGTTTAATTACAGATGACAAAGGAAATTACGCGGTATTATCGGATATTCTTGGCGATGAAGATCACTTAGGCGATATGGATTTCAAAGTGTGTGGTACAAAAGACGGAATTACCGCCGTACAAATGGACTTAAAAGTGAATGGTTTGTCTTATGACATCATGAGAGAAGCACTGTATCAGGCAAAAGAAGGGAGAATGCACATTATGAATGAAATGATAAAAGCCATCGCCGAACCCAGAAAAGAACTCAAACAGCACGCACCAAGATTTGTTTCAATAGATGTACCAGTAGAATATTTTGGTGCTATTATCGGACCAGGCGGAAAAATCATTCAGGAAATTCAAAGAGAAACGCAAACTACCATTCAATTAGAAGAAACCAGCGGAATCATTGGGAGAGCGAATATATTTGGCGCCAATGAACAAGCCGTTAAAAATGCCGTTAATAAAATTAAACTGATTATTGCTATACCAGAAGTAGGAGAAGTGTACACCGCAAAAGTAAAATCAATTATGCCGTATGGTGCCTTTGTAGAATTTTTGCCAGGAAAAGATGCCTTACTACACATTTCAGAATACGACTGGGTAAGACGGGAAACCCTGACCGATGTGCTCAAAGAAGGTGATACGCTAGAAGTTAAGTATTTAGGTATAGACCCAAAATCGGGTAAATACAAAGTATCTCGAAAAGTATTATTAGCAAAGCCATAAATCATCTTATGAATTTTTCTAATTTTTATGAAGTTCATAACTTTTTTAGTTTGTTAGTAAAATACTTCTGATACATCTTTTTGTTTAATTTACTTTTGCACGGATAAAAATTGCAAGATTATGATGTTTATTACTACGCCTTCTATTGTTTTAGAACACTTAAAAAACCTAAGCCCTATTTTATCTACCAATAAAGCCAATCCCTTGCTGGAGGGCTTTTTATTTGAACTAAATAAAAACACTCTAAACATCACAGCATTTAGTCAGGACCTTCAGGTGCAAACTTCTATTCACGTCAATCCAGCAGCTTCCGAAACATCTGCTAATTTTCAAAATGGTTTTGTCATCAATGGTAAAAAAATAATTGAAATTTTACAAAGCTTACCCGAACAACCCTTGACCGTTATTTTACTTCCAGACGACATGTCAATTAAACTTAAAACCGATCAGGGAGAATATAAACTCAGTGTTTTTGATGGCGACCAATACCCTACTATTGGCGTAAACACTGAGTTTTCTGGCTCCTTTACCATCAAGTCCGACTTATTCAAAATTGGACTGGAGAAAACATTCTTTGCTGCTTCAGATGATATCGAACTTCGTCCCAATCTTTGTGGAGTGTATTGCCAGTTTTTAGAAAACGAAGCCGTTTTTGTTTCAACAGATACGCATCGCCTTATAGAATACACACGCACAGATTCCAGACCCGAAACCACATTATCTTTTATACTACCCAAGAAAAATATCTCAGTTATTACAAAGATATTAGACAAGTTGGATGACGCAGTAGAAATCAATTATGCCAATGGATTTATTCAGATAAAAGTCGGTGAATACACCATTTATTCCAAATTAGCATCCGGAGAATTTCCAAAATACAGAGACATTTTCCCGAAAAATTTTTCTAAAAAACTAATTGTAGACAGAAATGCTTTAATGGCCTCCATTCGTCGGGTAAAAGTTTTTTCTACATTAGAAAACAATCGCGTTCAATTTGAAATGAACGGTAGTTTACTTAAAGTTACCGCTGTGAATGAAGAATTTAACGAATCCGCTATTGAAAATCTAACCTGTACGTATCAAGGCGAAGCTTTTACCATTGCTTTCAACGCCCCTTTATTACTTGAACAATTACAAAATATTTCATCTGACGAAATTGTATTTGAAATGACCGAATCAAATCGGGCTGTATTAATTAAACCACATCAGGAAAATCCGGGAGAAAGAGTAATATCTCTCATAATGCCCATTACGACCTTTTAATCCCTTCTCTTTAAATGACTAAAATATTCCTGTTTTCTGATACACACGGCTATTGGAATGCAGAATGGGTAAAATATTTTCAACAAGCAGATGAAGTTTGGCACGCCGGAGATATTGGAAATACTAATGTGTTGAACACGATTCAATCTTTCTCTAAAAATAAAACTACACGAATCGTTTATGGAAATATTGACGGCTCTGACATCCGAACCCAAACCAATGAATATCTATATTTTGAACTGGAAAATTTCAAAATTTTAATAACCCACATTGCAGGGTCCTATGGAAAATATTCTACAAGTACGCAAAAACTCATACAAGATTATCATCCCGATATTTTAGTGTGCGGACATTCGCATATCCTGAAAGTAAAATGGGACAATGCCCATAATCTATGGTATATGAACCCCGGTGCTGCCGGTAAATACGGCATTCATAAGCTATGTACAGCACTTTTTTTTGAATTAAACACCGGTAAAATTTTAAATATGAAAATCATTGAATGGGAAAAATGATGTACATTCACAGCAAAAAAATTAAAACTATGAAAAAAATTAATCTTGTTTTAGCAAGTATGCTGACTATCAGCGCCTTATTCACTTCCTGCTCCACTCATAATTTTATTAAGAGAAAATACACAAAAGGAATGTACCTTGAAACCATCGTACATACCATGAAACCACAAGCCCAAAAGATTGAAAACAACAAAATTATTTCCAAAGCATTAATTTCTGATAATACCAACCATCCGACACACTCATCTTTATCCACTAAGTCAAACCATCCGGTAACAACCGCCCATGAAAATATTCCACAAAATAAAACCATCACTAAAAGCCAACTCTTATACTCTAATAAAATGAAGCATCGCTACAACAATCCATCTTTTTTGAATGCTGTAAATTACACGAAAACTTATACCCATATCAATGCAACTCCTCAGAAAAAATCACAAAATACCACCTCCCTTTCTTCACAAAAAAACAACGACGATAAAATTATTCAGGTAATTCTGGCACTCTTTCCTATTTTATGTTTAATTGCTGTTTACCTACACGATGGCAAAAAAGCAACTACTAATTTTTGGGTAGATCTTATCCTTCATCTTTTATTCCTTCTTCCGGCTGTTATATTTGCACTACTTGTAGTTTTAGATATTATTAATCTCGCTTAATTATTATGCTCTTACAGTACGTTTATTGGAATCCATCTCCGGAAATTTTTACCATTCCCGTGATAAATTGGCCTGTTCGCTGGTATGGCTTGATGTGGGCTTTGTCTTTTATTTTATCTCACTACATACTCAGTAAGATCTATAAACTGGAAAACAGAAAGCAAGAAGCACTTGATAACCTGACACTTTATGTTATGCTGGGGTCAATTATTGGAGCAAGACTAGGGCACTGCTTATTCTATGATTTTAACTACTACATCACCCACCCATTCGACATTCTTAAAATTTATGAAGGCGGATTAGCCAGTCATGGTGGCGCTATTGGCATCCTTATTGCTATCTGGCTCTATGTATACAAAACAAAAGAAAACATCTGGTGGCTCTTAGATAGAATCGTCATCGTTGTACCATTAGCGGGTATGCTCATCCGCATCGGAAATCTTATGAACTCTGAAATTATTGGGAAACCCACTACCCTACCCTTTGCTTTTATCTTTGCAAGTGTTGACAACATTCCCCGCCATCCTTCTCAATTATACGAAGCCATTTATGCCGGCTTACTTTTTATTCTATTCATTTATTTATGGAAAACCAAACGACAAGATTTAGCACCGGGATTTATGTTTGGCTTGTTCTGTGTTTTGCTGTTTACCTTTCGGTTTTTTATAGAATTTCTCAAAGAAAATCAGGAAGCATTTGAAGATCAATTACCCATAAATATGGGACAAATGTTGAGCATTCCTTTTATTGTATTCGGTATTTATTGGATGATAAAAAGAAAACCGTATGAAACGAACCAAAATAAGTGATATTTTGAAATTAGTACCCCAACAACAAAATATACTTGTAATGGGTTGGGTGAGAACATTTAGAAACAATCAGTTTATTTCATTGAACGACGGGTCTACCATACAAAATCTACAAATTGTTGTGGACTTCAACCACTTTCCGGAAGAAACATTAAAAAAAATACACACCGGCACTTCTCTAAAAATACAAGGATTATTAGTCCCTTCACAAGGTAAAGGACAAACACACGAAATTCTTGCACAAACAATAGAAATACTAGGTGAATGTCCGCCCGAACAATACCCGCTGCAGCCCAAAAAACACAGTTTGGAATTTTTAAGAGAAATCGCCCATCTCCGAATGCGCACCACTACTTTCCAATCGGTCTTTCGCATCCGCAATAGCTTAGCTTTTGCTATTCATCAATTCTTTCAAGATCGGGGATTTGTTTACATACATACCCCTATTATTACCGCTTCCGATGCAGAAGGTGCCGGCGAACTTTTTCAAATAACGACCTTTGATTTGAATAATGTGCCTAAAACAGAAGATGGAAAAGTGAACTTTTCAAAAGATTTTTTTGGAAAACCTGCCAATCTTACCGTTTCGGGACAATTAGAAGCTGAACTCGGTGCGATGGCCTTTTCAGAAGTATATACTTTTGGTCCTACTTTTCGCGCCGAAAATTCTAATACCCCACGTCACCTTGCTGAATTCTGGATGATAGAACCTGAAATGGCTTTTTATGACCTAAACGACAATATGAATTTAGCAGAAGAAATGTTGAAATACCTTCTGAACTTCGTTTTGGAAAACCACACACCCGAACTTGAATTTTTACAACAAAGACAAACAGATGAAGAAAAACAAAAACCACAAAACGAACGTAGCAATATGCCGCTTATTGAAAAATTACAATTTTGTATCCATGAACCTTTTGAACGGCTTACTTACACCCAAGCTATTGAAATACTTGAAAACTCAAATTACAACAAAAAGAAAAAATTTCAATTCCCGGTAAAATGGGGCATGGATTTACAAACCGAACACGAACGTTATTTAGTTGAAAAAGAGTTTAAGAAACCCGTTATTTTAACCGATTATCCAAAAGAAATTAAGGCCTTTTACATGCGACAAAACGAAGATGGCAAAACCGTCCGGGCAATGGATGTATTATTCCCCGGTATTGGTGAAATCATCGGCGGCTCACAAAGAGAAGAACGATTAGAAGTTTTGGAAAAACGCATGAACGAACTCCGCATATCTACTAAAGAAATGTATTGGTACTTAGACACACGACGGTTTGGAACTGTTCCACACGCTGGCTTCGGACTTGGCTTTGAACGATTGGTACAATTTTGTACCGGTATGAGCAATATCCGTGATGTGATACCTTTCCCAAGAACACCTAAAAATTGTGAGTTTTAATGCTTCGTTTTTTTACATACCATTTCAAAAAAGTTGTTTTCTTATTTCCTGTTCTAATCGTAATGATTCCTTTTTTTTCCTGTAAAGTCAAAATGTCTTTAAGCGGTGCAACCATTCCTCCTGAAGCTAAAACCGTTTCAGTAGAATATTTTGGCAATCAATCTTCTATTGCAGGACCGCACGTTCCACAAAGATTTACTGAAAAATTAAGAGATGTTTTACAATCCCAAACGAATTTGTCATTAGTTCCTAAAAGTGGCGATTTACAATTTAGTGGCTATATTGCCGATTACATCATCAGTCCGGTGGCTATACAAGGCAGCGATAATGCCGCACAGAATCGTCTTACTATCAGCGTATATGTAAAGTATACCAATCCGTACGATCCTTCCAAAAGTTTTGAACAAAATTTCACCCGCTTTTCAGATTATGATGGCACCAAAAATATATCGGAAGTTGAGAGTGTTTTACTGAATGAAATTTTTCGCCAATTGACAGAAGATATTTTCAACAAAGCATTCAATAATTGGTAAAAATAATTTTACTTTTCTGTGAATGAAAATAGCGTTTTACACTTTCTTATTTATTCTAACATTTGCTGTTAGTAGTGTACCTGCTCAAAGCAATACTTCTTCTATTCTTATAGTAGAAGAAAAGCAGATAACAAAAGGCAATGAGCAAATTAATGAATACCTGCCGCTCATTAAAAATAAAAAAGTAGCACTTGTAGCCAATGCATCATCCTATATTCAGGGGAAACATCTTTTAGATACACTATTGAATTTAAATGTAAAAATCACAAAAATTTTTGCACCAGAACACGGTTTTAGGGGAACAGAAGATGCCGGTGAAAAAATAAGAGATACTATTGATCTGAAAACAGGAATCCCTGTCATTTCCTTGTATGGAAAAAATAAACAAGCTTCTGCAAAAGATTTAGAAAATGTAGAGATGATTGTTTTTGATCTGCAGGATGTGGGAGTACGGTTTTATACTTATATCTCCACCTTGTATTATATTATGAAATCTTGTGCAGAAAAGGATATACCGCTCATTGTTTTAGACAGACCCAATCCCAATGGCTTTTATGTGGACGGCCCTGTATTGGATACCAATTTCAGGTCCTTTGTAGGAATACTCCCTATTCCCATTGTATATGGAATGACTATTGGCGAATTAGCACTGCTAATGAACAATGAAGCATCCTTTCGTCCTTCTTCTAAAAAAGTCCAATTAAATGTTATCAAACTCAAAAACTATTCTCACAATATGATGATAAAAATGCACTCAATACCCTCTCCCAATCTCAATTCTTGGCAATCTATTATACTCTATCCTTCACTTGGCTTATTTGAAGGAACTATTGTAAGCGTGGGCAGAGGCACAAACAAAGCTTTTCAAATCATAGGACACCCTGATTATCCTGATAAATCCTTTTGCTTCACGCCAAAAGCAACTTTCATCAGTAAAAATCCTAAATATAAAGATAAGGTATGTTGCGGGCTTGATTTATCAAATGATCTATATCTCTTTGCTCATCCACGAAAAATTAATTTAAATTGGCTGATACTATTCTATAAAGCTATGAAAACTAAAAACTTTTTTAATAAGAATTTCAATTACCACGCAGGAAATAGCCAATTACAAAAAGATATTATCAAAGGATTAAGCGAAGATAAAATTCGTCAAAAATGGCAAAAAGATTTGCAAAACTTTTTAAAAGTAAGGAAAAAATATCTGCTGTATGAATAATCATAATTAGTGTTCACAACCAGTTCTTACTCTCATACTCCTCTGCTTTCACAACCATTTTTATGCACATTCAAAATTTTATGTAATACACTCTCTTTACCGGTATCATAACTCCTTGCTTCAAAATAACATATTTTTCAGTTAGTCCCCATATTGTAGTTTCGGTATATCTATGGGTCATGTCATCTGCAAAGTATAGTTTAAACTTAATTTTATCTATATTTCCCAATGTTGTAGCTCTTTGTAAATCATTCCATCGTTCTTTTTTGGATGCTTCATCTGTTAATACATCTTCTTCAGGAAACTTCAATTCCGCAATTTTTTCTTTTTCAATTTTCTCAAATTTCATTGTATTAGTGTTTTCCATACATTTTAATTTTTACAATTATACGAAAAATACTTTCAAAAAGTTATTGAATCGCTCTAATTTTCTTTTGTTTGTGTATTTTTGCGGGCTAATATAAAGACAGGACATGAAAAACATACGAAATTTTTGCATTATTGCACACATAGATCATGGTAAAAGCACGCTTGCTGACCGCCTTTTAGAATACACGAATACCATCGATAAAAGACAAATGCAGGATCAGGTGCTGGATGATATGGAACTGGAGAAGGAACGCGGTATAACCATTAAAAGTCACGCTATACAAATGGATTATGATTACAAGGGCGAAAAGTATATTCTTAATCTAATTGATACCCCAGGTCATGTTGATTTTAGTTACGAAGTGTCGCGTTCAATTGCATCCTGTGAAGGGGCTTTACTTGTAGTGGACGCTTCACAAGGCATTCAGGCACAAACCATCTCTAACCTTTTTATGGCATTAGACAATAATTTAACCATTATCCCTGTTCTGAATAAAGTAGATTTGCCAAGTGCCAACATAGAAGAAGTATCCGACCAGATTGTAGATTTAATTGGTTGTAAAAAAGAAGAAATTATTCACGCCTCCGGCAAAACCGGTTTTGGTGTGGACAAAGTTTTAGAAGCCATTGTTGAACGAATCCCTCCTCCTACAGGCGATCCTAATGCCCCCTTGCAAGCACTGATCTTTGATTCTGTTTTTAATTCCTTTCGTGGTGTCATTGCTTACTACCGCATCTATAATGGCACACTCAAAAAGGGCGAACGTGTCAAATTTTTTAATACCGGAAATGAATACATAGCAGAAGAAGTAGGTATTCTAAAACTGAATTTAGTCCCAAAAGAAGAACTATCGGCCGGCAATGTGGGCTATATTGTAACAGGTATTAAGCAAGCATCCGAAGTGAAAGTAGGCGATACTATTACCCATGCTTTTAATCCTGCTGCACAGCCAATTAAAGGGTTTGAAGACGTAAAACCTATGGTTTTTGCAGGAATATATCCTGTAGATACAGAAGATTATGAAGATTTGAGATCCAGTATGGAAAAATTAAAATTAAACGATGCTTCTTTGACCTGGGAACCTGAATCATCCGTGGCGCTTGGGTTTGGATTTCGTTGCGGGTTTTTGGGAATGCTTCACATGGAAATTGTTCAGGAACGGCTTGAAAGAGAATTTAATATGAATGTTATCATCACTGTTCCCAACGTAAGTTATCTTGTGCATACAACTTCCGGTGAGACCTTAACTGTAAACAATCCTGCTGATTTACCGCCTATTGCTAAAATAGCATATATTGAAGAACCTTACATCAAAGCCAGTATTATTACAAAAGCAGAATATGTGGGTCCAGTAATGAATTTGTGTATTGAAAAAAGAGGCACTTTATTATCCCAAAATTATTTAACAACGGACCGCGTGGAACTTATTTTTGAAATGCCACTTGGTGAAATTGTATTTGATTTTTACGATCGTCTTAAAAGTATTTCCAGGGGCTATGCGTCTTTTGATTACCATCCGATAGGATACAAAGAAGCCGATTTAGTCAAATTAGACATTTTATTGAACGGTGAACCGGTAGACGCTTTAAGTGCTTTGATACACAGAAACAATGCTTATGAGTTTGGCAAAAAAATGTGCGAAAAATTAAAAGAACTTATTCCAAGACACCAGTTTGAAATACCTATTCAGGCCGCCATTGGTTCAAAAATTATTGCCCGTGAAACGATTAAAGCTCTTAGAAAAGATGTTACTGCTAAATGTTATGGCGGGGATATTTCCAGAAAAAGAAAGTTATTAGAAAAACAAAAAGAAGGTAAAAAGAGAATGCGTCAGGTAGGAAGAGTGGAAATTCCTCAAAACGCCTTCATGGCTGTCTTAAAACTAAAAGATTAGCATCAGGCGTGTTTAAAAAATAAACTTCACGGCTTTCATTTCTATCCATTTTCTTTCTATCTTTGCCGACTATTTTTAATGATTATGGAACAAAAATTTATTAGAAACATCGCCATCATTGCCCATGTAGACCATGGTAAAACCACCTTAGTGGACAAAATTTTAAAGACCTGTGAGGTCTTTCGTGAACATGAAAATCCCGGTGAACTTATTCTTGATAATAACGATCTGGAAAGGGAAAGAGGGATTACTATACTTTCAAAAAACGTTTCAGTACAGTACAAAGGATATAAAATTAATATCATTGATACACCAGGGCACGCCGATTTTGGTGGAGAAGTGGAGCGTATTATGAACATGGTAGATGGTGTACTTTTGCTGGTAGATGCCTTTGAAGGACCCATGCCTCAGACCCGTTTTGTTACTCAAAAAGCCATTCAATCAGGTAAAAAGCCCATTGTTGTGATTAACAAAGTAGATAAACCAAATTGTACACCTGAGCATACATTGGAAGCTGTATATGAACTCTTTTTTAATTTAGAGGCAAGCGAAGAACAATTGGATTTTCCGGTAGTGTACGGCTCAGCTAAACAAGGATGGATGGGAGCAGATTATAAAACTCCAACAAACGATATTACATATTTATTAGATCAAATCATTGAAAAAATTCCTTCTCCGCAAATTATTCCAGGAACACTCCAGATTCAAATTTCATCCTTAGATTATTCCTCTTATATCGGCCGAATTGCTATTGGTAGAGTATTTCGTGGCGTGATAAAGGAAAACATGCCTGTCAGTGTCATTAAAAGAGACGGCAGTATTCAAAAATCCAGAGTGAAAGAATTGTATGTGTTTGATAAATTAGGAAAAAGTAAAGTAAACGTTGTAGGAGCCGGTGATATTTGTGCCTTCACTGGTATTGAAAATTTTGAAATAGGTGATACGGTGGCTGATTTTGAAAATCCGGAGCCCCTGCCGCCTATTCATATTGACGAACCAACTATGAGTATGCTTTTTACCATCAATAATTCTCCCTTTTTTGGACGAGAAGGAAAGTTTGTTACTTCCAGACATTTAAGAGAGCGATTATACAAAGAATTAGAAAAAAATCTGGCTTTGAGGATAGAAGAAACTAACTCACCAGATGCTTATCTGGTATATGGACGCGGCATTTTGCATTTATCTATTTTAATTGAAACTATGCGGCGGGAGGGTTATGAGATGCAGGTTGGACAGCCAAAAGTAATCATTAAAGAAGAAAACGGAAAAAAGTTAGAACCATTTGAAATTCTAACTGTGGATGTGCCTTCAGAATATTCCGGAAAAGTGATTGATCTTGCCACACAAAGAAAAGGCACGATGGTTAACATGCAAGTAAAAGGCGAGAGAACACATTTAGAATTTGAGATTCCGTCTCGTGGGTTAATTGGGATCAGAAATCAAGTATTAACCGCCACTGCAGGAGAAGCTGTAATGGCTCATCGATTTATTGCATTTAAGGAATGGGCAGGTGAAATTCCTATGCGTATCAATGGCGTTTTAGTAAGCAAAGAAACAGGAAAAGCCGTCGCATACAGTATTGATAAACTGCAAGACAGAGGAAAATTTTTTGTAGATCCGGGAGAAGATGTTTACACCGGCATGATAGTGGGTGAACATATTCGCTCCGAAGATTTGGTAGTAAATTTGTGCACCGAAAAGAAGCTGACCAATATGCGTGCTTCCGGCTCTGATGAAAAAATGAAAATTGCACCCAAGGTTAAATTTTCTTTGGAAGAAGCATTAGAATACATTCAGGCCGATGAATATGTAGAAGCAACACCACAATCTATTCGCATGCGAAAAATTGTTTTGGATGAAAACGAAAGAAAAAGAATACAAAAGTCCATCATTGCAAGTTATTAGAAGTATTTTGTTATGATGAAAAAACAGTATTATTGGTTTTTCTTGTTTCTTTTTATTGTATTATCTTGTAATAACTATAACCGTTTGTTAAAGAGCACAAACTATGAACTGAAATTAGAAAAAGCCAATCATTTTTATGAGAAAAAAAATTATATAAGAGCACAACAGTTGTACGAAGAATTAATTCCCATTTTCAAAGGCAGCGATAAGTCCGAAGAAATTTATTACAAATATACCTGGACACATTTCTATACCGGTGATTTTGCCTTAGCACAATTTCACTTTAAAAATTTTGTGCGTCAGTTTCCTGAAAGCCCAAAGACAGAAGAATGTTTTTTTATGAATGGGTATTGTTATTATTTAAATTCTCCCAAATATTCATTGGATCAAACCGCCACGATAAATGCCATTAAAGAAATGCAAAGTTTTATTGATAACTTTCATGAAAGTACATGGGTGGATAGTGCGAATGCTATTATCTCTATTTTACATAAGAAATTAGAAAAAAAAGAATACGAAATCATCAAGCAGTACCGTATGTTAGATGATTTTAAAGCCGTCATTATGGCGGGTAATAATTTTCAGAAAGATTATCCGGACTCTGAATACAATGAAGAAATTCAACTTTGGGTAATAGAAGCGAGCTACTTATTAGCGATTAATAGCGTTCCGGAAAAGAAAAAAGAACGATTAGAAAAAGTGGGAGAATATTATTTGAAATTTTTGTCCTTGTATCCGGAGAGTAAATATCTAAAGTTGGCAGAAAATTATTATTCCAACTCAAAGAAAAAATTAGAGTTAGCACAGTAATATAGGATAAATAGGATTATCGGTGGTAGTTGTTGAAGATGTATTTATTAAAAAAATCTTTAGTATTTTTGTAAAGATTGAATTTATGAAATCAGAAAATGCCGGAAATTATTTGGAAAGCACTAAAACTCTCTTGAAGGAAAATCTGTCAGGCAAAGCGGACATTAGCAAGAAAAATAAGAATTTTCTTTTTCAGTAAATAAATTTTTTGTAAAATTGCCGCCCCATATTAAAATTAAAAAATACATCGTATGTCATTAGATCTGACAAAAATTAAAGGCAATCCTTCTATCGTTACAAGAGATGTAAGACAATTTGATGCACAAACAGGTAATATTTATGAAGCCATTGCTGTCATTAGCAAAAGGTCCAATCAGATTAACTCCGAAATAAAAGAAATCCTTAAAGAAAAATTAGAAGAATACAAAGATTCAAACGACACTCTGGAAGAAGTTATAGAAAACCCGGAACAAGCCAACACTGCGATTTATTTTGAAAAATTACCAAAGCCGAGTACTACTGCTATTGAAGAGTTTTTAGAAAATAAAATTTATTATCGTTATCCTGAAAATACGAACTAAACAAAGTATGATTTTTTGTTAACCTCGTTGCATGTTTGTAACGGGGCTTTTATTTTATTCAGATTCTACTATTCGTATCCTGATAAGTTGGTAATATTTTCTCATATTTGCGACATTTAATTCAATGCAGCAAAAAAGTTTCATAAAAAATTTATTCTTTTTGTTATCTTTAAACTTGCTGATTAAACCATTTTGGATATTAATTGTTGAACCCTATGTACAATATAAAGTTGGAAACCAGTACTATGGTGAATATTTTACACTGTTTAATTTTTCATTTTTGTTTGCTATCTTTTTAGATTTCGGATTAGTTAACTTCAACAATCGCAACATCGCACAAAATGAACATTTGTTAAGTAAACATTTTTCCAATCTTGTTACACTCAAATTATTCATGGCTGTATTTTATATTTTTATTACAATGTTTATTGGATGGTTAATTGGGTTTAATGCCCGTTATCTTAAACTTTTATTTATTTTAACTATTAATCAATTTTTCATAAGCATGGTGCTGTACTTAAGGAGTAATTTATTGGGGCTACACTTATTTAAAATAGATAGTTTCATTTCTGTTTTAGACCGGTTGTTAATGATAAGTTTTATCGGAATTTTATTTTTTCAACTATTGCCTTTTGAATTAAATATCATGAGTTTTGTTTATGCACAGGTTTTGGCTTATGCCATTACATCGGTAATAGCATTTTTTGCTGTATTAAAACAAACAGAACACTTTAAATTTGCATGGAATTGGAAATTCAATTTTTTAATACTGAAGAAAAGTACACCTTATGCCATTTTAATTTTATTGATGGTATTCTATAATCGTTTAGATGCCGTGATGTTAGAACGACTTTTACCATATCCCGATGGCGCTATTCAGGCCGGCATTTATGCTAAAGCATTTCGTTTTTTAGATGCCGCCAATATGATTGCTTATCTTTTTTCGGTTCAACTACTCCCCATTTTTGCACGATTAATTGAAGAAAAACAAAATGTGGAAAACATTACAAAACTGGCGTTTTCTCTTTTAATAGTTCCCGCCTTAATCACTTCTGTTTCCTGCTTTTTCTACAACAAAGAACTGGTGGCATTGATTAACAAAGGCACTACGGATGCAGCAGAAGTATTTGGTATATTGATGTTTTGTTTTACGGCTATTTCTACTACTTATATTTTTGGAACTTTGCTCACTGCCAATGGCAATTTGAAACAACTCAACATAATGGCAGTATCTGGGATTTTAATTAATATTTTATTAAATTTGATTTTAATCCCAAAATTCAAAGCGTATGGCAGTGCATGGTCAAGTGTCATCACACAATTCTTCACTGCTATCGTTCAAGTATGGATGGCTAAAAAAATCTTTCAATTTAAAATAAATTATACTCTTCTTCGTTCACTCTTGATATTTTTATTGGGAACCATCTTGATAAATCTAATTTCAATATATTTGAGCAAACATTGGATATTAAATTTTTCTTTAATGATCGTATTCAGTATCTTGTGGGCTTTTATAAGCCAATTGCTTCCTGTTCATACAGCTTTAAAATTTTTAAAAATAAACAAATGAATGCATTTCTTGCTGCCCGCTTCTTTTTCACAATCCTCCAACAGAACTTAAAAGTATTTATATGGGGCGGTATCATTTCTTTCTCACTTGGGCTACTCCTTTCCTTTTTGCTGCCTGTTGAATATCGTTCGGAAACCATCCTTCTTCCGGCAAGGTATTTTTCTGTATCTAAAATGTTGATTGAACCTAATGTTGGTAATCAGGAAGATTATCTGGAATTAGGGGATGATGACGACCTGGAAAAACTTTTGCAAATCATTTATTCAGATGAATTAAAAGTAGCATTAGCCAACAAAATGAATTTATGGAAAAGATGGAAAATAGAAAACAAAGAATATAAATTCTATTATCTGAAAGGTAAATGGGATCATTATATTAATATCTACAGAACAAATTATGGCTCTGTGAAGATACAGGTATATGATAGGCATCCGGATACGGCTGCTCTGATAGCCAATACTTTGGCAGAACTCATTGATACCATTCAGAAAAATATGAGTGCAGAAAGAATAAAAGTGGCATTAAATATCGTCAAACAAGAATACCTGACCACCATTCAACGAATTAATGAAATGGAAGATAGCTTAAAAATCTTAAGGACCTTAGGGCTTTATGATTACAAAGAACAAGTCAAAGCATTTTCAAAAGAATATGCTAAAGCCGTTGCAAAAAATGATCTAAAAGCAAAAGAACTATTGGAAAAACAATACGAAACCCTTCAAAAATATGGTGGTGCCTACAATACATGGAGTGAAAACCTCAGAAAGTACAGAGCAAAATTTGCTGTCATAAAAAGCAAATACGATCAAATGCTCATTGATGCCAACCATGTTCTGCCACTCAAATACACCATACAAAAGGCATTACCAGATAACAAAAAAGCAAGACCGGTTCGTTGGTTAATAACGCTTCTTTGTTTTTTATCATCAGAAATAATTATTTTCATTTACTATCTTACTAAATTTAAATCTATCAACTATGAATAGTTCTTCACCATTAGAAATTAAAACATTTTACACGCTCCTATTAAAAAATAAAAAACTATTTTTAATAACTATCCTCCTAACAGCACTTTTTTCCATCATTATATCTTATCTTATTCCACCCAGGTATAAAACAATTGCGGTGGTTTATCCCATTCACCTTACACCTTATTCAGAAGAATCACAAACAGAACAGTTATTACAATATCTCAACAGTGTGAGCGTAAGGGATGCTGTGATTAAAAAAATGAACTTAATCCAACATTATAAAATTGACACTACCCGCCCGGATTGGAAAAGTTTATTAAATTACCTTTATAGAGAAAATATTTCATTTTCGCCAACATTATATGAATCCATTGAAATTGAAGTAAGAGATAAAAAACCAGAAATGACCAAAGCCATTGCAGAATGTATTATATCTACTACTGACTCTGTAATTTTAGCATTAAAAAAGAAAGTAATTCATGAAGAATACATAAATTATCAAAATGAAATAAACACCATCCAAGAAAGAGTGGATAGCTTAAATCAACTTATTGTATCCATTCAAAATCAATACAATATCTTAGATGCTAATTATCAATCCCGATATTTAAGTAAAAAACTCGCCACCGGAAAAGTAGATGCTGAAACTGAAAAATTAATCATAGCTTTGAGAAATAAAAAAGAACACATCTCTATCCTTCAAAAAATATTGAAAGAACAAATTCTGTCTTTAGGAAATCTGAAAAAAGAACGCGACCGCCTGGAAGTAGATTTAAAAGGCGATTTACATTTTACACAAGTTATCTCACCGCCGTATGTTCCCGACAAACGTTATTTCCCGGTTCGGTGGCTTATTGTAAGCTTATCCGAATTGTCCGTGCTTTCAATGCTTATTCTTTATCTTTTATTTAAAAGAAATAGCAAAAAATAAACCACTTGCCGGTCAATAAAAACATAGTTGCTTCTTTTTTGGTGCTTGTATTTTTACTGGCAGAAACCTATATTTTATTAAACCAATACAATTGGTTCATTCCATTTAATTTGATACCACTTATCATTCTGATTTTAGCAGGTATTTTCTATTTTACCGAAACGATAGTTTTTTTTATGGTATTCATTACCCCTTTTGCAATAAGCTTAAGAGAGTTAGGAATCACTCAGGGCATTGATTTAAGCATCCCAACAGAACCACTCATGATTATTTTTTCCGGCATTTATCTTATTAACCAGTGGCTAAAAGGAATTACTCCTAAACAAATTCTCAAGCATCCCATCACTCAAATTATTTTTATTCAGATAATATGGATGTTCATTACAACTTTGACAAGTCAGGATATAGTAGTATCCTTAAAATACCTTACAGCGCGTTTGTGGTTTCTTTTAAGCAGTTATTTCTTAATGACTTACTTATTTCAGGATATAAAAAACATTTACAAATTTATTTGGATGTATTTAATCGCTTTGTCAGTCATCGCCATTATTACTATCATTCAACATGCAGAGTATAATTTTCACCACAAAGTCGCAGATTGGATTGTTACACCTTTCTATAACGACCACACTGCTTATGGTGCGGCACTGGCTTTATTCTTACCACCGACAGTAACACTTTTTATAATTGAAAAAAATATCTTTAAAAAAATTATTTTAGTGAATTTAATTGTATTGTTAATTGTAGCAACTCTTTTATCTTTTGCCAGAGCCGCATGGATGGGAGTTATTGCTGCATTACTTGTTCTCTTCACTCTCTTACTTAAAATAAAATTTAGAACATTATTAATAACTTTTATCTCCATACTTTTAATTATTTTCAGTTTCAGTGAAGAATTACTCATTCTGATGGGCAAAAATAAAACCGACTCAGAAGGTAGTTTTTACGAAAACATCATCTCTACCTATAATATCCAAAACGACGCTTCCAATCTTGAACGTATCAACCGTTGGAATTGTGCTATCCGAATGTTTCTGGATAAACCCCTATTAGGATTTGGCCCCGGTACCTATCAGTTTTTCTATGCCCCCTATCAACTTAGTAAAGAAAAAACAATTATCAGCACCAATTTTGGAACAGGTGGAAATGCCCATTCCGAATATCTTGGCCCCCTTGCAGAAGAAGGCCTCCCTGGATTACTCATTGTATTTACCCTTCTCATTGCCACTTTTTCCCTTGGTTATTCACTGTGTTACAATATATCTCATCAACCTACAAAAATTTTAGCCACCGGCGTATTCCTTGGACTTGTAACTTATTTTATCCATGGCTTTTTCAATAATTTTTTAGATACAGATAAATTATCCCTTCCTTTTTGGGGATTTATCGCTATTTTAGTCAGCATTCAATCCTATCATCAAAATAACAAGCATGAAAAATCTAATCCTTCTTAGCACCATTTCCTTAAACCTTATCCTCTCAACAGCAACTTATTCATCTATTCAAATTTCAGACGACAGCTTAAAAAAACGACCTTATATTTATAATCCTGATTACAGAGCATCTAATACCTTAATTATTGACATTCTGCATACCAATCTTTACGTTAAACCAATTTGGGACAGTTCCATTTTAATCGGTAAAGCCGAAATTATTGCTAAACCTTACTTTTATTCTACCGATAAACTTTTTTTAAACGCTCGCGGAATGCGCATCAACAAAATAACACTGCAAGATAAACCCTCAAAATCAATTATCCCATTTAATTATACTTACGAAAATGATTCCCTAAAATTTTACTTAAAAAAAACAATCGCTCCCACTCAAACAATAGTAATTACCATTGATTACATCGCTCAACCTGAAAAAATTAAAACCGGTGGAAGCGCCGCTATTCAAAGTGATAAAGGACTTTACTTTATTAACCCTAAAGGAGAAATTGCAGGAAAAATGCCTCAAATATGGACACAAGGCGAAACACAAAGCAACTCCGTATGGCTCCCAACAGTCGATTCTCCTAACGAAAAAATGACACATGATCTTTATATTACTGTTGACAAAAAATACACAACACTCTCCAATGGTTTATTAATAGAAACCAAATTAAACAAAGACGGCACAAAAACCGATCACTGGAAAATGGACCTACCACACGCCCCCTACCTCGTGATGATGGGAATCGGCGAATTCAAAAAAGTAATAGACAAACCATGGAAAGGCAAAGAAATCAGTTATTATGTGGAACCAGCTTATGAAAAATATGCAAAAGCCATTTTCGGAAATACCTACAAAATGATTGATTTTTACTCAAACAAACTAGGTATAGATTTTCCATGGCAAAAATACAGTCAAATAATTTGTAGAGATTATGTAAGCGGCGCTATGGAAAACACCTCGGCTACCTTACATGGCGAGTTCTTATACCAAACAGACAGAGACACAGTAGGTGGTGTTAAAGCCGAAGACGTTATCGCACATGAACTATTCCATCAATGGTTTGGAGACCTTGTCACCTGTGAAAGCTGGAGTAATCTCCCTCTCAATGAATCCTTTGCAACTTATGGCGAATACCTCTGGGAAGAATACGCCCACGGCCGAGATGCCGCCGACGAACACCATTTTAACTCCAGAAAAGGATATCTTGTTAATAAACCAGATAAAAATCCCCCACTCATTCGTTTTTTTTACGACAACAGAGAAGAAATGTTTGATAACATCAGTTACAACAAAGGCGGACAAGTATTACACATGTTGCGAAAACTCGTAGGAGACGATGCCTTCTTCCAATCTCTCAAATTGTATCTCACACAAAATAAATTTAAAACCACAGAAATTCACCACCTACGCCTTGCCTTCGAAGAAACCACCGGACAAGACCTCAACTGGTTCTTCAATCAATGGTTTTTCTACAGCGGACATCCTTCCTTGAATATTGAAAAAAAATACGACGAAACTAATAAAATACTTACACTCCATATTAAACAAACTCAATCCAATGAATATCCTATTTATCGCTTACCTCTTTATATTGACATTTACACTTCTACATCAAAAGAAAGAAAATGGATAGACATTACTCAAGCCGAACAAACATTCACTTTCTCAATCTATGAAAAACCATTGCTTGTCAACTTCGATGCAGAAAGACAGTTATTAGCAGAAATTACTTACACCAAAACTAACGAAGAATACATGTATCAATTTGAACACGCTCCCCTCTGGATGGACAGACACGAAGCCATCACCAAATTAAGCGAACAATTAAAAAAATCAAACGATGAAAAAATACTCAACTTTTTAGTGGAAAAAGGATTAAACGATAAATACGATGGCATTCGAATCAATGTAATAAACAACCTGAAACCTCAAATTCCCTCTAACAACTCCATTCAGGAAAAACTCATTAAAATGGCTCAAAAAGATCCTTCCCCTTCTGTAAGGGCAGAAGCAATGAGAAATTTAGGCCTACTTAAATCCGATAAAATAATCCAATTATACACAAACGCTCTTGAAAAAGAATATAGCGCTGACCTCATTTCTGCCGCATTATATGGACTAAACGAATTAGATAAATCCCAAGCACTGAAATACGCTGAAAAATTTGCCACCGAAAAAAGCAAAAAAATAATTATGGCCGTCGCTAACATCTATGCCGACAACGGGAATGAAAAATACTGGGACTTTTTCAAAACACATTTAAGCACCTTCACGGGCTTTGAAACCTTTGGCTTTATAGCAACTCTCAACAAATATATTAAAAAATTAAACAACTCCGGCACCGCAATAGCAGCCGCCAAAACATTATCATTATACTATAAAAACTCTGAAAAAATAAGTCAATTTGCCATTAAGAAAACCATTTTAGACCTGGTAAAAGCATGGGATGAAAAAGAAACCAACTTAAAAAACGCACTCAATACTAACAAACAAAACAATGAACCTACTCAAAACATTGAAGAACAATTAAAAACGGTCTCAGAAACCTTAAAAACACTAAAAGACATTTCAAAAAATCTTTAAACCAAAAACCATGAAAAAAAATCAATTAGTATTATTTCTGACCTCGCTCACCTTCTTTTTATTCGGACAACAATCCCCAAAACAAATTGCTTCAAAAATACAAAAAAACCTTAAAGAAACTCTAAAATATAGACCACCCGCAGGAATGAAACTCATTGAAAATGTTTCAGCCCAAACAGGAACCATCAATATCCCTTATTTAAAATATGTTTTAGACAACGGACTGATCGTCCTTATTCACGAAGATCATTCCGACCCAATTGTATACGTAGACGTAACCTATCATGTCGGTTCTTCCCGTGAGCAACCCGGCAGATCCGGTTTTGCTCATTTTTTTGAACACATGATGTTTCAGGGATCAAAACACGTAGCAGATGACCAACACTTTAAAATCATCACCGAAGCAGGCGGTACACTTAACGGTACTACAAACTCGGACAGAACCAATTACTTTGAAATAATTCCTGCTAACCAATTGGAAAAAATATTATGGCTCGAAGCCGACAGAATGGGCTTTTTACTAGATTCAGTTACACAACAAAAATTTGAAATCCAAAGATCTACCGTCAAAAACGAAAGAGGGCAACGTTATGACAACGCCCCTTATGGACTCGCCTGGGAAAAAACAGCAGAAGCATTATTCCCCAAAAACCATCCGTATAGCTGGCAAACCATCGGCTATATCGAAGATCTCAACAGAGTAAATGTCAACGATTTAAAAAGATTTTACTTGCGCTGGTACGGACCCAACAATGCCGTACTCACCATTGCAGGCGATATAAATGTACAAAAAACATTGCAATGGATTGTCAAATACTTCGGCTCTATTCCAAAAGGTAAAGATGTTCAACCTATGAAACCTCAACCAGTAATACTCCCTGAAACCCGCTACATCTCTTATGAAGATAATATCAAATTCCCAATGCTTAAATGGTCATTCCCAACCATCCCCTTCACCTCAGAAGAAGCCACAGCATTGGACTTCCTTGCAGATATTCTTTCCGATGGAAAATCTTCCCCTTTGTATCAAACATTTATTAAATCCGGAAAAGCCACCTCTGCATCCGCCTACCATTACAGCAGAGAACTGGCCGGACAATTTGAATTTTCAATACGCACCAATATCCCACTATCAGAAGCACACAAACTTCTGGAAGAAATGCTGACAAACTGGGAAAAAAATGGCGGGGCTACTCAAAAAGAAGTTGAAAAACTAAAAAATAAATATCTGTCCGACATCTACGAACAACTTTATACCATACAAAGCAAAGGCGCTCAACTTGCTTACTATCAAACCTTCTTTGGAACACCCAACTATTTACCCTTTAAAATACAAAAAATTAAAAACATTACACCCTTCGATATTATGAACGTTTACAACAAATACATCAAAAGTAAAAACAAAGTTGTTTTAAGCGTCATTCCAAAAGGCAAACCAGAATTGAAAGCCGCAGAAGATAATTGGAAAATGTACACACGCGACATCCAAAACGAAAGCGATGAATATAAAGGATTAACATACACAGAACCCAAAGATACCTTTGACCGCTCCAAAATGCCAACAGCAATAGCCGAAATTAATATACCCACATCCACTATTAAACAAGGAAAAACACCCTTTCAAGTCCCCTACTCTTTTATGCAAGAAAATGAAATACCCAAAACCAAAATTTTAATTAGTTTCCGGTCAGGGCACCGTTTTGAACCCATTGAAAAAGCAGGTATTGCAAGTGTTTTAGCCGATATGTTACAAGAAGGCACTAAAAAATATTCTGCCGAAGAGTTAGACGATAAATTGAAAGCACTCGGAAGCGAAGTAAGCATTTATGCAACTACCAACGACCTGATTATCAGCATTTCCTCTTTGACTGAAAAACTGGATAGCACCTTAAAATATGTACAAGAAATGATTTACAACCCTAAATTAGATACAGCCGACTTTAAACGCATCATAAAAAGAAAAATAGAAGCTTTACAACAGCGTAAAGTAACAGCATCTTCTATTGCCGCAGATGTATTTGATAAAATCTATTATGGAAACGCCAATGTTTTATCTATACCCACTATCGGCAACGAAAACACATTGAAAAATCTCACCATAAATGACCTTAAAGAATGGTATAAAAAAATCTTATCCAAAAAACACATGAATATCTCCATTATCTCCGATCAATCTAACGAAACCCAGATACTACAAAAACTCAATTTTCTTACCGGTTTGCCAAATACTCCGCTCAACTACACTGAACCCGCTATATCCCCCATCACTCAAACGCAAATCTTTTTTGTTGACAAACCCAATGCCGCACAATCCGAAATTATAATCGGTACAACCGGCTTACCTTTTGACGCTACAGGAAATTACTTTAAAGCAACAGTGTTAAACTTTCCTTTTGCCGGCGCCTTCAACAGCCGAATCAACTATCTGCTCCGTGAACTAAAAGGATTCACTTATGGAACACGGGGACGATGGGAAGGCGATATGTTTTCAGGCCGCTATATTTTATCCGGTGGATTTAAAAAAGAAGCCACCGACTCCACCATCCAACTTATCATGCAAGAATTTGACAAACTACTATCCAACGGCCTCACCACCGATGAACTAGAATTTACAAAAAATGCTCTGATACAATCAGAAGCCCTAAAAACCGAAGCCCCTTATCAAAAACTACTCCTGATGAAAACCATTATGGACTATAATTTACCTCTTAACTTTAAACAACATCAAAAAGATCTATTAAAATCCATAAGCACAAATGAATTAAATGATCTGGCTAAAAAACTATTTAATAAAAACCGTTTTGTGATCATTGTAGTAGGCGATAAAAAAACTATTCACACAAAAATTAATCAACTTGCTTATCCTGTTATAGAACTAGATCCGAATGGAAATATCATAAAATAAAAATTAGCACTGTCTTAAACAATAAACCACTCATTGGATTCGTTATATTAAAAAACGCATGAGCCCACATTCTTTCAAAAAAGAAGTATTCGTATCCTTTGTATTTTTCGTGCACTGTATCCTCTATGCCCAACCACAAGCCATCGGACAATGGAAAGATCTTTTAGGATTTTACGCCTGCAATTCCATTACACACTCATCGGACTGGTCAAAAATTTTTGTGAGTAACAGAAACAGTATAGCCATTTACAATACTACAAACGGCGAAATAGAAGCTATATTTAATAAAGCCAACGGACTTTCGGATGTAGATATTAAAATTATTCGTAACCATCCTGCCCAAAATAAAATTCTGGTATGTTATGAAAATGGTAACATTGATATTATTGATTACTCAACACCCACCACTCAAATCTATAACCTGAGTGATATAAAAAATGCTAACATCATAGCCAGTAAAAAAATTAATGAAATTACTTTTCAGAATAACCTTGCATATTTGGCCTGTGGTTATGGTATATCCGTATTAGATGTCAATAAATTAGAAATCAAAGAAAGTTACTTTATCGGAAAAAACAACACCTATCTGAACGTGTATCAAATAGCTTTTGACGACTCATTGATTTATGCCGCCACAGATAGCGGTATCATTCGGGCGCCGCTCACTTCAGTTTTAAATGATTTTCAAAACTGGAAAAAATTTTCTGCTAATCAAATACCTTCCGGTACATACAGTGGCATCGTCAACTTTAATGGAAAAATTTATGCCGGCTATTCCCCCTACACCAGAAATACCGCCAATTATATGAAAGATACGCTTTATACCCGTGATGGATCCGGTAACTGGTCAAAATCCTTCATTATACCCGGCTCATCCAATGGAACTATCATCAAAAAAATATACACCTTCAACAATGCCTGTATTGCTTTCATCGGTCCCTTTGGAGCCAACGCCATTGACAAAAATAACAATCAGGTTTTTGCGATCGGAAATTACAGCTTTGGCAATCAAAACATCAAAGATATTGTCGTCCATTATTACAACAATTATCCATCGGGAAACCCCGTTATATCCTATATCGCAGATGACTTTCACGGATTTATTAAAACAACATGGGATGCCGTACAAATAACCATTGATGGTACACGCAGTAAATTAAATAGCCGCATAAAAGCCCTCAATGGAAAAATTGTAATAGCCCCTTCCAAAATTGATGAAACCGGAACCCCCAACTTTTATCTGGAAGGATTATTTTATTTTGATGGTGAAAAATGGAACTACTTACGCGACCCAAACAACGATACTATTATAGACCTTACAGATGCTATCATTGACCCCAACGACAATACACACATATTTGCTTCCAGTTGGATAAATGGAATTGTAGAATATAAAAATAATAAATTATTCAAAGTTTACAATAAATCCAACTCTGGAATTGTCAATGCCAGTGCCGTCAATTTACCCTGGCATTTAATAAATGGTATTACCATGGACCCCAATGGCAATGTATGGGTGAGTCATCACATTACTCCTTCACCAATAAGTGTATTAAAACCAAATGGGCAAATCACAAATTTTAATCTATCCGGATTCACAGCCAGTTTTACCTCCAGAATTTTATACGACAAAAACAATCTGGTCTGGTGCTTACTGCCAAGAGGCAATGGCATATTAGTGTATAATAACAATACCAATTTTTCACCTATGTCCACTTCGAACACCAAGTACATTACTAGTGCCAAAGGAAATGGTAACTTACCTTCCGATTATGTATGGGCAATCGCCGAAGATAAAAATGGTTATATATGGATTGGAACCTCACAAGGTGTAGCCGTTATCTACACCCCCGAAAATATCTTCAATGGTGGCAACTTTGATGCAGAACAGATCTTCATTACACAAGACGGTCAAACACAACTATTATTGGCCACTGAAAAAGTTACCGCCATTGTTATAGACGGCGCCGATAGAAAATGGATAGGAACAGAATCATCCGGATTATTCTGTTTCTCTCCAGACGGGCAAACTCAAATATATCATTTCACCAGTGATAACAGCCCCTTATTATCTAACAATATTATTGATATTGCTTATGACGAAAAAACCGGCGACATCATCGTAGGAACAGATAAAGGTATTCAATCCTATAGAACAAACATAATTGGCGGTTACGAAACATTTACCAATGTGCATGCTTTTCCAAATCCTGTAAGAAGAACACATGAAAACGTATACATCAAAGGTCTTAAAGATGGAAGCATTGTCAAAATAACCGATTTAGCCGGTAATCTTATTTGGGAAGGCAAATCAACTGGCGGTATGATCACATGGAACCTATATAACCTCTACAATCAAAAAGTATCAGATGGTATTTATATTGTGTATACAACCGCCTCCGATGCCAGCGAAAAAGCTGTTGCTAAAATTGCCGTGATAAATTAATACATCTCTCAACAATTCGTTCTTTAGATTTTTCATTACCCCATTTATACATACGCTTTCATCCCAACATTTCGTATATTTGCCATAAAAATTTTATATGCCCGAATATAAAAAACAAACAGCACTGGACTATCACGCACAAGGTAAGCCCGGAAAAATTGAAGTTATCCCAACAAAACCATACAGTACTCAACGCGATCTTTCGCTCGCCTATTCCCCGGGTGTAGCAGAACCTTGCCTCGAAATTCATAAAAACCCGGAAGATGCGTACAGATATACTGCAAAAGGTAATTTAGTCGCCGTTATTTCAAACGGAACAGCGGTATTAGGACTTGGTGATATAGGGGCATTAGCATCCAAACCTGTTATGGAAGGAAAAGGCATGCTTTTCAAAATTTATGCAGATATTGATGTGTTTGATATTGAAGTAAACACAAAAGATATTGACGAATTTGTTACAACCGTCAAAAACATTGCACCAACATTTGGCGGAATTAACCTTGAAGACATAAAAGCCCCAGAATGTTTTGAAATAGAAAAAAGATTAAAAGAAGAATTAGATATACCCATCATGCATGACGATCAACACGGCACTGCAATCATTTCTACTGCCGCCTTAATGAATGCCTGTGAAATCTTCAATAAGGACCTTTCAAAAATTAAAATGGTCATAAATGGAGCCGGTGCAGCAGCTATCTCTTGTGCTAAAATGTATATTGCTATTGGCGTCAAAAAAGAAAACATTATCATGTTAGATAGCAAAGGCGTCATTCACAAAAAAAGAACGGACCTGGACAAATACAAATCACTCTTTGCAACCAATAGAACAGACCTGAATACGTTAAGCGAAGCGATAAAAGATGTAGACGTATTTGTAGGACTTTCAAAAGGAAATGTTTTAACAAAAGAAATGGTCAAATCTATGGCAAAAAATTGCATTGTGTTTGCACTCGCCAATCCTATCCCTGAAATTTCCTATGAAGACGCCATCAGTGTACGTGAAGACATTATTGTAGCCACAGGACGAAGCGATACGCCCAACCAGGTAAACAATGTATTAGGGTATCCATACATTTTCAGGGGCGCATTAGATGTTCAGTCCAAACAAATTAACGAAGAAATGAAACTGGCCGCTGCCCGCGCATTGGCTAAATTAGCCAAAGAACAAGTACCAGACAGTGTATTACTAGCTTATGGAAAGAAAAATCTAATCTTTGGAAAAGAATACATCATTCCCAAACCTTTAGATCCACGACTCATCTCAGAAGTATCATCGGCTGTTGCAGAAGCCGCTATTAAAAGCGGCGTAGCCCGCAAAACAATTGAAGATATAGAAAGATACAAAATACAACTCTCCAACCGCATCACCAAAGATAATAAATTCATTCGCTCCATCACTCAAAGAGCCAAACTTGAACCTAAAAAAATTGTCTTTGCAGAAGCCGATGCTTTACGAATCATCAAAGCCATCAAAGTAATTTGTGATGAGAATATCGCCTACCCTATTCTACTTGGGAATAAACAAAGAATTTTAGACATGGCAAAAGAATGCGGCGTCGAATTAAAAAACGATATTACTATTATTGACCCAATGGAAGAAGAAACCCTAAGAAATCAATTTGGTGAACTGCTCTGGGAAAAAAGACAAAGAAAAGGTTTAACACTCTACGAAGCCCAAAGATTAATGCGTGATAGAAATTACTTCGGTGCTATGATGGTAGAACTCGGACATGCAGACGCTATGATTTCAGGTATTACACGACGCTTCACAGAAATATTAAAACCCGCTCTTGAAATTATCGGACCCGATGAAAATTTTCACCGCGTAGCAGGGCTTTATGCTTTAAGCACCAAAAAAGGTATTTACTTCTTTGCAGATGCTACCATTCATGAAAATCCAACATGGGAACAATTGGTAGAAATCAGCTTGCTCACACATCATTACATCAAGCAATTCAACATACAACCCATTATAGCCATGCTCTCTTATTCCAACTTTGGTTCCGTTAATAACGAAGAAACCATCAAACAGCACAAAGCCATAGAATACCTGCATAAAAACCACCCGGATATTATTATTGATGGAGAAATTCAACCTTCTTTTGCTTTAAATCAATCCATGTTACAGGAAAAATTCCCATTCAGTAAATTAACAGGTAAAGAAGTCAATACCTTTATATTTCCTAATTTATCCTCCGCTCACATTACCCAACAAATGCTATTAGAAATTGGAAATGCTGAAATATTCGGGCCTATTTTAATGGGACTCAAAAAACCTGTTCACGTACTTCAACTCACCTCTACCGTTAGAGAAATTGTCAATATGGCCGTAATATCTGTTTGGGACGCTCAAAAAAAGAAAGAATTGAAAGCACCATTACATTTTGTAACAATTTAATCTGCCAAAATATCGACCTTTTGCTTACAATTTAATTTTTTTATTACTTTGCCTCATATTAAAAACCCTTTCAAGTTGCTCTTTAATAATACCCAACAAAATATAAAATTTTCCACCTCTTTATTCTGTACGTTATTTTTATCGCTTATTCCATTTTTCTTATTTTCTCAAAAAGATATAGAAGATATTAAAAAAGAAGCCGAAAAAGCATTCAAAGAAGAAAATTACATCCTCTCCTACAAATTGTATGCCCAATTAGTTGCTAACTTTTCCAAAGAACCGATTTATAACTATCGTTTAGGCGTATCTATGCTTTACGCAGAATCCGAAAAGAAAAAATGCATTCCCTATCTGGAATTTGCCGTTAAATTTATCAAGAAAAAAGAAGTGCCGGAAGATGCACTTTTTTATTTAGGAAAAGCATATCATATTAATTATCGCTTTGATGAAGCTATGAAATACTACAAAGAGTTTAAACAAAATGCAACAACATCAAAAGCCAAAGAACTACAAGTAGACAATGAAATACAAGCTTGTGAAAATGGCAAAAAATTACTCTCTTCTATTAAAGAACTCGTTGTTTTATCTAAAAAAAGATTGCAGGAAACAGAATATTTCAGAAGCTATGATTTATCTACAATTGGCGGTAAACTACTATTAAAACCAGAAGAATTTCAAACAAAATTGGATAAAAAAAAGAAAGATAAGTCCGTCATATACCTTCCAAAAGATGGCAATAAAGTATTTTTTTCAAGTTACGGTGAAGATGGAAAAAATGGCCGGGATATTTATTACGCCCTCCGATTACCCAACGGTCAATTTGCTAAACCACAACCATTAGTTGAAATAAACACCCCTTACGACGAAGATTATCCCTTTCTTCATCCAAATGGAAAAGTATTATACTTTGCTTCCAAAGGACACAAAGGAATGGGTGGCTACGATATATTTAAATCAACATTTGATGAAACAACACAAAAATGGAGCATCCCCGAAAATCTTGAATTCCCCATTAACTCACCCGGCGATGATTTTTTATTTGTCACCGATTCCTCAGAAAAAATAGCGTTCTTTTCTACTTCAAGATACGCACCACCCGATAAAATTGATGTCTTAAAAATTAAAACAGAAAGAGTACCGCCATTATTCGTCGCTATCAAAGGAAATGTTCGAAAAACAGAAATTAATCAAAGCGTTCGCTCTGTCATCGCTGTCAAAAATATCGAAACCGGTGATTTGGTTGGAACCTTTGCAGCCGATGAAAATGGGCAATATTATATGGAACTGCCAAACGGCGGTAAATTTTTATTTACAGTAGAAACCCCCGGATTTACCAAACAATCCGAAGCGGTCAATTTACCCGTTGCTTATGCCATCAAGCCCCTCCGGCAAAGCATTAGTTATGAAAAAAATGTTTTAGTGATTACCAACTACTTTGATGAACTTAACCAGGATAATGCTTATTGGGATATTGTAGAATACATTGAAAAAAAAGCACAATTAGAAGTGAATGAAGAACAATACAAACAAACACCATCAACACCTGTTACCCAAACAAACACCACACCCACTACAACAACATCAACAGAAAATAACACAAATAAGACATCAACAGAATTATCTGCCACTAATACCCCTATTCCTCCTAATGACACACAACAATTACTTGAAATAGTCAAAAAAGACGCAGAAGAATCTCAAAAAGAAGCAGAACAATTGGAAATAGAAAATAACCAGTTAAAACAACTAATTCAACTCAAAAACAACGAACTAAACGAAGTAGAAAAAAATATTCAGGATACACAAAATCAAATCAACACTTCTGAAAGCAATGAAGAAAAAGAACAATTAACACAGTTATTAAAAAACTTACAGGAAAAAAAGACCAACATCAATGAACAAAAAAACTTTTTCGAACAATATCAACAAGATGTACAAAAAAAATTAGAATCAGCAAAAAAAGAATCGGAAATCAATACACAATTTGCAAAAACACTTGAAGAATTGGAAAAAACAAAAAATAAAACAGCCGCACTGAACAAACTAACACAACTTCAAAAAGAACTGCAATCCATTGAAAAACAAAAATCTGAAAAATCTGACCCTATCATTGCGCTCACTACCCAAGAAAAATCAAAACAAGAAGAACTATCAAAACTTGAAAAACAAAAAAACACCACCGAAACCGATATTGAACTCTTAAATCAAGACCTAACCAACCTAAAAAAAGAACTATCACAAACCAATGACAAAACCCTCAAAGAAAACCTTCAAATACAAATAAATAACAGAGAAACAGAACTTAAAGAAAAACAAAAAAACTTATCTGAAATTACAGACAATATCAATGAACTTAAAGAAGATTTGCAAAGCATTCAAGAACAGAAAAACATAATCACAAAAATTAAAAATAATGAACTTCCAATTACCACCACCTCTGTCACAACTTCTCAAAAAACAGATAAACTCATTACCAACAACAATATCAATCTGATTACTCAGGATTACAATAATAAAATTAAAAACGCTACCAATTCCCTTGAAAAGAAAAATCTTCTTGAAGAATACAATCAACTTATTACACAATCTATCAAAGAAAACAACAAAAAAATCACAGCATCCAATAATCCCTCTGAAAAACAAAAATTACAAAATCTAAATTATGAATTAGAACAAATCTTAAAAAATAACAACGATCTTTTACTGGCAATAAACAATAACCCTTCTAACAGTCAACCAACCATTACAAACAAAAATCAAAACAATAACACAGACAACAATTTATCTGACAATAACAACCAACCTATCATTGCAAACAAAAATACAAACAATAACCCCGACAACAACATACCAAACATAACCAATACTACAACTATTAGTACACAACCGAATAACCAACAAAAAAACAATCCATCTATCAGTAACCTTAACGAATTACCCATACCAATCAATAACCCCAATGAAATTATAAATGCTATCGGAGAAACAGAAAAAATAAAATCGGAATTCAACACCCTCAAAAAACAATTTGAAACACAAACTTATCAAGCACCCACTTCAAATACGTTCAAACAAAGCATCCCTTCTTTAGATAACAACGAATCCTTAACTAAAAATATCATCAACATCATTAATTCTTCCAATCAAAAAAATTACCTCTTAAAACAAGCAGACAGTTTAAGAAAAATCTCCGCTGAATTAAAAGAAAAAGCCGCTAAATCCAATAACCCCAATCAAAAACAACAACTTTTAGCCGACGCCAAAAAAATAGACATCACCGCATTAGAAAAAGAATATCAATCCACTCAATTCAACAAAACCTTAAATAAAAACATACTGGATATTTACGAACAAAACATACAACAATTACCCGAACAACAAAAACAAACAACACTTAATGAATTCAATAAAGCCAAACAAAACTTTCAGCAGGCCGAACAAATTCGTAAAGAAAGTGCCTTACAAAGTAACCTCACTATTAAATTGGCAAACGAACAAAACGCCCTTGAAAAAGAACAAATAGCATTAAATACACTTTCCAAAATATTTAAAGACAACAATATTGAGCCACTCACCAACAACATCACACAATCTTTTCAAAATGAAAAAACACAAATAGAACAAAAAACATCTAACTTAAAAACACAATACTATCAGGCAAACGAAGAAGAAATTAAATACCTTCTCGCCATTGCCGACACCTCCGCAAAAATTAAAAATGACAACAACCTCACTACCTCATTAACGAACCTTAAAACCATACATCAAAACATCCAATCTCAATACAAAGATGCAAATAACAAAGAAACCTTTAATACCCTCCTCACCAACCAACTACAACTCATTCAACAACTCAGACAAATCACAAACATCGCAAACCCCTCTGTTGCACAGCAAAATAATTATATCAGCGAACAAGATAAAAACAAACTGATTTCTTCAAACGCATTACCACAAGACACCATATTAGCAATTGCTCAAAAACTTCCTATTACAATCAGCAACACTTCTACCCAACAAATACAAGCACTTTTACAAGAACAAAAACAAATTGCAGATAACCTCAAAACAGAAAACCCTGTCTTAAAATCACCTGAAGAACTCCAAAAAAATAACGAACTACTCAATACAGAAATAACACAACTCACCAATAAAGCACTATCCACCAAACAACAAATAAACCAAACCACCGACCAAAGAAAAAAAACAGAACTACAAATGGAATTTGAAAGAACAAACGCCCTGATACAAGAAAAGAAAATTGAACAAATAAGCAACGAAATTCTTATCAATCAATCCGAATACGCTGCACAAGACAATTTAATTGCACAACTCGCCAACTCCATCCCTAAAAACAACACAAATGAAATCAATACCACTCAATCTACCCTCAATGAAATCAAAAAACTAAAAAAACAAGAAGAAAGCTTGCTCAAAGAAGCATTAACCCTCTCCAATCCTTCTGCCCAACTCGGCGCTCTCCAAAACGCAAGAATCAAACAACAAGAATACATCATCGCACAACAAGAACTGATAGAAAAACTCTCCAAATACAACCCACAAGCCAAACAACAACCTGTTTCCGTAAATATCAACGACCCATTAGCACTCTCTCTTAAATACCAAAACAATCTTTACAAACAAACCAAAGAATGGGAAGCCATCAACAACAACCTTAACATTGAAATAACACGGCTTTATCCCAAATACTCCTCTACTCCCGCAGGCAAACTCTTAGCCGATGCTCAAAAATTATTATCAGAAGCAAAAACAACCAATGAACTCAATAAAAAATTAGAACTCAACATCAAAGCCGCTCAACTACAACAGCAAGCCATGCAACAATTATCTGCTACCACACCACAAATTGTTACAAACAACAATCCAACCAACCCACCAGCCATCACTCAACAAAACAAACCCAATCAGCAAAACAATACAACTAACCCACCAACCATTACTCAACAAAACAAAGCCAACCAACAAAACAATACAAGCACCACACCAACTACAAACAACTTCTTACCACAAATTAAATCCATTAAAATATCCAAAATACCCGCCTATTCCCAATCCAATCCTATTCCATTAAATCCACCTCTACCCAATGAACTAATATTTTCAGTACAAGTTGGTGCCTTTAAAAATCCATTACCCAACAACTTTTTCAATGGCATCAGCCCCATCTTTGCCCAAACAACAGACAATAATCTCTACCGTTATCTTGTCGGACAAATGAAAGACCCACAAGAAGCCATCGCTTTAAAAAACAACTTCAGAAACCTCGGCTACACAGATGCCTTTGTGATTGCTTATTACAACGGAAAACGCATTTCGCTCAACGAAGCATTAGAACTTCTGAAAAAAGAAAAACAACAAGAAGTAAAAGTAAACCCCTTTGCCACTACTAATGTGCTAGAAAAAGCCAATATACCTACCTACACCACACTAATAGCCACCACTCAACAACAAACTGAAACAAGCAGTATAAAAGAAGCAGAAGAAATTAATGACCTCTTTTATACCATACAAATTGGCGTGTACGGTAAAAATGTATCAGATGCAAACTTTCAATACATCCAACCTATTATCCGCAACAAAATTGATGATAAATTTTACCGCTACTCCGCCGGCATTTACAATGATATTACACAAATTCAAAACGACCTGAAAAAAGTAATAAAATTAGGAATGAAAGATGCCTTCATTTGTGCGTATTGGAATGGCAAAAGAATCTTTTATCCGCAAGCCGAAAAACTTATTCGTGAAAATAAAATGATTCGCTATGCCGCCCCCCAACCCATCCTATTCCCAAACGAATCAGCAGCAATTGGTATCAACCAAAATCCAACCATTAAAAACGCCATTATTGAAACCAATAATAACGCACCACCTTTTAATCCTATGCTTGTGTTTTCCAATGGCATCACAAAGCGACCAGAGCCCACCCCGGAAAATGGCGTAAAAGCCGACAACACTGGCATTTGCTTTAGAGTTCAGATAGGCGCATTCAAAAACAAAGTACCACAAGCCACTGCTGAAAAATACTTCAAAATAAAAAACTGGCCAATAGAAGTACATTACATCAATGGACTGTACATTTATACAATCGGAAATTTCGTCAGCGCAAAATTTGCAGCCAAACTCCGTGAAGAAGTTGTTTCTTACGGTATTACAGACGCCTTCATCACCGTCTATCAAGACAACAAAAAACTCTTTGGATACGAAGCAATGAAGTATATGGGTCAATCAGCACAATGAATCTTCGTTTAAAATATATTGTTCATACTACCCTTTCTGTCCTATCCATGATTACAACAACAGCACAAACAATGGATTCATTATTCTCAGCGTTTCATCATAAACCCGGCATTGATTTTAGCATTGAAAGCAGAAACTCTTTTTTATTAAACGATACCGTCAAATTTCGTGGCATAAAAATAGGAGTACGTTTCGGCAAAAAAATAAAAATAGGAATATCCTTCAACTGGTTAAAATCCAACGTCTTTAACCGTGTAAATTATTTTTACAACTCTTCAAACGATACCACACAAGGATATTTCAAAATGTTTTATTTCTCACTCTATACCAAAATAGTTTACCACAAAAACAAACGATGGGAATTTAGTACCCCCATTCAATTTGGCTATGGAAATTCCTGGTTACAAAATAGAAAAAAACTATCCTTCAAAAATCAGGAATTTAAAAAACCTATGTTTGTGTACGAACCCACGGTCTCGGTTCAATTTAAATTGCTAAAATGGTTAGGCATAGCCGGAAATATCGGCTACAGATTTGTCTGGCATAAAGAAGAAAAAATTTTAAGCCACCTGAATGGACCTATTTATGTACTCAATTTAAATATTATGCTGGATCAATTATTTTTTGAAATATTCCCGGAAAGCACAATAACCCATCGCTATGGCCCCGCAGAATGGTAAACATTCCCTCTTCGCATACTTTTTATTTTATAGTATATTCGCACCCAAACAGATATTTTATGAAAACAATAGATACCATCTCATTTAAAAACGAAAAGGTATTAATTCGTGTAGATTTTAATGTACCTTTAGATAAAACAACATTGAAAGTTACCGATGATACTCGTATAAAAGCCGCCCTTCCCACTATTCAAAAAATATTAAACAATGGCGGCGCCGTTATATTAATGTCACATTTAGGAAGACCAAAAGGAACAAAAGAAAACAAATATTCTTTGGTGCATACTATCCCCGTTATTGAGCAATTATTAGGTCAAAAAATAAAATTTGCAGACGATTGTATTTCCACACAAGCATTTGAATTATCCTCCAAACTTCAATCAGGAGAAGTATTATTGTTAGAAAATTTGAGGTTCTATCCCGAAGAAGAAAAAGGCGATGAAACGTTTGCAAAAAAATTAGCCCAACACGGCACTATTTATGTCAACGACGCCTTTGGTACAGCACACAGAGCACATGCTTCTACCACTATTATAGCGCAGTTCTTTCCGGAAAACAAAAAATGCTTTGGCTACTTAATGTCCAAAGAAGTTGAAAACCTAAGAAAAATCCTGCAAAACCCTGAAAAGCCCTTTACGGCCATTGTAGGCGGCTCAAAAGTCAGCGATAAAATCAAAGTATTACAAGCTTTATTAAAAGTAGCCGACACTATCATTATTGGCGGTGCAATGGCTTTCACTTTCATTAAAGCAAAAGGCGGCAACACTGGTAAATCCCTTTGTGAAAAAGATTATATTGAAACCGCTCTGGATTTTCTGAATGCAACAGAAATCCAAAATATGAAAGAAATACGAAATGTAAAAATACTATTACCTGTAGATGCCGTCTGTGCCAAAGAATTTTCTGACACATCCGAAAAATCAACACACAACATCTTTGAAATTCCGGAGGATTGGATGGGATTAGATATTGGTCCTAAAAGCATCCAACTCTTTAAAGAAATGATCTCAGCCAGCAAAAGCATTTTATGGAATGGACCTATGGGTGTTTTTGAATTTTCTAATTTTGAAGAAGGTACAAAAGAAATCGCCCATGCCGTAGCAGATGTTACTCAAAACAACAAAGCATTTTCAGTAGTCGGTGGTGGAGATAGCGTAGCCGCCATCAATAAATACAAATTAGAAAAACAAATCAGTTTTATCAGCACAGGCGGCGGCGCCATGTTAGAATTTATTGAAAATGGTACACTTCCCGGCATTGAAGCAATTGAAAAATAACTTTAATACCTTGAATGAAAATTGCTCTTGTTTTATCAGGTGGCGGTGTCAGGGGCGTAGCACATTTAGCCGTTATTAAATGTCTGGAAGAATGGAACATTCCTGTACATCTTATTGCTGGCACGAGTGCAGGGGCATTAGTCGGCGCTTTTTATGCTCATCAATATGAAGTTAGAAAAATTTTAGAAATTACCAAACAAATCAATCTGTTTGACTGGAAGTCAATCACAATAGGTTCTTTAGGACTTCTGAAAATGCAGACAATTGAAAAAACGCTAAAACACTATCTGCCCGACACATTTGAGGCACTTTCGATTCCTTTACATGTATGTGCTACCGATATTATCAACAACAAAACGGTATTTTTTCATTCAGGACCTTTAGTTCCCGCCCTTCTGGCTTCTGCCTGTATCCCCATTTTATATGAACCAGTTTCATTCAACCAATCGTACTATGTAGATGGCGGTGTATTAAACAATTTACCAATAGAAGCAATAAATCAGTATAATAAAATAATTGCCGTGCATGTAAATCAATTAGCCCAAAACAAAACTAAATTAAGTTTCAAAGATATTGTTGAAAAAAGTTTTCACCTTTCTATCAGTCAATCCGTATATGCCAAAAAAGACAAATGCCATGTATTTATTGACATACCCGATATGAGCCGCTATAGTATGTTTGACATAAAATATGCGGACGATATTTTTCACCATGCTTTCCAATATATGCAAACACAAAAAGACATGTTACTTTCCTCTTTAAACACATAATCTTCTGCCTTACCGTATTAAAAGCAACGTATTCAAGCAACTCGTTTTTATTACCTTTCACTTTTTCCATTATCCAACAAATAATTTTATGTATTTTTGTTAGCAAAAAATAGTATGGCACAACAGGAAATTACTATGCCTAAAATGGGCGAAAGTGTAATGGAAGCAACTATCACCAAATGGGTAAAAAATGAGGGTGATTATGTAAAATTAGATGAAACAATTATAGAAATTGCCACAGATAAAGTAGATAGCGAAGTGCCTTCACCTTTTGAAGGATATTTAATCAAAAAACTTTATAAAGAAGGTGATGTAGTACAAGTGGGAAAAGCATTTGCAATCCTTTCTACTGAAAAAGAAACCAACAGCACCGAAAAAACAACAACACCTGTTACCAATGGTGAACTTAAAAAGTCAGAACATACCGTCGCTGATAAAATAACAGAAACCAAAGAAACATCTGCACTAAACTTTGAAAAATCTTCCCGCTTCTATTCTCCATTAGTAAAAAACATCGCTAAAAAAGAAGGCATATCCGTAGCCGAACTGGATCAAATACAAGGCAGTGGCTTACACGGCAGAGTAACCAAAAACGATGTGTTGAATTATCTTGAAAAAAGAGTAAGTGGCAATGTTCCAACCCAAAAAGAAATTCAAACTCTTGAAAAAGAAATGACTCAAACTACTCAACCATCTGTTACTTCAAGTCCTATAAGTGCTTCCGGTATTGAAATTAAGCGTCCAGCAGTTCCGATATATCCGGGAGATGAAATTATTGAAATGGACAGAATGCGCAAACTCATTGCTGAACACATGGTAATGAGTAAACATGTTTCACCTCACGTAACCTCTTTTGTGGAAGCCGATGTTACCAATATCGTTTTATGGAGAGAAAAAGTAAAAAAACAATTTGAAAAAAGAGAAAATCAAAAAATAACTTACACCCCTATCTTTATTGAATGCATTGTCAAAGCACTTAAGGATTTCCCAATGATTAATGTATCAGTTGACGAAACTCAAACTAAAATTATCAAGCGCAAAAATATCAATATCGGAATGGCTACAGCATTACCCAATGGTAATTTAATCGTTCCTGTGATTAAAAATGCCGACGAGAAAAATTTAATCGGCTTAACCAAAGCCGTCAACGATTTAGCACAACGTGCCAGAGACAACAAACTACTTCCAGATGAAATTCAAGGCGGCACATTCACATTAACCAATGTCGGAAACTTTGGGAATGTCATGGGTACACCCATTATCAACCAACCTCAAGTAGCCATTTTAGCAACCGGCACTATCAAAAAGAAACCCGCTGTAATAGAAACACCACAAGGCGATATGATTGCTATCCGACACATGATGTTCTTATCACTTTCTTATGATCACAGAGTAGTAGATGGGTCATTAGGTGGCTCTTTCTTAAGAAGAGTAGCCGATTACCTCGAAGCCTGGGACGTTAATAGAGAAATATAAAGAAAGAGAGTGCAAAGAGACCAATACTCACGCTTGTATAGAAAACATATTTAATGTAATTGGATGATAATAATTGGGATTGATCCCGGAACAATTCGAATGGGTTATGCAGTGATTAAAACGCATTCATCCCTTAAAACAGAAGTTTTAAAGTTAGGCATTCTTAACTTAAAAAATATACAGGAACAGGCAGAAAAATTAAAAATTATTTACGAAGAAATTCAATCTTTAATCCGGCATTTTAACCCTGATGCAATGGCAATTGAAGCACCGTTTTATGGAAAAAATGTACAATCCATGCTCAAACTCGGACGGGCACAAGGAATTGCAATGGCGGCTGCCTTCGTTCATCAAGTATCTGTAACAGAATATGCCCCCAAACAAATTAAACTCAGTATCACCGGTAATGGGAACGCAAGTAAAGAGCAGATTTTCAAAATGCTTCAAAACCTTCTAAGCTTTCCATTTCAAGATAAATACCTTGACGCCACCGATGCCTTAGCCACAGCATTATGCCATTACTTTCATCTTAAAAACTATACTTCTAACACCGTTATACCATCCAAAAAAAATTATACATCTCCAAAAAACAGTTGGAAAAATTTTATAGAAAAAAATCCTCATAGAAAAATATAAAATGTCTGATTCATTTACATTGGATGAAGAAGAATTATACGAGCACCATATCTTTAAAGTAGATAAAGGACAAGGTCTAATTCGTATTGATAAATATCTTTTTAATCTTCTTCCAAACGCTTCCAGAACAAAAATACAAACAGCATGCAAAGCTAATTGTGTATTAGTAAATGGGAAACCCGTACAACCCAATTATAGAGTAAAACCTTTAGACGAAATAAAAATTCTACTTACCAAACCACCAAGAGAATTTAAATTAATCCCTGAAAATATCCCACTCCACATTATTTACGAAGACGACTATTTACTGGTAATTGATAAAGAAGCCGGTAGGGTAGTACATCCCGGTGCAGGTAATTATTCTGGCACACTGGTCAATGCGCTGTTGTACCATTACCAAAATTTACCCACTCAAAAACAAAAATTATCCGAAGATTGGATATTAGATAGACCCGGATTAGTGCATCGTATTGATAAAAATACTTCCGGCATTCTTGTCATTGCTAAAACAGAACTGGCACTACAACTTCTGGCAAAAGATTTTTTTGAGCACAATATTGAACGTAAATACATTGCTCTGATTTGGGGAAATTTGCCTCATAAACAAGGCACTATCTCCGGTTATATCGGTCGTGATCCTTCCAATAGAAAAATAATGAAACTATACGAAGACGAAACAAAAGGTAAATGGTCACTTACACATTACAAAGTTATTGAAGAATATAAATACCATACCTTAGTTGAATGTAAATTAGAAACAGGAAGAACGCATCAGATACGTGTGCATTTCAAATCCATTAAACATCCATTGTTCAATGATGAAGAATATGGGGGAAAAAGTATATTGTATGGAGTGAATTCTTCTTCCTACAAAACGTTTATGCATTCTTTATTTGAATACATACCCGGTCAAGCGTTGCACGCTGCTTATTTAGCATTTCAGCATCCTATAAAAAAGCAGTGGCTCTCGTTTGAAAGCCCACTGCCTTCTGGATTTCAAAAAATTATAGAAAAACTTCGCAATTATTCTTCAAACTCGGCCTGAAGGATATTTCTAACTTTTTGTATTGTTTCTTTATCTAACCGTGCTACATTTTCTAAAAAATCATCGTTTTTTTCCAGCACTTGTCGGGCTGTATCTAATCCTACACTGCGTAGCTGATCAATAATGCTCATATCTATTTCGTCGGCAAATTCAATCAATTCTACATCGTCCACTTCCTCTGTTTCTTCTTTATACACATCAATCTCATAACCGGTTAATTTACTGGCTAATTTGATATTTAATCCATTTTTTCCAATGGCCATTGAAATTTGATCGGGCTTGAGATAAACTTCTGCTTTTTTATTGGTCTCGTCTATAATGACCTGTGAAACTTTTGCTGGTGATAATGCTCTTTGAACGTACAATTGCGGATTGGTGGAATAATTGATCACATCAATGTTTTCATTACGAAGTTCTTTGACAATGCCGTGAATTCTTGCCCCTCTCATCCCCACACAGGCGCCTACCGGATCAATTCTTTCATCCAAACTTTCTACAGCTACTTTGGCACGTTCACCGGGTTCTCTTACTATTTTCTTAATCACAATAATACCATCATAAATTTCCGGCACTTCCTGTTCAAATAAGCGCTCTAAAAATACCGGAGATGTTCTGGATAATTGAATCAATGGCGTAGCACCGCGCATATCAACTTTTGTAATAACTGCTCTTACTATATCACCTTTCTTGAAAAAGTCCGTTGGAATTTGTTCTTTTCTCGGCATGATGAGCTCGTTTCCTTCTTCATCAATAAACATAATTTCATTCTTCCATATCTGATATACTTCAGCAGATACCACTTCCCCTACTTTATCCTTATACTTATTGTAAACTTCTGATTTTTCAAGTTCATTGATTTTCTGAATCAAATGTTGTCGCATGGCTAAAATAGTGCGACGACCAAAACTTTCTAAATCTACTTGTTCAGATACTTGTTCGCCAATTTCAAAGGTTTCATCAATCTTTTTGGCTTCAGACAAACTAATGTGTTTGTTGGGATCAAAATCAAAAGAATCTTCTGCAAATTCATCCTCTACAATTGTTCTGTTTTTCCAGATTTCAATATCTCCCTTATCAGGATTGATAATCACATCATAATTATTGGCTTTGCCATATTTTTTAGCAATGGCGTGCTTAATCACATCGACCAATATACTCATCAGCGATGTTTTATCAATCCCTTTTACTTCTTTAAATTCTTCAAAGGATTCTATTAAATTTTTAGTTAAGTGTGCCATAATGTTGATTTTTTCAGGTTAATGGATTATTTAAAAAGGTAGTAACACTTTTGCTTTTTTAATGTCTGAAAAAGGAATATGTAATTCCTGCTCTATAATTTTCTTTTTATTAGTTTGTTTTTCTTTTGTTTTAATCAATAATGTAATTTGGGCATCATCCGCATTCACTAATTTACCTTTGTATTCTTTATTATTGTTTGTCTGAATCCAAAAATCTTTGCCAATGTGTTTAGGATATTGACGGGCAAACTTTAAAGATTTCGTAGCATCCGGACTGCTTACCACCAATGAAAAATCTTCAATAGATCGATCTAATTTGCTTTCAATAAATCTGGAAACTTCGGCACAACATTCAATGTTCACATAGTCATCTCCATCTATCGTTAGCTCAATTTGATTATGAGCAGATATTTTAAGATCTACAATAAACAATCTTTTAGTTTCTAAATAGTCGCTTAATTGATCTCGTATAATATTTTCAGATAGCATAAATAGTTTCTAAAAAATTAAAATACCCTACTTTTAGTAGGGCATTTATTAAGCGGCACAAGTTTAAAGAATAATTCTCATATAAAAAAATTTAAACTTTTGTCTAACCTGATAAAAAATTTATCGTATATTTGTATGCAAACATCTAAAAATTAAGTATATGAAAGCAGTATTTTTTCTCTTAATCTCCAATTTGATTCTATCAACCTGGGACAATCTAATGGAAGAATTATCTAAAATGGAATTCAGTCGGGAGGGCATTTTTATTATTACAGGTATTGTGAGTTTTGTAGTGATAGGACTTATCGTAATGACTATCAAAGACCGTATCGAAAGAAAAAAAGAACAAGAACATCCGCCTACCCATCCACCTCATCCTCATCACCATCACCATCACCATCACCACCATCACCATCATAAAGGACCTCATCATAAAAAGTGAATA
>CAZNVL010000008.1:0-47563 GCA_964576565.1 uncultured Flavobacteriaceae bacterium | reverse complement strand
AAATTTTTTTATTTTAAGTTCATAAAAAGCCCCCGCCTACAAAAATAAGAAAAATCTTGTACAGCATAGCCATTTACCATCTTTGCTATTTCACTGAATAAATCAGTAGCCCATTTTTCTGTATATGAACCAATCAAGGAGTTTCTGCTCTGTAATGTTGTTTTTGCTCCATCATAATTTTTAGGCCAATAAGCCAAGTATCTTTTATCTTTTGTGATATAGAAAAGTTGTTCTGGCGTTGCGAACTCCAAAGATTTAACAAAGAAATCTTTTTCTTGATTTTGGTTCCAAAGTGTTGGCATCCAAGGATTTTATTTTTATTGCATAATGGCTCTCGAAATAACGATTCGTTGAACTTCTGAGGTGCCTTCGTAGATTTGCGTAATTTTTGCATCACGCATGAGGCGTTCTACATGGTATTCTTTTACATAGCCGTATCCGCCATGAATTTGTACGGCTTCTGTGGTTACCCACATGGCGGTTTCGGAGGCATAAAGTTTGGCCATCGCGCTTTCTTTATCAAAAGGTAATCCCTGATCTTTTAACCACGCTGCACGTAATACTAATAACCGAGCGGCTTCAATGCGAGTAGCCATGTCTGCTAATTTGAAAGCAATGGCCTGATGTTTATAGATTTCTTGTCCGAATGCTTTCCGTTGTTTGGCGTATTCTTTGGCTAATTCATAGGCACCGGAAGCAATACCCAATGCTTGTGCGGCAATACCAATTCTTCCGCCCGATAATGTTTTCATAGCGAATTTAAATCCAAAGCCCTCTTCACCAATTCTGTTGGATTTTGGCACTTTTACATTGTTGAACATCAATGAGTGTGTATCACTGGCACGAATGCCCATTTTATTTTCCTTCGGACCAATTGTAAATCCCTCCATACCTTTTTCCACTATCAGACAATTGATACCTTTGTGTCCTTTTTCCCGGTTTGTTTGAGCCATCACAAGATAAACAGAAGCACTACCGCCGTTTGTAATCCAGTTTTTGACACCGTTTAATAAGTAATAATCGCCTTTGTCTTCTGCAGTAGTTTTTTGGGATGTAGCGTCGCTGCCGGCTTCGGGTTCGGATAAACAAAAAGCACCGATGATTTCGCCTTTGGCAAGGGGAACGAGATATTTTTGTTTTTGTTCCTCTGTTCCAAATTTTTCAAGCCCCCAGCATACAAGTGAGTTATTGACGCTCATTATGACGCTACAGGATGCATCTACTTTTGATATTTCTTCCATGGCAAGTACATAAGAGATGGTATCTAATCCAGAACCGCCATACTTGGGGTCTACCATCATCCCTAAGAATCCCAGTTCAGCCATACGCTTTACTTGTTCTGCAGGAAATTGTTGTTTTTCGTCTCTTTCAATAACGCCGGGTTTGAGTTCATTTTGAGCAAAGTCCCTGGCCATTTTTTGAATCATTAAATGTTCTTCAGTAAGTTGAAAGTCCATAGTTTTATGAGTTTTGAGTTTTGAGTGATGAGTTTTGAGTGATGAGTTTTGAGTGATGAGTGTTGAGTGTTGAGTTGTGAGTTTTGAGTGATGAGTGTTGAGTTTTGAGTTTTTTAGATAAAGGTTATTGTTCTTTAATTTTTTCAGAAATTTTGAGGGGATTTTGAGTAATTTCTTTGTAAAGCTTGCGGTTATTGAGTATATCAATAGCGAGATAAATTGAATTGAGCATGGATTGGTGATTAGCGCAAAATTGAGGGGCTATATCATACGCTGTACCGTGATCAGGACTGGTACGAATAACAGAAAGCCCTGCAGTATAATTGATGCCTGTTTCAAACGCTAACATTTTAAATGGTATAAGTGCCTGGTCGTGATACATAGCTAAAACGGCATCAAAGTTTTTGTACAGATTCTTTCCAAAGAAAGCATCTGATGAAAATGGTCCATACACAAGGCATGATTTGTCGTTTTCAAAAGATTGAATAGCTGGTGATATTATTTCTTTTTCTTCGTTGCCAATCAGACCATTTTCGCCGGCGTGGGGGTTTAAGCCAAGTACGGCAATTTTGGGTTTTCTGATTTGAAAATCCTGAAGTAAAGAATTTTTTAAGATATTTATTTTTTCAGTGATATTTTCTTTGGTAATAAATTTTTGGATGGAATTTATAGGAGTATGAATAGTTAGTAAAGCAATTTTAAGTTCTTCCCCTATAAAGGTCATTAATGGTTTTTCTTTCAGTTTGTATGCAAGGTATTCTGTATGTCCTTTGAATTCTTGTCGGATTTGTTGTATAGAATGTTTATTAATAGGAGCGGTTACAAGGGCGTGCACTTGTTTAGATAATAAAGCATTCACAGCGGCTTCCAGAGAAATATAGGCATATTTTGCGGACTCTAAGGTAGGTTGACCTAGATCAATAGGCACTTCTTCTTCATAACAAATGAAGACATTGACTTTTTTAGGGTTTAATTGAGAAAAATTTTTGATGGGATGAAAATTGAAGTCGTTAAGATGCAGGGCCTTTCTAAAATAGGTTATTGTTTTTTGCGAACTAAAAATAACGGGTGTGCAAATTTCCAACAGTTCTGGATTGTAAACAGATTTCAGAATCACTTCGGGGCCTATGCCGTTTATATCACCTTGGGAAATGCCAATGATGGGTTTGTTTTTAATCATAGGGGCAAAAATACACTTTAATTTATGCAATTACAAAACTATGCAAGTGAAAATTTAATTTATTTCACTCAATAAACATTCTATTTCACTCAATGAAAATAGCATTTTGCTCAATAATCGCTTGGTTTCAGTCATTTAAACCAACTCAGGGCATCTAATTTGCGTATAATAATATTGAAAAATCTGAGATTATGAAACAATTAAGAATTGCGCCTAAAATTACCAAACGTGATGAAGCGTCGTTAGAGCGGTATATGGCGGAGGTTAGCAGAGAAGAGATGATTACTTATCATGAAGAAGTGGAGTTGGCAAAGAGAATTAAACAAGGGGATAGTGAGGCCTTAAATAAATTGGTAAGGGCTAATCTACGTTTTGTGATTTCGGTAGCCAAGCAGTATCAAAATCAAGGGATACCTTTGCAGGATTTAATCACGGAGGGAAATATTGGGCTTATTAAAGCAGCCCAACGTTTTGATGAAACGAAGGGTTTTAAGTTTATTTCGTATGCGGTATGGTGGATACGACAATCTATTTTGCAAGCTATAGCAGAGCATTCCAGAATTGTCCGTTTACCGTTAAACAGAGTGTCTAATATTTCTAAAGTTAATAAAATGATCTCAAAAATAGAACAGGAAGAAGAAAGAGATTTGACGGTTTATGAAATTGCTGAAGAATGTGATTTAAGTGTGGAAGAGGTAAATGAGGCCTTAATGTTTAATGTTCGGACGAGTAGTTTGGATGCTCCTGTTGTTTCATCGGAAGATCCGGTCACTTTGTTGGATTTATTAGCCGTTGAAGAGATTGCATTGCCGGATGTTGAATTAGAGAAAGAAAGTTTAAAGGAGGATGTTAGCAGAGTGATACAAACTTTGCCGGAAAGAGAGGCCGAGATTTTAAAGGCGGCGTATGGTTTGAACGGGTTTCAAGCAATGTCATTGGATGAGATTGCTAAAAAGTTTAATTTAACCAGGGAACGGGTCCGGCAGATAAAAGATAAAGCTATTATGAAGCTAAAATATTTTTCAAAAAACAAAATTTTACGAACGTATATTGCATAAAATTTTTACAATTAATAAAATTTTACTTATATTTGCACGCAGAAGTTACTAAAAACATTTAAAAAAGTAGTATTTATAGAGTAAGACGTTTACTTTAATCTTAACTAATTCTTTCACATACTTTTCAATCATTAACCCTTTAAATTTAAGGATTATAGACCAAACATCTACCCAAATCAATCTTTAAAAATCAATGGGTATGATGTATTTTTCGATTTCGGAATTAAAAAAGAAATCAGATGCTGATTTATTACATCTGTTTTATCAGGGTAACCAAAGTGCAGTAGTGGCACTTTTTAATCGGTACAAAGCCAGAATTTGTTTTCATATTTTTAATTATGTGAAGTCAAAAGAAGTGATGGAAGATTTGTACCAGGATATTATATGCAAAGCGCTGTTACAGTTGAGAAAGAAAAACTATACAGAAAACGGGAAGTTTTATTCGTGGCTATTGTGTATTGCCAAAAATCAGGTGATAGATTATTATAGGAGTAATAGGAATAAAAAGCATTTTTCTTATGTTACAAATGATGACGATGAAGAGATTAATATATTTGATATTTTAAGGACAGAGGTGGTAAATAACAATGACATTGCTAAAGATATTGAGCAAAGCGAAACGAAAAAGAAACATAAAAATATAATCAAGAGGTTAATAGAACGATTACCTGCAGAACAAAAAGAAGTGGTGATATTAAGAATGTATTATGATATGAGTTTTAAGGAAATAGCTGAATATAGTAAAGTTTCTATTAACACATCGCTTGGAAGAATGCGATATGCTTTGATGAATCTTGAAAAAATGATTAAGGAGCAGAATTTGGAAAAAGAACTGCTTTGTGGCTGAATAGATTTTTTTATGGCAGTTTTTTTTTGTTATTTTGCTCAAAAACGAATGAGTATTGTCTGGAAAATAATGGTGTTGTTTTTCTTTTGGTGGAATAGTTTTTATTATGCTCAAAATCAAGCAGATACTATTTATTTGATGAATGGGCAAAAGGTAAATAGTTTAGTTATAGATACATCTTTTGCACTCATTACTTACAAGGATTTGAATTCAAAGCAGCCCGATAAAATTCGAAATTTTGAGAAAGATGAAGTGTTTTGCATTTGGTATAAAAATAATGAAAAAGTGTATTATTATTCTCAGGATACAGCAAGGGGCGATTGGTTTACCAGAGAAGAAATGTGGTATTTTACACAAGGTGAACGGGATGCTATAAAGGGCTTTAAACCAGTACCAACGCTGCTGGTAAATGGTGTTTTTGGTGTGGCATCGGGAATGACAGGAATGTTTGTAGCGCCTGTCGTTCCTTTGGGGGGGTATTTACTTTCAGATGTTACTAAAATTAAAATGAAGCATCGGACAATATCTAATCCAGAGTTGCTTCAACACGATGCTTATATTTTAGGTTATCAAAAAGTAGCACGGACAAGGCGACGAATATACTCTATTATTGGAGGAGCATCTGGCTTACTGATTGGTTACTTGACCTATTTCACTTTCAAAAATCAATATCCGCCATCTATTAAAGATATTTTGTTTAATTAAATGATTATGAAAAATAAAAATACCAACAAAATTGAATTTATTGTTGAATATGGGGGCTTGCCTGTAGGAGAGCATATTTTTGAATTTGATATTGATAATCAATTTATGCAGCAATACGTTGAAGAACCTTTGGAGAATGTTTTCAAAGTACATTCGGTCATAAAACTATTGAAGTACAATCATTCCTTACAAGCAAAAGTACAATTGAAAGGCGTAATTTCTGTTGTCTGTGATAAATGTTTAATATCGTATGAATATCCTATTCAATATGAAGCAGATTTATTGATTGAAAAAGGAAATCCAGAAAATTCCAGTGATGAAATTTTAATGGTAGAAGAGAATGACAATAAAATTAATTTTTCTCAATATCTTTATGAATGCGTGATGATGTCTTTACCACCCAAAATTGTGCCTTGTGAACTATTTGAAGATGTGAGGTGTGATGAAGAAATTCTAAAAAAAATTCAACCGGATTTGTCAGAACAAAATAAATCCAGTATATTTGCCGAACTTTTGAAAAACAAGTTTAACTCTTAAAAACATACCATTATGCCAAATCCTAAACGAAAAATGTCAAAATCAAGAAGAGATAAAAGACGCTCTACTTACAAAGCACCACAATTCACCATTGCTACTGATCCAACAACAGGAGAAGCACATATTTATCATCGTGCTTACTGGTTAGATAATAAATTGTATTATAGAGGTAAGGTGGTGATGGAAAAATAACAAACCAACTGAACATTCTGAAAGGGGGGATGAACATAAACTTGTTTTTCCCCTTTTTTAGTTTAAAATAAAATCCTTAATTTTGCAGAAAACTAAAAAATAAAACTATGAAAAAAACAGTATTAACTATTTTAAGCGCAGGGGCATGCTCAATGCTATTCGCCCAAACACCAACTCCTTCACCGTTTTGGAGCATTATTCAAAATCCAATGTGGCCAGTGGTTTCTGGCGGAGTTAGATACATGGATGCGGTTAATCCTAATGTAGTGTGGTGTACAGGATACGATGGAATGGCGCCGGGATTGGCCTACAATTTCTTTGCCAGAACCATTGATGGCGGTAATACTTGGAATAATGGCAATGTCTTTGCAGATACGAATACGTACATTATTTCAAACATTGAAGGTGTGAATGACACAGTGGCGTGGGTATCGGCTTATATGAAAGCATCACAAGACAGAGGCGTGCTTTACTATACTACCAATGGAGGAGTAACTTGGCAACAAGGGAGTGATAATACTATGTTTCAAACAGCCGGTCAGTCCTTTGCTAATGTAGTATGTTTCTTAACTCCAACTATAGGTATTGCAATGGGCGATCCGATTGCATCAAATGGTGGAAAGCATGAAATATACAGAACAACCGATGGTGGTGCTACTTGGACTATGGTGCCTGGTGCGAACATCCCTGCACCATTAACAGGCGAGTATGGCTTAACAAATTCGTACACAAAAGTGGATGGAGATCCTAATCACATGTGGTTCGGAACAAACAAAAGAAGAGTGTTTTATACAAAAGATGCTGGGCAAACATGGACAGTATCTATTTTAACTGGTGCTCCTACCAGTATGTATGTCAATGATTTGGCATTTACAGATACATTAAATGGATTGGCTATGGGCTCAGTAGTGAGCGGAACAACGGTTACGTATTATTTATTCAAAACAACCGATGGTGGGGCTACATGGTCTCAAATAACTCCATTGGATCCAAATTTAGGTTATAATGATTTGTGTGCTATTCCGGGTACTACATGGTTTGCATCTGTTGGTGCCGGAACAGGCAATCAAGTTATTTCCTATTCTACGGATCATGGTACAACATGGAACAGCTGGGGCGGCAGCAATGTACAATATCTGGCTATTGATTTTGTGGATAATCAAAATGGTTGGGCTGGCGGCTTTGAAGATCAGGTACAAGCAGATGGTGGCGTTTACAAATATTCAGGCACGCCATTAGGATTTAATACTCCTATTGCCATTCCAAGAAATCTGAATGTATTTCCCAACCCATCAAGAGGTGAGATTAACATCAAATTACCAGTGGCTAAAAAGGGAATGAACTTACAAGTGATTAATAGTTTAGGACAAGTGGTATATCAAGAGAATATCAAAAATTTATATCCCGCAGCAGATTACAAACTTAACTTAAATCTTCCTTCCGGAATTTATGTTATCAAAATGAATGTAGATAATGAAGTATTTGTCAATAAGATAACGATTGAATAATATCTGAAAAACTTAATGTATAAAAAGCCACTTAATTTTAAGTGGCTTTTTTATTTTTAAAACTAAACAAATGATGAAGGAGTAAAGTAAAATCTTTGTAATAAAATAAAATTGTGGAAAGCATTAAAATACAGGCGAATAATGAGTTCATTAAAATTTCATTCCTATCAGAAACAAAAAATAAAAAAAATGAAAATAAAAATGGAATAGTAGATAATGCTAACCATTGAATTTTTAATTTATGATGAACAAAGTGAGAGAAATTTGAATGATATAAAATTACAAGTAAGAATTTAGAAACAATACCGATAAGTATAGCAGCAATCAATCCCCACATGGGAATTAACCACCATGAAAGAAGAATTTGAAATAGTATGGCTATAAGATTAAATTGAAACATTTTGAAAGTATTTTTAGTATATAAAAAAGCAAAGTAATATGGATACGTCAAACTCCTGATAATATAGGCCACTCCAATCAACGATAGATATTGAAAGGCAGAATAAAAGTGTGTTTCGTGAATAATTAATTTAATAAAAAAAGGAAGAAGGAGTATGAACATTAAAATAGTATAAAATGTTGAGATGACAAAACCATTCGCATACTTTCCAGCATTTGTATTGAGAGTTATGGAATTATTTTTTTTCCAGTCATCAAAAACTTTAGAAATAATAGCCATTGAAAGACCATTCTGAAGAAATTCAATACCAATAAAGCATTTCATTATCAAATCATAACTGGCTAATTCGTTAACATCAATATAATTTTTTAAAAAATATCTATCAATATTTCCAGTCAACCAGTTGACAATAGCATAAGCAAACAATGCCCAACTTTTATAAATAAACTCTCTAATATACTGCCATTCAATATTCCATTGAATTTGTTTTCTTAGTATTACAAGATTAAATAAAACAATAATTAAACCGGATAAAAAACGTCCGTAAACAGGGCCATTCAAAGAATTAGGAAATAAAAATAATCCTGATAATGAAAAAATAAGAGTAGAAAAAAAATTAATAGTATTGGTAGTAAAATATAAATGAGCCGATTGACTGTAAATAAATGGTGCACCAGAAACTTTGAATAAAGCATTGAAAAATCCTGTTAAGATGGATATGAAACCATAAGGATAAAATTCTACCACTATTTTTTTTTCAGAAAAAATTAATTGAAACAACTTTTCACCAATGAGTAAACTTATTATAATAATGGCTAATCCCTGTAAAATCAAGTAGAGTAGGGTACTGCCGTTCAGTAATTGGATTCTTTTTTCATCGTGTTTATTTTCTGTATAAAGTACACCATAATATTGCTCAAATGAAAAAGAAAAAAAAATTTGATACAGCAAAGAAATACCAATGTAAAAACTTAACGCAACATAATTAGAAGAAGTAAGATAGTTCGTATAAAACGGAAGGAGTATAACACTTGCCACTACCGGCAACGCATTCCCGATAGTATAAAGCAAAGATTCTTTTATGAAAGATAATTTTATCATTTAGAGATTAAAACTTATTTATCCTTTAAATAATTTTTGAAAAAGTTGTTCTAATTTAGTTACACCGATAATTTCAATTTTATTCTCTTTCTCGGATAACGCTTTAAAATTATTTTGTGCAATGAAAATTTTTTGAAAACCTAATTTTTCGGCTTCTAAAATTCTTTGCTCTATTCTATTGACCGGACGAATTTCACCAGTTAGCCCAATTTCCGCACAAAAGCAGTATTTTTGAGAAATGGGAATATCATAATTGCTGGAAGTAATGGCCACAGCGAGCGCCAAATCTGTAGCAGGATCTTCTACTTTCAAGCCACCGGCAATGTTGACAAACACATCTTTTTGATATAATTTTAACCCATATCTTTTTTCAAGCACGGCCAAAAGCATTGCCAAGCGTCTTAAATCATATCCAGTGGCGGAACGTTGGGCAGTAGCGTATGCAGAGGTGGTTACCAATGCTTGTGTTTCTATCATCAACGGACGATTGCCTTCTAATATAGAGGCAATGGCTACGCCAGACACATCTTCTTCACGATGATTAATCAAAATTTCAGAAGGATTGGACACTTGTCTTAGTCCCATGCCTTGCATCTCATAAATGCCAATTTCATTAGTACTTCCAAAGCGATTTTTGGTAGTGCGTAAAATTCGATACAAATAATGTTGATCGCCTTCAAATTGAAGCACGGTATCTACCATATGTTCTAATACTTTGGGACCAGCCAATGTTCCATCTTTGGTAATATGTCCGATGATAAAGAAAGGAATGTTTTTCGTTTTAGCGATTCGCATCAGTTCTGCGGTACATTCCCGCACTTGTGATACACTGCCGGGCGCACTTTCCAGAAGATGGGTAGTCAATGTTTGTATAGAGTCAATAATTACCAATTGCGGTTGTATATGCTCAATAATTGGCACTATGTTTTGTATCACGGTTTCATTCACGATGTAACATTCTTGATTTTGATAAGGCAAACGTTTAGCACGCAACAAAATTTGCTGTTCGCTTTCTTCACCAGCAATGTACAATACTTTCCATTTGTTTTGCAAGGCCGTTTGTAGCATGAGTGTGGATTTTCCGATACCCGGCTCTCCACCAAATAAAATCAAGGATCCCGGCACTATTCCACCACCTAACACACGATTGAGTTCTTCATCTTTTGTTATTAAACGCTCTTGCTCATTGGTTTTTATCTGGTGTAAAAGTTTGATTTTTTCAACATGGACAGCAGTATAAGTATTTTTTTTATCTTTACTGACAACTTCTTCTACAAAGGTGTTCCATTCATTGCAGGATGGACATTTTCCAAGCCACTTAACAGATTCAAATCCACACTTCTGACAATAATAGACACTTTTAGTTTTGGACATTGGAAGTATTCTTTTTTAGTAATTCATTGCATCTTAAAAATAATTCACTCATCGTCATTCTCAAATTAGTATTTCTGCTCACATTGTTGTATGCAGTATTAAATAACTCATATAATTTTTCTATATTCTGAAAATGCACATAAGGATAAAATTTAGAAATAAATTCTTTTTCCTGCTGCGTAGTACGTATTAAATGTGATAATTGATAATTCTGAATAATGGCATAATGCAAGATGTCCAGTGCATATTCTAAAAAACATTTGAGTGCTTCTCTTCCTGCGTTTTCATAATTTCGAATCCATTGTTCTATTCCATTTACATCATATTTGATAGACAATCTGGCAAATTCTCTGAAATCATTCAATAATGTAAGGTATTCATCATAATGTAGCAATATCTGAATGGCTTTATTGATATTGCCTTGGCAGATAGAAGCAATTTCCTGCGCTTTGGAAGGTTCTACCTGATAAGTGGTCATTAAATAATTCGTTACATCTTTATTGTTAAACTTAGGTACTTCAATTTTTTGTGTCCGGGAAAGAATAGTAGCTAAAAGTTCTTCAGGTCTTGAAGAAATAAGAAAGAATAAAGTTTGTGGTGGTGGTTCTTCTAATGTTTTCAGCAATTTATTGGCTGCCGCCGGCTGCATGTACTCTGGATGCCAGATACAAACAATGTTGTACTTATTTCCAATAGCAGAATACGAAATACTTTCAATAATCTGATGTACATCTTGTACAGAAATCAGTGCTTGTTTATTTTTACTTTTTACTTCTTTGAGCACATCATCAAAACTCAAAAAAATGTTTTCTTTGAATAGTGTATAAAATACTTTTAATGTATCTGTATCTTCAGTTGCTTCGCTCTTTTGAGAAGAGGAAGAAAATTTGGGTAATATAAAATGAAAACCCGGATAAAATAAATTTTGTGTTTGTTTACACGATTTACAGACACCACAAGCTAAGTTATTGGTAGGGGTATCACAGTGCAATAATTGCATAAAACCTAATGCTAATGGCAATGCGGCACTTCCTTCTTCACCTTTAAATAACAAAGCGTGTGGAATTTGCTTTTGATTAAATAATTCGGTAAGGTAATGTTTGATATTTTCTAAATCCGGAATCTTTTGCCACAGCATGACAGGATATAATTAAATTTATGTTCTAATAACTCCTACATTGAATTTTTTTTCAATAGGTGCATGATTCGCCATTTCTATGCCCATGCTAATTACTTTTCGTGTGTCCATTGGGTCAATGATAGCATCTACCCACAATCGGGCAGCGGCATAGTAAGGAGACATTTGCTTATCATAACGCGATTTGATTTTTTCAAATAATTCTTTTTCTCTTTCAGGAGTGAGTTGTTCGCCTTTGGCTTTCAGAGCCGCTGTTTCAATTTGTAATAATGTTTTGGCCGCTTGTGCTCCGCCCATTACAGCAATTTGAGCCGATGGCCACGCGACAATCAATCGTGGATCATACGCCTTTCCGCACATCGCATAATTTCCGGCTCCAAAACTATTGCCAACGATGATGGTAAATTTTGGAACAACAGAATTGCTCATAGCATTGACCATTTTAGCACCATCTTTGATAATACCGCCGTGCTCACTTTTAGAACCTACCATAAAACCTGTTACATCCTGAATAAATACTAGTGGAATGCGTTTTTGGTTGCAATTCATGATGAAATGAGCGGCTTTATCAGCACTATCGCTGTAAATCACACCGCCAAATTGCATTTCGCCTTTTTTAGTTTTCACAACTTTTCTTTGATTAGCCACAATTCCCACAGCCCATCCATCAACGCGGGCATAGGCACATATAATGGTTTTTCCATACAATGCTTTATATTCTTCAAACTCACTATTATCTACCAATCGTTCAATGATTTCGTACATATCGTATTGTTTATCTCTTGTATCGGGGATTATACCATTGATTTCATAAGGGTCTTTTTTCGGTGGGGCCGGTGTAATACGGTTAAACCCGGCTTTTGGGGTATCTCCTAATTTATTCATGATGCGTTTTATTCTGTCCAAACAATCTTTGTCGTTTGCACATTTATAATCTGTTACGCCAGAAATTTCGCAATGTGTGGTAGCACCGCCCAATGTTTCGTTGTCAATATCTTCGCCGATAGCGGCTTTTACAAGGTAAGAACCGGCTAAAAATATGGTACCGGTTTTATCTACAATCATGGCTTCATCACTCATAATAGGTAAGTACGCTCCACCGGCTACGCAACTGCCCATAATGGCTGCAATTTGTGGGATGCCCATGCTACTCATTATAGCATTGTTTCTAAAAATGCGACCAAAATTTTCTTTGTCAGGAAAAATTTCGTCTTGCATAGGCAAGTAAACGCCGGCGCTATCTACCAGATAAATGATAGGCAAACGATTTTCCATGGCAATTTCCTGTGCTCGCAAATTCTTTTTACCGGTGATAGGAAACCATGCTCCGGCTTTTACAGTAGCATCGTTGGCTACGACAATACACTGTTTGCCGCTTACATAGCCAATTTCAACAACAACGCCACCGGATGGGCATCCGCCGTGTTCTTCGTACATTTCATAGCCCGCCAGTGCACCGATTTCAACTCTGGGTTTATCTTTGTCAAACAAATAATCCAGCCGTTCACGTGCAGTCATTTTACCTTGTTCGTGTTGTTTTTTGATTTTATCTTTTCCACCGCCTAAATATATTTTTGATAGAATTTGATTGAGATTAGATACTGCCAGCCGCATCACATCTGCATTCCGATTAAATTCTAAATTTTCTTTCATTAAAGTATCTTGCTGAGCCATATGATATTTTTTGCTCAAAAATGCGAAAAAAAGTAGAGTTGAGAAAAAGAATAATTTTACAAATAATTCTAAAATACTTGTGTGTTGAAGCATAGTGTTGTCTTTTTATCTACATTTGTTCCTTCGCATTCATTGAGAGTATGAAAGTTTTTATTATAGGTCCTGCTTTTCCATACAGGGGTGGTCCTGCACGTTTTAATGAAAATTTTGCTTCAGCATTATTAAATCATACTATTTCAGTTGAAATTATCTCTTTCAAACTTCAATATCCTTCGCTTTTATTTCCTGGAACTTCACAATTTGAAAACACTACACAAGTTCCAATTTTTCCTTTCAAAATTATTCGTTTAATCAATACGATTAATCCTTTTTCGTGGTTTCAAACGGCACGATACATCAATCAGCAAAAGCCGGATGCTATTATCTTTCGTTATTGGTTACCTTTTTTTGCACCGGCTTTTGGAACGATTGTCCGTTTACTGGATAAGAAAATAAAGATATTAGCATTAACGGACAATGTTATTCCGCACGAAAAAAGAATAGGGGACGATATATTGAATAGATATTTTCTTTCCAGTTGTGATGGCTTTATTACAATGTCTGAGAAAGTAAGGAACGACTTAAATCAATATGTGCCGCAAAAATCAAAGATAAAAGTTTTTCACCCATTGTATGAAAATTATCCGCCTGCGATTGATAAAATTCAAGCTAGAAAAACATTACAATTACCTGAAAATAAAAAGATACTGCTTTTTTTTGGACTAATTCGTTCGTACAAAGGATTGGATCTTTTGCTCAATGCATTGAGTAATCCATCTTTGCGGAATAATGAAGATTTTGTGTTATTGATTGCAGGTGAGTTTTATGATGAGCGTGAAAAATATATTCAACTGATTCATCATTTCAATTTAGAATCTAAAATAATTTTACATGATTATTATATTCCTGATGAAAAAGTAAATTTATATTTTAGTGCCTGTGATGTAGTTGTGCAACCTTACAAATCTGCTACCAATAGCGGTGTGAGCATGGTGAGTTATTTTTACAATAAGCCCATCATTTCTACTAATGTAGGTGGTTTGAAAGAAATTATTTTAGATAATCAAACGGGATGGTTGTGTGATCCTACACCAGAAGCGCTTGCTGCGGCTATTCTAAAATTTCTCAAAACATCTGATTTAGAACCAATAGAAAAAAATATAATAGTATTTAAAAAAGAATTTTCATGGGACACTTTTATACAAAAAATTATTGCACTGCTTGAATCAATCAAAAAATAATGCATATAAAATTTGTATCCATAATTTTAATGTTTGCTCATAGTTTGTCAATTTCCTTGAATGCACAAAAAGACAGCATTAATTTAAAATTTCAACAAGCTGAAAATCGCTTAAAACAATTGACAACACATGTATTCAAATCCAAAGATGAAAAACAACGAGTGGATTCTAATAAAGTGTTTTTTCAAATAATGAAAGATGTTTTGCAATACCCAGAATCTTTTTTTTATCCATTTGATAGTTTGAAGAATGATGTTTCTTTTTTGATGAATAAAGATAAAACATTTCGCATTATTACCTGGAACTTTCCTAAAAATAATGGAACGCATTTGTATTTTGGATTTATTCAACATTGGTATAAAGAACGAAAAGATGCCGAAGCTATTTATCGTTTACATGCTTTAATAGATGTTTCTAACACACTCAAAAATAGTCCAGAAACTTATGTAGGAAGTCCTGACAAATGGTTGGGGATGCTGTATTATCAACTCATAGAAGGGAATAATTATTGGATATTGTTGGGCTGGGATGGAAATGAAAAATTAATTCAACGAAAATTTATAGATGTGTTGTATTTCAAGAAAGATGGTACGGCTGTTTTTGGAAAAGATGTGTTCAAAATTCCTAAGAAAAATCCCAAACGGATTATGTTTCAATACAGTACGGATGTAGTGATGACGTTACGATATGAACCTAAAAAGAATGCCATTGTGTTTAGCCACTTATCGCCGGAATCGGATGATCCATACTTGAAAAATCAATATCAATTTTATGGACCGGATGGAAGTTTTGATGCTTTTGTAAAAGAAAAAGATAAATGGAAATTAGTAGAAGACATTGATGTGCGCAATCCAGAAGATAATTACAATCCCAAAAAGAAACCGGATCCCAAAAATCAAAAACCGTTGTATCAACCGAAGTAATGGGAATTACTTTTTATCATTACATTTTCTAACAGTTTTTTGTTCTATTCTTTTTTCGTATTTTTCGCCTTGGAAGATACGATTGACAAAGATTCCGGGTGTGTGTATTTGATCTGGATCCAATTCACCGGCAGGTACTAAAATTTCCACTTCTGCAATGGTAATTTTTCCGGCCATGGCCATTAGTGGATTAAAGTTTCTTGCAGTTGCACGATAAATCAAATTGCCGGCTGTATCTCCTTTCCACGCTTTGACCAGAGCAAAATCAGCTTCAAATGCATATTCCAACAGATATTCTTTTTCTTGTCCGTTGAATTTGAAAGTGCGTACTTCTTTGCCTTTGGCTACTTCTGTTCCAACGCCTGCCGGTAAGTAAAGTGCCGGAATGCCATATCCCGCGGCTAAACAACGAGTAGCCAATGTGCCTTGTGGTATGAGTTCTACTTCTAACTCGCCACTCAACATTTGTCTTTCAAACTCATCGTTTTCACCTACATAGGATGAGATCATTTTTTTTATTTGTCTGGTCTGTAATAACAAACCTAATCCAAAATCATCTACACCTGCATTATTACTGATACAAGTCAAATTTTTTACACCTTTTCTAACGAGTGCTGCTATTAAGTTTTCCGGAATGCCGCACAACCCAAAGCCACCTACTAATAATGTCGCACCATCTTGAATATCTTTTATTGCTTCATCGGCATTTTTGACAACTTTGTTTATCATAATGAATTTTTTTGAGCACAATAATAATAATTTTAATAGGTATGATTTACATTGCCTGTGTTTTTAATTTTTGTAATTGTTCTTTTATGCTCTCAATTTTTTGCAAGGCATCTTTTTCTTTTTGTCGTTCTTTTTCTACCAATTCTGGTTTGGCATTTTGAACAAATTTTTCATTAGATAATTTTTTTCGCACACTTTCTAAAAATCCATGTAAATACTCTAATTCTTTCGTTAGTTTTTGTATTTCTGTTTCGACATTTATGCCTGAAATTTTTTCATCAATATTTAAATAAATTTTTCTGGAAGGATGCACAATCAATTTACCATTTGCTTTTGTATCAATTGTTTTCGAATGCAGATTGCTCAGTTTTTCAATCCAAGCGTCGTATTCAAATGAAGTGTTTTCTGACCAATGTAATTTTTCTTTTGGTGAGATTTGCATTCTGGAGCGTACTTCCCGAATTTGTACAATGATATTTTTCAAATCATCATATAATTGCACCCATTGAATATTATATTCTTTTGTTTCCGGCCATTGTTGAATAATTAAATCTTCTTTCTCTTTTCTATTTTTCAATAAATGCCAGATTTCTTCACTGATAAAGGGCATCCAAGGATGAAGAATTTTCAAAATATTTTCAAATAATTCTATAGTTTTTTGAACAATATGAGAATGGATTTTTTCATTTAAGTCATTCGGTTTGATGGCTTCTAAATACCACGAACAAAAATCGTCCCAAGTAAGTTTGTAGGTTAGCATCAATGCGTCGTTCAAACGAAATTTTTCAAAAGAATCATTGATTAATTCTAATTGTTTGAAAAAATAATTTTCAAAAAGTTCAATGGCTTGTGTTTGATAGTTGTGAATGATAGCATTGTCCGAAGATCTTTGTTGTAATTGATGAATCAAACGAAACGCATTCCAGATTTTATTGGCAAAGTTTCTCCCTTGCACACAATATTCTTCATCAAATAATAAATCATTACCTGCTGGAGATGAAAAGAGCATACCCACTCTGACAGCGTCTGCACCATATTTTTGAATTAAATCCAAGGGGTCCGGACTATTACCCAAACTTTTACTCATTTTTCTTCCTAATTTATCTCGCACAATACCAGTGAGATAAACATTTGTAAAGGGCTTATTATTTCCCCACAAATATCCTGCAATGATCATTCTGGCTACCCAAAAGAATAAAATTTCAGGCGCTGTAACCAAGTCATTGGTCGGATAATAGTATTTGAAATCTTCATTAAATGTTTTTTTATCAGAACCAACTACAGTGGGGTCAAACACCGAAATCGGCCATAACCATGACGAAAACCAAGTATCCAATACATCTTCGTCCTGCCGAATATTTTGAGTACTCAAATTATTTTTCTGAAAATATTCCATGGCTTCTTCTTTTGTTTTACACACTGCAAGGTCGTTGTTTGCATTATACCAAGCCGGAATACGATGCCCCCACCATAATTGACGGCTGATGCACCAGTCCTTTACATTTTCCATCCAATGCTTATAGGTGTTGATGAACTTGTCTGGAATAAGTTTGACATCGCCTTTCAAAACAGCGTCCAGTGCGGCTTGGCTGATGTCTTTCATTTTCACAAACCATTGATAACTCAAATAGGGCTCTACTACTGCATCGGTGCGTTCGCTGTGTCCTACTTTATTTTTGATGGTTTCAATTTTTTCAATCCGTCCAAGTTCTTCAAGGTCTTTAATAATTTTTTTTCTGCAAATAAATCTATCCAATCCAACATAGTGTTCTGCTTTTTGAGCATTGGGTGAGTCAATGATTTCTTTACTAATTTTTCCATCGGGTGTTAATCCTATAATAATGGGTAATTGATGTTTAATGCCCAATTCATAATCTGCTTGATCGTGAGCAGGCGTTACTTTCAAAGCACCGGTTCCAAAAGTAGGGTCAATATAAGAATCAGCAATGATAGGCACTACACGATTGACAATGGGCACTATAACTTTTTTCCCTATCAGATGTTTGTATCTTTCATCATCAGGATGTACACACACCGCCACATCCGCCATAATGGTTTCCGGGCGAGTGGTAGCAATGGTAATATGTCCGGAATGGTCTTCCAGTAGATATTTTACATATACTAATTGGCTATTGCTTTCTTTGTAAATAACTTCTTCATCGCTCAAAGCAGTAAGTCCGACAGGATCCCAGTTGATCATTCGGTAGCCACGATAAATGTATCCTTTGTGATAAAGGTCAATAAATGCGCTTAAAACAGAATCACTGTATTTTTCATCCATTGTAAAGGTAGTACGTTTCCAATCGCAGGAAGCACCGAGTTTTTTCAATTGTTCTAAAATAATTCCGCCATATTTTTCTTTCCATTCCCAAGCGTATTTTAAAAATTCTTCTCTGGTCAGGTCCGATTTTTTAATGCCTTTGTCGGCTAACATCTTTACGACTTTTGCTTCGGTAGCAATACTGGCGTGGTCGGTACCCGGCACCCAACAGGCATTGTATCCCTGCATTCTTTTACGACGAATTAAGACATCTTGAATAGTATTATTCAACATGTGTCCCATGTGAAGCACGCCAGTTACATTAGGGGGTGGCATTACAATGGTATAGGGCTTTTTATTGGTGTTTGGTTGAGAGTAAAAATAATTATTATTTAACCAGTGTTGATACCATTTTGCTTCTATTTTTTGAGGTTCAAAAACTTTTGCAATATCTTTTTGTTCAATCATTTGATAGGATTTTGTGCTGTTAATTTTCGCAAAAATAATTAAAGATTAGTAAATGTATTTGCTTAGGTATTATTTTTGTTTGTAATTTTGTAAGCAAAATTTAAGATTATGAAAAAAATTATTTACTTAGTAAGTATGAGCGGAGCATTCATTTTATGCTCCAACATTCAAGCACAGGATAACAAACAAGCTAATCCTGCTAATGCAGAACAACCGGCAAGTTTAGCCGACATTAAGTTTGATAAAACCGTGCATGATTTTGGCACAATTCCTCAAGGTGGAAATGGTGAATGCGAATTTACTTTTACAAATACAGGAAAGGAGCCATTAGTAATTACAAATTGTATGGGAAGTTGTGGATGTACTGTTCCTCAATGCCCAAAAGAGCCAGTATTACCTGGAAAAAAAGGAAGTATTAAAGTAAAATATGATACCAACAGAGTAGGTCCGTTTGTAAAAAGTGTAACGGTTAATTCCAATGCAAAAAGTGGGGTTGTAACATTACAAATTAAAGGCACTGTGGAAGCAAAACCAGTAGAAGAGGCATTCCCGCAAAATAAAAACGAAGGTGCTCCAAAAGCGAATTAATAGCCATATAGCATACCAATTAAAATATACGAGCAATTGGAGGCGAAATTAGGCAAGGAAAGTGCTCATATTGTGGCTGAAGCATTGGAGGAGAGCATTCGGAATAATATTGAAGAAGGTAAGTCGCAATTAAAAGCGCTTGTGTCGGAAGAACTAAAAAAGGAATTGGCGACAAAGTATGATTTAAAGATTCTTGAGAAAGAATTTGAATTAAAGTTACAAAAAGAAATTGATCAACTAAGAACAGAAATAGATTTAATTAGAAAGGACATGCGAATAATGGAGATAAGAATCATTGCGATAGTTGTGATATTATTTGTATTATCCAATCCTAATATGTTGGATTTTTTGAGTCGCTTATTTGGAATAATTAAATAAAACCTAAAATTTAAAACTATGAAAAGAATAGCCAGTTTTGTAACAGTAATTGGAATGTGTGCGGTATTCAACTTAAAAGCACAGGAAAGTGTAGTGCCTACTAATGATCCGAATGCTCCGGATATTAAATTTGAAACAGAAGTCATTGATTATGGGGTGATTCCTTATGATTCGGATGGTGTACGGGAATTCAAATTTAAAAACGTTGGAAAATCGCCCTTGACTATTACCAATGTTCAAGGTGAATGCGGCTGTACAGCTACAACCATTGATGGAAAACCGGGCTGGCCACAAGAACCAATTCTTCCTGGCAAAACAGGAACAATTAAAGTGAAATACGATACTAAAAGAACTGGCCGTTTTGAGAAAAATGTTACTGTAACTTCTAATGCAAAGTATCCTGTTGTAAAATTAAAAATTAAAGGAGAAGTTAAACCAAAAGAATAAAAATCAATCCTTAGTTGGAAGAAATAAAAAAACGCTCTGCTTGGCAGAGCGTTTTTTGTTTATATAGTTTACAAAAATTATTAATTTTTTCTGTTACCAAATAATCTTAACAAGGACAAAAACAAGTTGATAAAATCTAAGTATAATGTAAGAGCACCTAAGATTCCTAATTTTTTGTAAACAACACTTCCATCACTTTGATAAGAAAGCATTTTAATTTTTTGTACATCATAAGCCGTTAATCCTGTAAAAATAATCACTGATATTATACTGATAATATAATCCATTGTGCTGCTTTTCATAAAGAAGTTGATAATGGAGGCAAGGACAATACCAATAAGTCCGAAAATTAAAATGCGTCCAAAACTGGTTAAATCAGTTTTAGTAGTATATCCTGCAATTGCCATCACAGCAAATAAAGCAGAGGCACTTAAAAATGCTTTGAATATGCTTCCTATTTCATAGGCATAAAAAATAAAACTTAAACTAATTCCATTTACCAATGCATAAAGAATGAACACACTGGCTAATTGAATATAATTTAAGCGATTAAAAGCCCAGCTCATTATTAAAACAAAACCAATAGGCGCCAGCATTACTAGCCAACCCAATACATTAAGTTTGGCGCCAGTTTCACTGATGGTGAACAAATAACTGATTGCGTGAGGATTGAAAGCAAAAAATAATGAACTGATAGTTGTAAGCAGTAATCCTCCAAACATCCATGAAAATACTTGTCGGAATAATTTTGTAGTGCTTAATACTGAACTTTGTACTTCTTGATAGTTTAAATTGTCAATGTTAGTGCTTCTTGTTTCCATAAGTTTGTTTTTTGCAAAGTTACAGAAATATTATTTCATCTTAAAAGTTAATTAAACTAAATAGCGTTGTTTTTTTCATCAAAGAAATGCGTTTTTATTTTTATACTTGCAGCAAAAATGATAAGTATGAAAAAAAGTGCTTCTATTGCTTTATCCATAATGAGTATTGGAATTTTAACTGCTCAAAAAAAATTAGAAAAAACAACTATTTTACAAAAAGAAAATATAAAGAATGCTCCATCTGTTTCACCTTCTAAAATTAAAGGTTATAATTTACAATTCAATCTGACCAATTGCAAAGATACAATGGTCTTCCTTGCCAAATACACGTTTGACAAGCAATACATAGTGGATACTTGCAAAAAAGTGAAAAATGGAAAAGTTACATTGAAATCCGATAAAGAAATTGAAAAAGGAGTATATTTTTTAGTAAGTCAGGATAAAGCACGATACTTTGATTTTTTTATTAATGAAAACAATAAATTTTCAATGAGTGGAGATATAAAATTAATACAAACATTTAAAGTTTCCGGCTCAAAGGAAAATGAGAAATTTTTAGAATACATTAAATTCATAGCATCTAAAAATGAAATGTTTGGTAAATTAAGAGACAAAGCCCAGCAAATGCCGCGCAAAGATTCTGCTGAATTTATGGAAAGAGAAGTAAAACAACTCAATGAAGATGTGAAAAAGTTTCAAAAAGAATTTTACAATGCCAATAAAGGCACTTTTTTAGCAGATGTGATTAATTTACAAATTTCCAAAGAACCTGAAAATGTTCCAAAGGCCTCTAACGGCAGACCGGATAGTATTTATGTGTATCATTATATTAAAAGCCATTATTGGGATGGTGTAAATTTTAAAGATGATAGATTATTAGTTACACCATTTTTTGGAGAAAAATTTAAAAATTATTTTGAAAGAGTTATCCCACAAATCCCGGATTCTGCCATTGTTGAAATTGATAAAATTTTAGGACAATGTGATCCCAAAAGTGATATGTTTAAATTTTTATTAGCGTATTTGACACCTTATTATGAGGCACACAAGGTAATGGGATTTGATAAAGTATTTGTGCATATTATTGATAAATACATTAAAACAGGATTAGCTAATGATCTTTATGATGAAAAAGTAAGAGAAAAAATTATTGAAAGAGGCAATATCTTAAAGCCCTTATTGATAGGTAATCAGGCACCAGAATTATTGATGATTGATACAACAGGCGGAAAAATTACGAATAAAATGGGCTTTGACACAGCAAGAACAAGTGAAGGGATTACAAAATTATATTATGAAAATGTGCAAAAGATCACACCATTATTGATTTCTCTCTATCAAACAAAAGCAGATTATATTATTCTGGTATTTTGGGATGTAGATTGCGGGCATTGTCAAAAAGAAATTCCTGAGTTGGTTAAAACATATAATGAGTTAAAACAAAAATACGATGTAAAAGTATTTGCAGTATACACACACACGGAGTATGATAAATGGAGAAAATTTATTATTGATAAAAAATTAAATTTTATCAATGTTTACGATCCTATTCACATCAATAATATTCGTGAGAAATACGATATTTTTTCAACACCCGTAATTTATTTATTAGATAAAAATAAAATTATTCGTGCTAAAAAGTTATCTCACGAAGCCATTCCAAAAATTATTGAGTTCTTGGAAAAAGAGAAAAATAAGAATTAATTCTTGGTTGTTAGTCAAAATTTGCTTATTTTTATTACGAAAAAAATCGGATGACGATATGAGTAAGAAATCTAAAAAATATAAAACTACAACAGCATCAAAAAATAATGTAATTAAAGAACATTCAGAATCCTACAATGCTAATGCACCGTTGGATTTTGATTGGCGGGAAATGCATCGTCAGATTTGGGAAACATTGAATCGAATTACTGTAAAACAAGAAGAATTAGAAAAGGAAAAGAGAGAAAAAGAAGCACAATTAGAAAAAGAAAGAAAAGAACGGGAAGCGCAATGGGAAAAGAGTAAAAAAGAATGGGAAGAAAGAATGAAAAAACACGATGAACAAATGCAAAAGTTAGAAAAAATGTTTGGCTTGCATTGGGGAAGATTGGTAGAAGCATTGCTGGCACCCGGTGCAAGAAAAGTTTTTCAAGAAAGAGGTATAGATATTCATTATCGTGGCTCAAATGTAGAAGCAGTTGTTGGCGGTGATAAAATGGAAATTGATGTTTTACTTGAAAATGATAAAGATGTCGTAATTGTTGAAATTAAAACAACGGCACGTGTTAGTGATATAAAGGATACTTTAAAAAATATGGAACGTGTTAGAAGGTTTTTTCCAAGGTTTGAAGGAAAGAATATTTATGGTGCTGTAGCGGCATTAAAGTATTATGCCGGTTCGGATAAGTTTGCTGAATCAAAGGGCTTATTTGTCATTGAACCTTCTGGTGAGGATACGGTAATCATCAAAAACAATAAAAATTTTCAACCTAAAAAGTGGTAAATCAGTATGATAAAAAATAAAAAAGTAGTAGTTGTTTTACCTGCTTACAATGCAGCACTAACATTGGAAAAAACATACAACGAAATCCCTTTTGATATTGTAGATGATGTCGTATTGGTAGACGATTGTAGTAAAGACAATACTATTGAAGTAGCCAAAAAAATTGGCATTAAACACATCATTCAACATGATAGAAACAAAGGATACGGTGGCAATCAAAAAACTTGCTACGACACAGCATTGAAACTTGGTGCAGATATTGTTATCATGTTGCATCCCGATTATCAGTATACACCCAAACTCATTCACAGCATGGCCTACATTATTGCCAATGAAGTGTATCCTGTTGTATTAGGTTCTCGTATATTGGGCGGCGGTGCTTTAAAGGGCGGAATGCCTTTGTATAAATATATTTTCAATCGTTTTTTGACACTTTCTCAAAATATCCTTATCTGGCAAAAACTATCCGAATACCACACAGGATATAGAGCATTTTCAAGAGAAGTATTGGAAAAAATAAACTATCATGCCAATTCCGATGATTTCGTTTTTGATAATCAAATGCTATCTCAAATTTTTTATGCAGGATTTGAAATTGCTGAAATTACTTGCCCCACCAAATACTTTCCAGAAGCCAGTTCTATTAATTTTAGAAGAAGTATAAAATATGGTTTAGGAGTATTAAAAACTTCAATTGTTCATCGTCTCAACAAGTGGGGCATCTTGCACTCTGAAATTTATAAATTAAAAAAATAAAATTCAATGGCTATTTACAGATTTAAAATTGTATGGGAAGAAAATGAAGAAGTAGAAAGAGTCATTTTAATTAAATCCAGTCAAACATTCGAAGATTTCTTTCATGCCATAACCGATGCTTTTGAATTAACGAATAAAGAGGTGTCCGCTTCTTTTTTTACATCGGATGATTATTGGGATAAGCATGTTGAAATTACACTAAAAAAAGAAGATATTCAGGGAAATGAAAAACTAATGGCACAGACCAAAGTAGCATCTTTTGTGGAGCAACCCCGACAGCGCTTTGTGTTTATGTACGATGCCCAATTGCAACTCACTTTTTTAATTGAACTCATTAAAATTGAACCCGATAAAAAAGATACTTTTCCACAACTTATTTTTTCAAAAAACAAAATACCCAAAAGAAGAAAAACTTTGCCGACTAAAACTTTAGAGAATTCATCTGTTATTCCAACAAATACCATTAACGATGATGAAATAGATAAAATGATCTACAATAATCTTATGAACATGAATTTATCTGAAGAAGATATTTTGAATGGAAAATTAGATGATTGGTGGCAAGATAAAAATGTAGCCCATAAATCCGACCATCTTATTACAGAACAGACAGATGATGAAGAAGATGAAGAAGCAGATTCAATTTTTGATGAAGACGATGATGTCTTTGACGATGACGATAGAAACGAAGATGGATATTATGGTATGAATGACGAATATGAAAATTAAATAACATGTTGAGGTGGATATTCTGGATATTGATTATCGTTTGGCTCTTCTCAAAGATTAAAAATCTTTTGACAGATAAAACAGAGAGCATGAATGATGATAGGGAACTCAAAAATAAAAATACTCCTCCTGCCGAAGATAAAAAAATAAAAAACGGCGCCGGAGATTATATTGATTATGAAGAAGTAAAATAAATTATGACTGCTGAAAACCTATATAAACTCATTCAACATCCACAATCTATTCAAAACTATGATGAATTAGAACAGTTAACAGCACAGTTTCCTTATTTTTCGGCGGCTCAAATGCTTTATATTCTTGCATTATATCAACAATCCAACAAGGATTTTTCGGATAAACTCAAACAATTTTCTCATACCATTTCTAACAGAAAACTTCTGTTTAGCCATCTTAAACAGATTAAAAAATTATCTGAGAAAAAGGTAACACAAGACAACAATTTAGCCCATACAGAAGATATCCTTGTTCAAGAAAAGAAAACTCAATTATCCGTGCCGCATTCCATAACGATTCAAAATGAAATTAATAAGTCCATTGCCGAAAGCATTGTTCACAAAGAACTCATTGAGATTCATCCTCAAATAAAGGAAAAACTAAATGACATAAAATCCGATGACATACAGAGCACTCAAGAGGAAGTAGTGAAAAAAACTTCCACATCTACCTCTGCACCAATTGAACCTGAACCCAATTTAATTCCTCAGGAACAAACATTTACAGGAACATTCTCAGCAGTATTAAAACAATTAACCGGCACATTAAAAAATCAACCTGAATCTTCTACACAAGATGCAGACAAAAAAGAACGAATTAAACAACAACAGGAAATTATAAATAGAATTATCGCTAATCCTCCTAAAACAGGTAAAACTGCTTCACAAAAATTCTTTTCTGCAGAAAACAAAGCTCGGGAAAGTTTATTGGAAACCGAAGACCTTGTATCAGAAACCTTAGCACAAATTTATGTGGCACAAGGCAATATCCATAAAGCCATTCGGGCCTATGAAATTTTGGCTTTGAAATTTCCACAAAAAAACACTTACTTTGCAGCCAAAATTCAGGAACTTAAAAATCAACTTAAAAATAAACAATAAAAATTAAAATTATGGAGACGTTTTTTACAATTGTTTTGATACTAGTATGTGTATTATTAGTATTAGTAGTATTAATGCAAAACTCAAAAGGTGGTGGTATTTCCAGTGATTTTTCGACGGCTAATCAAATTATCGGCGTAACAAGAGGGGCCGACTTTATAGAAAAAACAACATGGACCTTAGCCGGCATTATGCTGGTTCTGAGCTTACTCTTAACGCCAAAAGTAAACACTACTTCTACAACAGAAAATACAGAATCTACCACTCGTAAAAAAGCAGCCGGTGCCGTAATGCCACAAGCCCCTGCTGCACCTATACAAAACAATCCGCAAGCCCCTGCTCAAAAATAGAAAAGAAAATTTTAATACTTGAGCATTTATGTTCATAAATTCGGAGGAGCATCTTTAAAAGATGCTCTTTCTGTTAGGAATGTTTCTGACATTATTCAACAGCAAGAAAAGCCCATGCTGATTGTCGTTTCTGCTATGGGCAAAACTACCAATGCACTTGAAAAACTTGTCAAAGCCATTTTTTACAAAACATCTGATCCACAGGCAGAACTGGATGCCGTCAAACAATACCACCAAGAGGTTATTGAACAGTTATTTGAAGAGTTTTCATCAGAAAAACTTGATGAATTAAATAATCTTATCAAACCCTTGTGGTTAGAGATTGAACACATGACGCATCATATCGCCACGTATCCTTTCGGGCAACTTTATGATCAAATTGTATCAGTGGGAGAGTTGGTGAGTAGTATTATTCTTTCAGAATACCTGAATTGCAAAGGTATTTACAACACATGGTTGGACATTCGGCGTGTTTTAATATCCGATCAGCAATGGCGTGCAGCAAACATTAATATGGCTCTTTCTGAAAAAAATTTTCAAACCATTGTTTTACCCTTTCTTTCCGAAACATCCATACTCATTACACAAGGATTTATAGCAGGAACAACAAACGGCTATACCACTACATTAGGCAGAGAAGGTTCTGATTATACTGCAGCTTTAATGGCTTATTTTGCTGATGCTGAATCCGTCACAATATGGAAAGATGTGGAGGGAGTACTCAATGCCGATCCAAGATACTTTAAGAATCCTCAAAAGATAGAGGAATTAAGTTATTACGATGCCATTGAAATGACTTATTATGGGGCTACTGTGATTCATCCTAAAACGATAAAGCCATTGCAAAATAAAAATATACCGTTATATGTAAAATCTTTTTTACGCCCAGCTGAAAAAGGCACGATTATTCATCAACTCAAAGAACATAAAAAACTTACGACGTATTCATTTTTACCTAATCAAGCACTTATTTCTTTACAGTCACAAGATTATTCTTTTTTTACAGAAACACATATTCAGCAGGCATTTCAGATGATCAATGAATTTGGTATCAAAATTAATTTAATGCAAAACACAGCATTGAATTTTTCAATATGCATACCATATGACGAAGTGTATTTTAATGCTTTTATACACACCTTACAAAAGCATTTTAAAGTCCTTTTTAATACCAATGTGGCTATTTTAACTATCCGAAATTATAGTGCTAATACACTATCCAATATCTTACAAGGAAGAGAAATTTTGTTGGAACAGCGCACAAGGAATCATGTACAATATGTGCTAAAAGAAAAATAATTTATTCCCGCTCATCTACAATCTGATCGGGTTTGAGTCCTTTAGTGTCAAAAATAAAATAATGATCAGAAAGGGGTAAATTAGGGCTGAATTTTTTTACGGTATAAACATACACTTCCCCATTTTTCATCAACACTTTCGCCTGAACAATTTGTTTCTTTGATTGATCAATATACAGCTTGATAGTATGAAATTTCTTTTTTTCAGGTTTGATAGCAGGATATAAATTAATCACATCACAACTTATCTTTCCGACGCTTTCTTTTTTATCGTATTTGTATTTATACCCTTGTTCATAAATAGTAAAAAAATTATTCGGTGTAATTGTTTCATTTTTTTCGTCTTTTGGGTTATAGTTTTTAATGCTTACTTCCTTAGCGTCTTTGTTGTAGTTCCATAATGTTTTCCCATCACTTACAATGATATTGCCGGGAATTTCTAATTTAAACTTATCCCCTTTCAATTCTATTTTCCCTGTTTGTTCATCCGTTTTCTTTTTTTCTTTATTATAGATTGTAAGTATATAATCTGCTGTAATAGTAGAATAGGTTTTGGTGGTTTTACTCACATTATCCAATATAGATTTGGCTTTTGGATCTTTTTCTGCTTCTGTTTGAGCAATCATATAATACGATAGAGTATAAAATACAGACACTAAAAATAACAACTTTATTTTCATAAACCCAACAATTTTTATATTAGATGAATAATAAATGATTTAGTTTAGTAGGAGCAAAGAATATGCAACAATATTGAAAATTAGGATATTTTAATAAAAATAAAACCCTCTTCCATTTCGAAGAGGGTTTTTATAAATCAGTTCTAAAATTATTTTTTAGGGGCTGGTGCAGTTTGTTGTTGGCCTCCGGAGGCAGCAGGAGCAGCTTGTGGTGTTTCTTCTACAACATTTCTTGTAATTCTAACGCCAACAATTGCAAGATTAGATGGGTGTAATAAAGAAATACCATTCATCTTAATGTCTCCACAAGTAATGGTCTTTCCTACATTCAAATGAGTAATGTCCAGTTCCAAAGCATCCGGAATATCTTTCACCAATCCTTTTACTTTCACTCTTCGCATAGAAACTTGCAGTTTCCCGCCTGCTTTTACGCCTTCTGCCTGCCCTTTTGTAACAACTGGTAAACTTACTACCACCGGCTTATTTTCATTCACAATTTGAAAATCAACATGAATAGGGCGATCACTCACTTTATGAAATTGAACTTCTTTTATAATAGTGGGATAAGTTTGTCCATCTACTTCTAAATGAACTAAGAATGTATCCGGTGTATAGAGAATCTTTTTTAAATCTCTCTCATCTATTTTGATGGAAATATTTGTACCCTCACCAAATACATTAGCAGGAACAAAACCTGATTTTCTCAATTGATTTAATTCGCCTTTTGTTCCGAGAGTTCTTTTTTCTGCTTTTAGTTGTGTTGTTTTCATAATCCGCAATTTATTTAATGATTAAATGATAAAATTTGAGCTGATGGACTCGTAGTTGTGTACGCTGTTTATGACCTTTGCAAATAAGTCCGCCACACTCAAAACCTTGATTTTAGAGGAAGATTTTTTTAATGGAATAGTATCTGTAATCACTAATTCTGTTAGTTTTGACTTTTCGATATTCTCAAAAGCATTGCCAGATAATACTCCATGTGTAGCCATCGCACGTACACTTTTGGCGCCTTTCTCTATCATCATATCTGCTGCTTTGCACAAGGTATTAGCCGTATCTACCAAATCGTCAATAAGTATAACATTTTTCCCTTCTATATCGCCAATAGCCGTAATATGATCTACAGCATTGGCTTTGGTACGTTGCTTGTAACAGATAATTAAATCTGCTTTAAGATATTTGGCATAAGCGTTTGCTCTTTTAGAAGCGCCCATATCCGGTGCAGCAATAGCCAAGTTATCCAGATTCAAACTTTGAATATAAGGTAGAAAAATAGTAGAAGCATATAAATGATCCACCGGAACATCAAAGAAACCTTGAATTTGATCCGCGTGCAAATCCATCGTAATTACGCGGTGTGCTCCGGCAGTAGCAATCATATCGGCTACTAACTTAGCGCCAATAGCCACTCTTGGCTGATCTTTTCTATCTTGCCGGGCATAGCCAAAATAGGGTATCACAGCAATAATATAATGAGCCGATGCTCGCTTAGCCGCATCAATCATCAAAAGCAGTTCCATTAGATTATCTGCAGGTGGCATGGTAGATTGGATAATAAAAACATTTTGTCCACGAATACTTTCTTCATACGAAACCTGCATTTCTCCGTCGCTAAAATTGTAATGATTCATTTGCCCCAATGGCCTGCCAAATGCACTGGCAATTTTGTGTGATAATGACAAGGAGGCAGTGCCGCTGAATATTTTAATATCGGTTTTCATTTTTTTAAGAGCCGCAAATGTACAATCTTTCTTCTTGTTCTAAAAATTTTTTTGAAATTTAATTAAGCAAAAACAATCACTCAAAATTATCTCATGTAACTTTTATTAAAACTTCCGCCCAATGCCCGTCCATACCCCGGACTCATATTAAATCTTAAAGCCACTTCTAAGCCACCTTTTGAACGTGTGGCAGGGGTTAAATCCGATAAATTGAAATCGTATGCTATACCTAAGCCCCATTTATCAAATTGAAAAAGAACAGTGGGAATGACAGCATCTTTCAACCGGTAATAAGCCCCAAGAGAAAGGGACATGGCTTTTTTAACACCTGTATACACACTTTGATCTTTAATGATGTACTTTACCATAAAACCGGATGTAATTTCTTTGGAAGGACCCTGCTGGATGTAAGTTAAACTTGGCACCAAAGCTATCCCCGCGGACTTAATGCCAAAATCACCATTAAAATAAGCAACATAACGCATGTACAGTTTATCTCCCGTATTGAAAAAAGAAAACTTTGGTGCAGTAAAATGGTAAACAGCCACTCCTATATCAAGTTTTGCTCCATCTTCTGCACTGATATACCGTTCACTTCGTGCATAGTGATAATTAATACCACCTCCCATGTCAAACCTTGCAATGCTTGTAAGTGTGGTGTTTTCGCCGGGTAAATTCGGATTGTATTTAAACCCATCAAACTGGCTATCCCATGTAAAATTAGCAGAATTAATGGTTTTAACAGAGACACCCGTTTGTAACCCTAAGGACAACTTGCTGTTATCACCGGTTTTCATCACATAGTTCATACCCAAATAAGGCATTAGATTTTTAATTAATCCATTACCCGCATTATCATAAAAGATATTCAAAGCAATCCCAAAATGATTGGCTTTTAATTTTAAATGATTAATGGCTTGCTCAAAACTAATCCCATAAGTAAGATAGGATTTATTAATACCTGCCCACTGTGAGCGATAATATCCAATAGCCCGGGTATCATAAGAAACAGTAGCTAAAGCAGGATTAAGATACAACGGCGCCTCAGTGTATTGAGAAAAATGTATATCCTGTGAATAAATTTTTAGTACAAACAAGACACAAATTAAAATATAATTTTTTTTCATATAGATGATTTTGAATTAATGATATTATCTAATCAATGATATGTTCCCTTTTTGAATATATTGTTTATCATCATAGGTAGTACCTTCTAATTTATAGACAAAAACTCCTGTATTTAACGGCTGACCATTCTGAGTGCCATCCCAACCTACATTTTTGTCCGAGGTTTCAAAGACCAGTTCCCCCCAACGATTGAATATCTGTAAAGTAAAATTTTTCAAACATCGTCCCCGAACATACAGTACGTCATTTTGTCCGTCTCCATTGGGGGAAAAGGCCGATGGAATAAACATTTCGCCGCAATCGCTATCTACTCTGATTGTTACAGTGTCAATTCGTTTACAATTTTTACTATTATAGCCCGTTACATAAAAATTAGTTGTTTCTGTTAAACAAGGTGTAATAGAGGCGCACCCGCTGCATATTAATCCACTCGGACCTGTCCACGAATAGTAGGAGGCATTGGTGCCATAAATTTGAACACAATCTCCAAAGCGTACGGTAGTATCTTTAATACCCATTACATTCGGCGTATCCACTACATGAATGTAATTAGGAATAATAGTACTGTCGCTGCCCCAGTTATTGGTTACTTTAATAAAAACGGTATAATTTCCCGGAACCGGAAAACAAAACTGTGGAAAATCTCCGGTATACGTTGCTGGAACTGCACCGGGAACACTCCATTGAACAGTTTGGGGCTGTCCACCAGTAGAAGTATTCATCAAAACAACACATTGATTGGTACATATCGTATCATTCCCAGGAATAGTCGTAAAGGAAGCCACCGGTGGATTACAATTAATAACCGTTACGGTAACGGTGGAAGGTGCACTAACACAAGTTGTGAGAGTAGAATACGCCACCTGAACAGAATATACGATAGTAGCCGTTGGATTAGGTACTGGTGGATAAAAGGCAACTTGCTGAAAATTGGGTGGGACTAAAAACGTATTGGTATAAGAAGGAGGCGCACTCCATGAATAGGTATAGGCAAAACCTGTAGGTGGTGTAGAAGTGTTTACACTTAATGTTCCTGTTGTATTGCCACAAATAGAGTCGTTGTTAAGTGGTGTAGTAAGAATAGCAGTGGCAGTGGGTACAGGTATCACGGTGAGTGTAATGACCTGAGGATTGGCCAGACAGCCATTAGCATCTTTTCCGGTAATGGTATAATTGGTAGTAACAGTCGGATTGGCGGTAACTATGCTACCTGTACTGCTGCTCAGTGTAAAAGCAGGACTCCATGTATAAGAATCTAGCCCAGTAGCGGTATAACTAATAGACGAACCTTCACATAGCACTGTGTTGGTGGGTGTTACTGTAAAAGGAGGGGGTGGGGTAACATTTATGGTGGTGGTAGCCGCGGCTGTGCACGAACCGGCAGAAGCAATAACGGTGTATACCGTAGTAGCAGAGGGAGAGGCGGCTACCAGCGGGCCTATAGTAGTGTTTAAACCGGAAGAAGGTGACCAGTTGTAATTGATAGAACCGTATCCCGTGTTACCCGATGCAGTCAGATTAATTGTGGAACCACCAACACAGGTTGTAGCAGAAGAAGGTGTAACAGATGCTGTAAAAGGTGGTCCAATAATTACATCAATTGTTGCTGTACCAGAACAACCAAAGGTATTTGTGCCAATAACTGTGTAGGTGGTATTTATTGTTGGAGAAGCTATGACAGCGGAACCGGTCGAGGAACTTAATGAGGAAGCAGGCGACCATGTATAATTCGTTGCACCACTCGCAGTTAAAGTTGTGTTGCCATTAGGGCAGATGGTATTGCCTGTTGAACTTAAAGTAATGGTGGGAGATGGTGAAACTATAACCGTACCAGTAGTACTGGCTGTGTTTGTACCATCGGAAACTAAAACATTGATGGAGTAGGTGCCTGCTGATGAAAATGATATTGTTGTAACAGAACCACTGGCCGGAGTAAAGGTTGCTCCGGATGGTGTAGATGTCCATGTATAACCCGTTACAGTACTGGTGCCAGTGTTAGCTGTTGCAGTTACCGCACCGCTCACACAAACCGTGGATGGAGAAATAGTCAGTGTAACATTTAATACAGAGGTAGGAGCGCTTAATTGAATATTATCTACTGCAAAAGAAGGATCAACGGCCGTTCCGTCGTCTATGTTTTGCCATCTGAATCCGATTTTCACATTGGGGTTATTGTTGGCAGAGGCAGGAAGCACTATAGAATAATTTGTCCAGAAACCCTGACCACTGCAAGCCCCGTTGACAGTAGCGGGCAGATTACCCAGCGAATTCCATGCAGCGCCATCAAAGTACATTAATTCTGTATAATCACTACCGGCTGTACCTTCCTGAATATAATCAAAGGATAAAGTGATATTGCTGTAGCCGGTGCAATTAATTGTCGGGGATTCGGCTCTTTTATTAGTGTTTGTACAAAATCCAAAGCCGCAGGCCCCTTCTAAATAGGCGGCGCCCTGGTCAGCAGGTATGCTTAACGTTCCTCCAGCAATAGCAATGTTGCCAACATGAAGAGTTCTATTGGTTAAGGGGGGATTTGCAATGCAGCCGTCGCCGCAATTGCCTGCACCCATACCTGCTTCTGTAGCACTGATGTACCATTCCTGTGCATACGAATCGTTGGTTCCGGTTGAAGAAACAACCCAAGCTCCATTGGTTGGTGTTGCTACTGTTGCATTGGCTACTTGTCCTTGATTACAGCCCGTTCCAAAATCTTCAAGCCAAAAGACAGTTTGAGAATTTAAGTGTGTAGTAGTGAGTAGTGTGATAAAAATTAAGAAGTAAAAATATTGTTTCATATAATACTTTAATGTGGCGGTAAATATAAGAAAATTATATTATAATAATAATTAGTATTAAGTAAGGAAGATTTGAAAAAATAAAAATGTGCTAAGATGTTTTTGATAGATATTGATTCGATTGGTGGATGGCCTTGTTCTTTTTCCAGTTTGACCATTTTTCGCCTAATGTTTTATTGAGTAATTTATCGGTCCATAGACGAGTGGTGAGGTTTAATGCGCCATTGACGATATTCTTTAATCCATAAGGGAATTTTCTATATGCTACAGAAAAACTGGGTTCAAGGTATATCATATAATGCCACCATCCGCAGGGCATAAACAAAGAGTCGCCGTGTTCAAGATAAATATCATAAGCAGTAACTTTCTTCAGAGCAGGGTATTTTTCAAGGTCAATATTATCCACATAATCAAAATCTGCTATGCTATAGGTATTGAAATATGGGCGATACATATATTTTGTATATTCATAGGGGATTAGTAAAACCCGCTTTTTTCCATAAAAGTGTGTATGTAAAACCGCACTCATATCAATGTCGTAATGCATTCTTACTACTGTGTTTTTTCCACCAAAGAACATAAACCCCACATCATCTAAAATACCTTTAAATATTTCTGGGCAAGGGAAATCCTGTTGTAATTTTTTTGAATATTTAAATCCATTGAATAAAAACAAGCGATAAGGACACCTGTCTTCGTTTTTCAAAATTGTATCAATAAAATTCGTAAATTTCATTTTTTTATCACCGCCTACGTAAGCACTTGTTTTATTAATGGTGTTATCAAAAACATCTACCACTACGTGTCCCAATTCTTTTTTCATATAATCAAAGTCCCATTTTTCAGCGGGGGTGTTTTTGATTAATCCTTTGATAATACAGGGCTTTTGTGGATAAAAAAATTTTTCTAAAAATTCTTTTCGTGAGATATTTTCAACTACTGGAATTTCTTTTATTATTTTCATACATTCTATTATTTGCCTTTAAATTTGGGTTGCCGTTTTTCTAAAAATGCGTTTACACCTTCACGATAATCGTATGAGATGGATAATTCATTTTGATAATTCGCTTCTTGTTCTAATTGTTTATCCAGTGCATTTTCAAAAGATTGATTGAGTAATAATTTGGTGGCTATAAGGGCTTGTGTAGGCATTTGTGCTATTTGCTCGGCCAACTTTTTATATTCTGTTTCAAAAGTTTCAGGTGAAAAAACTTTGTAAATCATTCCCATTTGAAGAGCGTTTTGTGCTGAAACTTTATCGCCCGTCATCATTAGTGCCGATGCTCTTTGGAAGCCGATTAAACGTGGCAGAAAATAAGTGCCGCCGCTATCGGGGATGAGTCCTATTTTGCTAAATGCCTGAATAAAGCTGGCATTTTCGGATGCTACTACTATATCACAACAAAGTGCGATGTTAGCCCCTGCTCCTGCTGCTACGCCATTGACAGCGGCAATCACCGGTTTTTTAATTCCACGAATCATCTTGATGATAGGATTATAGTGCTCCGTAACGATATTCAATATACCGGGTCCATTTTTATCAATGGCTTCTGCAAGGTCTTGTCCTGCACAAAATGCTTTTCCATTACCACTTAACACAATGCAGCGGCACGTTTCATCTTTTTCACTTTCTCTTAAAGCATTTTGAAGAGCAAGTGCCATTTCTCTATTAAAACTATTAAACTTATCGGGTCTATTTAAATAACAATAAACGACATTGTTCTCTTTTTTAATTTCTATAACAGACATAAAAATTTTTGCCTGCAAATTTAAGAATTTTAAGAATGTTGTTGACAAATCTCACACACCACTGCCGATGTGCTAAAAAATACTAATGAGTCCTGCGTGTATTTTGCCGGTTCTGAAATCTGGTGATTGTCCAAAACTATTACCGATGGCATATACTAAATTAAAGAAACCTGCTTTTGTTTCAAATTGAATGCCTGTACCAAAAGCGTATAGTTTGTTTTCAGAGCGTTGAAAGTTATAGTTGGCGGTGTAATATGCGGCGTCCGTGAAAATCATTAAATAAGCATTTTCGCCATAAATAAATCTGTATTCCAATGAAGGTATGATGTATTTATCGGCAAAGATGCTTTGTTCATTGAAGCCGCGAATACTTTTGAGTCCGCCAATCCGAAACAATTCGTTTTTGAATACAATGGAATTGCTGGCAATGTAACCGTATTTGGCGGATAACTTTAGAGTGCCGTACCGACTGAAAATTTTTGGTAGGTAATACTCTGTGCTTCCTTCTAGTTGATATTGAATAGAATGGAGTAATAAATTTTTGTAAGCGAGTTCGTTAATTTTAGGATTTTTTTGAATATCTTTATTTCCGATAGATAAATCGTTTTGAAGCAGAAGACCTTTTGTCGGGTTTATACTATTGTTCAGGAGATTAAGGTGAATACCGCATCCATAGTATCTTGTGCGTACATCGGCATAATCGGGCAATGTAGTAATGCCGGATAATCCATAAGTAGATATAAGATTGGAATTGTGTTGCTTATAGAAAAAATCAAGGTGGTTTATACCTGAAAAATAATAACTGATGCCGAATCGATTTTGTACATCCAGAAATGTAGTATCTTTTTTAAATAATATGAGTTGGTATTGTGTGCCCAGTGATGTGCCTAATAGATAAGGGATAGAAAAAAAGAATTTAAAGTTTTGAGTGAGTGCCTGCACTCTTTGCCAATCCAGGTCCAATTGTTCACCTGAATGAAACAAGGTGTGGATGAGTTTAATTTTCAAATTTCCTGTAAGAATAGTTTTACCATTTGCATCGGGCTGTAATCCCACAATTCCGTCCAATTGTGAGATGTTTTTTTTATCTGCAAACAGATATACTTTATTATACTTATCAGTGATGCGTATGATGGGCGGTTGACGAAGTTGTACAAAGGGTAATTTTTTTAATTTACTTTCCATTTGTTTTAATTTTTTTTCATTGTAAGAGTCGTTGGGTTGGAGGTCAATGTATTTGTATAGGAATTTTTTATTGATTTTCAGATTGCCTTTTAGAAGGATGCTGTCAATTTTTATTTTTTGAAATGTCTGGATGTTTAACGCTGCTGAAATACCATTACTATCTATATGAATGCTATCTAATTTTACAGACGCAAAAGGGTAGCCGTTATTTTCATAATAAGTAATTATTTTTTCAAAAAGTTGTTGGATTTCAGCATGTTTAATTGGTGTGTGTGCGAATTTTTTAGATTGAAAAAACTCGTCATACAATTTTTTTTCAAGATTTCCTTTTCTTAAGCGTAGCCAATGAAACAAAAGATGTTTATTAAAGTAATACGTGTAAACATTAGAATCTACAGATACGGAGTCATAATCGGCTAATAAATAGCCCTGCTTTTGGTATTCTAATAAAACATTTTGAGTGGTTTTTATTAGTTCTTTTGTGTTTGAAAAGGATTTGGAATAAATTAACTTTTTTTCTTTATTATCCCAAACATTAAGATGTAACAATTGAGCCAGTAATGCATTATTATACTGTAGAAAGACCATCAAAATGTATATTCTATGTAACTTAAAAATAAACACAACTATTTCACTATCAACGAATCAATAAAGGTATTATTTTATTTTGTATCTTTCGGCAAAATTAAACACTTATTTTATGAAAACCAGAAATGCTTGTATATTTTCTTTGGGGCTTGTGTTTATTTTTAACGTGCAGGCACAGATTACAATTACTAATCTGAATATGCCGGTTGTTGGAGATACCATTCGATATTCTATTGCGGCGTTGAGTAGTGTGGGAGATTATACTTCTACCGGGACTAATTATATCTGGCAGTTTGATACATTACGAGTAATAGGGCAAGGTAGAAGGGATTTTACAAACAATACGCCGTATTTGATGTTTAATGTTCCCGGAAAATATGGTGAGAAAATAGCAGACACAATTTTTTCGCAAAATATTCCGGTTTTTGGTACATTAAGTATGACAGATTTTTATCAATTTTATAGAAATCTACCTACTGTGTTTGATATAGAAGGGGCTGGTTTAATGCTCAATGCTGTGCCAGTACCTTCTTTTTACAGCGATAAAGATGAACTGTACCTTTTTCCGCTACAATATGGGAATTATGATTCTACAACTTTCAAATTTTCTACTCCTACCACTACCGCCATCCCCATTGTGTATAAAAAATCAGGATACAGAATAACTAAAGTGGATGGTTGGGGAACTATTACAACTCCTTATGGTACATTTAATTGTTTACGATTGATAACTACTCAATACTCCAAAGATACGATTATTTTTAATTCTACTTTTGGAAATCTGCCTATTGGATTTAATAATTTTCAAAAATCGTACCAGTGGCTGACCAATAGTGAAAAAATTCCTGTTTTAGAAGTAAGTGGTACTGTTGATGGAGCGGGTAATTTTATTCCCAATTTAGTACGATTCAGAGACAATTACAGGGTAGTTGGTATTCAGGAGTATGCCAATAATAAACAGACAATTACTGTATTCCCTAATCCTTCTAATGGAATGTTTAAGGTAGAGAATATCTTTCATTCAGCGGTTACTATTTCTATTTATTCTATTCATGGACAAAATGTTTTAAATATAAATGAAGGGCAGAATTTTTCAGATTATCTTGAAGTAGATGCATCGCATTTGCCTAATGGAAAGTACATTGGTGTTATTTTAGCGGATCAATCTGTGTTTTTGTTTCACATAGAAATTGTGAAGTAGTGGAATGTCTTGTGTTTGTTCAGATGTTTTTGTCTTAATAATTGCTTTGTGCTAATTATCAATGCTTTAGGGGATAATCCATTTTACTCCAAAAAACTATTGTGTAGAGTCAAACTTAAGATGAGCGGTTGAGAAAAAGCTTGGTGATTACTTTTTATGTTTGATTTCTTCGGAGGCCTTGTTTACTTTTTCGGCTAATTCTTTTTTGAATAGAAACATTTTCTCTAATAAGATGGGGTCGGAAGAGGCAAGGATTTGAGCGGCTAGTATGCCGGCATTTTGAGCGGCGTTTATGGCTACGGTGGCTACTGGTACGCCGTTGGGCATTTGAACAATGCTTAATAAACTATCCCAGCCGTCTATACTGTTGGTGCTTTTGATGGGTACTCCAATGACGGGTAATGGGGTCAGTGCGGCGACCATGCCGGGTAAGTGTGCGGCGCCGCCTGCTCCAGCAATGATTACTTTGAGCCCTTTGGTGTGGGCGGTTTGTGCGAATTCTACCATTTTTAAGGGGGTACGATGTGCGGAGACAATGTCCGTTTCGTATGGAATGGAAAAAGTTTCTAAAATTTTTGCAGCGTCCTGCATGATGGTCCAGTCGCTGATGCTTCCCATGATAACGGCTACTTTTGCGGACATGTGGTTTTAATTTGTTTCTAACACTTTAAAGAGTTCGTCTAGTTTTGGTGTCAAAATGATTTCGGTTCTTCTGTTTTTTTTGCGTGCTTCTGGGGTTTTGGAGGGATCTAATGGGAGGTATTCGCTTCTTCCGGCGGCGGTGATTCTTTTGGGGTCTATATTACCGTTTGCCAGAATGATTTTGGTGACGGAGGTGGCACGAATGACGCTGAGGTCCCAGTTGTCTTTGATTTCTCCGCTTCCTTTCATGGGAATATCGTCGGTGTGTCCTTCTACCATGATGTTGATGTCCGGATTTTGTTCTAATACTTTGGCTAATGTTTTCAGGGCTTCTATGCCTTTTGCATTTACGTTTGTTTTGCCGATGTCAAAGAGTAAACTTTCTTCCATGCTTACGTATACTTTTCCGTTTTTTATGTTGATGCTTAATCCTTTGTTTTCAAAGGCAAAGAGAGCGTCCTGTAGTTTTTTCTTGAGGAGGTTGGTGGCTTCTTCTTTTTGTTTGAGTATGGCTTCCAATTCTTTGATGCGGGCTTCTCTTTTGGCGAGTTCATCGCTTAATTTGGCGAGGTCGTTTTTTTGCTGAAGGAGTTGTTGTTCCAGTAGTTTGAGTTCGGCTTCTTTTCGGATTAAATCTTCTTTGGTTTTTTGCAGGTCGCTGCTGAGTAGGGCGTTATCTTTTTCCATTCCGGCTTGTAATTTTTCAAGTTTGGCGATTAGTTGGTCATTCAGGGCGCTTAATTTTTGGTATTTCATATTGAGTTCTCTGTAGCTGCTGCCGCGCAGAGTAGAATCTAGTTTTAAGGTGTTGTTTTCTTTTTCCAATGTGGTCATTTGTTCTTTGACAGAAGCGAGTTGTTTTTCGCAATCTTGTTGTAGTTTTTTACAATTTTCAAGATCGGTTTGGCAGGTTTTAAGTTTGTTTTCAGTTTCTTCAAACACACGATGGGGCACGCAGGAGGTGATTAAATATGCGAAACTAAGGGATAATAGGAGTTTTTTCATATTAAATTTTTTGAGCAAATGTGAGAAAAAAAACGGCTTATAGCAAAAAAATGTTTGTTGGGGTGATGATGTTAAGTATATGTGAGGGATGTGAGAATGACGAGGATGGAGGTGATATTTTTTGAGGTGGGCTTGTTATTGTTCTTTGAAAAAATTGTTCAGGGGTAATAGGATAGGTTGATAAAAAAGAGCATTTGCAGAAAATAAGGAATGGTGGGGGGAGGAGGATTTTGTCTGGTGTGGTTTTATTTTCTAATTTTAAGCCGTGTGATGTGGTTGTCTAAGAAACATATTTTGTATTTGTTGTTTGCTTATGTGTTGTTTCAATTTTTATGGTGGGAGATTTTATTAGTGAAGTTGCATCATGAGAATATTGAAAAAGAAAAGCGGTTGTATGCACTTGGTGTATCGGATAATAAGCGGTTTAAGAAGATAGAAAGTGCACTCAATCAGGTACAGAAGATGAAAATGATTATGGTAGTTGGAGAGGGGACAGTGTTTATTGTATTAATTTTATTTGGTTTTTACAAGGTTTTGAAAGCGTATGAAAAAGAGAAAGAGTTAACGGAAAGACAGATGCATTTTTTGCTTTCTTTGCCGCATGAAATAAAGACGCCTTTGAGTGTGATACAGTTAAATATTCAGACGATTCAGCAAAGTGATCAACTGGGGAGTGATCAGAAAAATAAGATGCTGGAAAGTTCTTTGACTGAACTGAAACGGTTGAATCGTTTGGTGGATCACATGTTGCTTATGAATAAAATTTCTAAAGGAAGCTATTCGTTAAACATTGGGAGGATAAATTTGTCTGAGCGATTGAAAGAATGGATGGTTCCCTATAATAAGGAAAATCTGATTGTGCAGGAGATACAAGAAAGTATTGAAATAAAAGCGGATGAGTTTTTATTGTTTTTGTTGATTGAAAATTTAATAAGCAATGCTGTAAAGTATTCTGATAAATTGGTGAAAGTGCATTTGTATAAAGATGCTTTAAAAGGGATAATTCTGGAGGTATGGAATGATGGGGATTTAATTCAAGAGGAGGAGAGAGAAAGAATTTTTGAACTTTTTTATCGACGTCCTGCAGACGAGCAGAAAGGCATAAAGGGCACTGGTCTTGGTTTGTATATTGTGAAGCAGATTGTGGATTTACAGGGTTTTACTATTCGTGTTTTTACTAAAATGCATTGCAATGTTTTTCAGATTGTTTTTTAAGTGTATTGTTTTTTCAGGATTGAGTTTGGTATTTGTTTTTTGTCAAAGAAAGTATCGTGATGCGGATAAGCCAACAGAGGGTTTGAATGTGGCGAGTTTAAATTTTGTAAAGTATGCGCAGTATTTTGGTGTATTTAAAAAAGGTTCTTGTAAGATGGTTTTTATCAGGGATAATAACGGAGATACTGTTTTTTATGATATTTGTAAACCGTTTTCAAGATTGGCCGTGATGGGGACTATTCCTTCGTATCAGATGGATATGCTGAATGCTCTGGACAAGATAATTGCTATAGATGATGTGAAGTATTATTGTAATTCAAAAATTACGGAAAGGGTTAAGAAGCGTGAAATAGCGGAATTAATGCCTAATTTGCAATGGAATTATGAGTTATTGGTTGCTCTTCAACCGGAGGTTTTAATTACGTATTCTAATTTGAATGAGAATTTGAATATAAGTCAACTGGTGAAGCAACATAATGTTGTACATGTGCTGTATCTGGATTATCTGGAGCAGCATCCTTTGGCGCGTGCAGAATGGATAAAATTATTAGGAGTGTTATTGGGAAAGGATACATTGGCATATCATATTTTTGATACGATTGAAAAAAATTATTTGCAATTAAAAAAACAGGTAGAGAATGTACAGCATAAGCCGAAAGTACTTACAGAAGTGATGTATGGTGATGTTTGGTATATTGCTGGTAATTCTTCTTACATTGCTCAATTGATTAAGGATGCTGGTGGAAAATATGCGTTTGATTTTCACGAATATAATGATAGTAAGCCGTATGCGTTAGAATATGTTTTAAAGTATGCACAGGATGCCGATTATTGGTTGCACTTACATCAATTTAAAACATTGGAACAGATGAAGAATGCTAATTCTAAATATATTTTGTTTAAGCCGTATCAAAACAGGCGGTGTTTTAATAATAATAAAAGGCAGAATGATTATGGTTACAGTGATTATTACGAATCCGGAATATGCCGGCCGGATATTTTATTAAGTGATCTTATTCGTGTACTGCATCCTGAATGTGCTTTATCTGATGAATTGATATATTATTATCCATTGAAAGAGAAATGAAAAACTGGTATTTAAATACATATTGGCTTGTGTTTATTTTGATAGTGCTGAGTGTGCTTAATATCAGTGTTGGAACGGTGGATATTTTTGAGGAAGATACAGATGTTTATACCATATTGTTTGAAATACGTGTGCCAAAAATTTTATCTGCTATTGCGGCGGGCGGTGTGTTGTCGTTGTGTGGTCTTATACTGCAGATGTTGTTTCGCAATCCGTTAGCGGGACCTTATGTATTGGGTATAAGCGGTGCGGCTTCGTTATTTACAGCCATTGGGATTATGGGTATGGGTGCTTTAAGTGCGGGTATTTTTTATTCTGTTCAGTTGAGTATTTTTTCGGTGTTGGGAGCTATTTTAGGTTTGTTAGTGGTTCTTTTGCTTTTACGAGTTACTTCTAATATATCTGTATTGTTGGTAGCGGGTTTGATGTTGTCGCATTTGTATGGTGCTATTCAAAGTATATTGAGTTATATCAGTACGGCCAATGCATTAAAAATTTATACACTCTGGACAATGGGAAGTATTCAGGGTACGACGTTTTATCAGTCCTTGTTTTTATTGTTGGTGGGACTTCTTAGTTTGTTTTGGTTTTTACGCTATACAAAATTTTTAATGGTATATATTATTGGAGACGAAGAGGTAATTGTGATGGGTATGCCTTTACAAAGAATTAAAAAGCAGTTGATTTTTTGTGTGGGAGTGTTGGTTGGGTTGGTGACGGCTTTTTGCGGTCCAATTGCTTTGGTGGGAATGAGCATACCTATTGTGGTGCGTATTTTAAGTAAAAATGCTCATGTGCAGCAGTGGATAATGCATTCGTTTTTATATGGTGCTATTTCAATTTTATTGACAGATCTGATGAATCAATTGTTTTTTAATGGAGCAATGCCTTTGAATATTCTTATTTCTATGTGGGGCGTGCCGTTGATAGTGTGGATTTTGATACGGGAAACAAAGTGGTTTCAGGTTTAAGTATTTTATTTAATTACAAAAATTGTTTTATCTTTTTGTGTTAAGATGATGTAAGGGGGAAAAACAGTAAAGTCAAAGACGTTTTCAAATTTATTTTGGGAAGAGATATTGATAATTTTTCCGAGGTTATTTTCATCTTCGTAATAATAATCGTGTAATATATGTTTTATCGGGTTGGGTGTTTCATATAAAATTTTTCCTTCATGCGATACTACAACGAATTTGTCTGTCCATTTAGCAATCAGCGTGTTGTTATCACAAAGTGTAATTTCGGAAAATTTTAAGTTATTCAGTGGTGAAAATTTTATTGGGTCTAATAGCATCCATTTATTTTTTTCTTTTACTAATAGAAATGTGGAATGTATCACAGCATCCTGAAAGTTTTTTTTGTGAACAATCCAGCCATTTTTGTTTCCTATGAATATCTTGTTTTGATTGTTTAATTTGAATAAATTTTTGTTTGTGAAATATTTAACTTCTATATCTTTTATGAAATCGTAATTCGGATAATAAATAAAACATTTTTCAGATACACTAAAATATCCGTATTTTTTATTTTTTACAACAAGAAAAACATCATCTGTACAATGAAAAATCAGGTCGTATTGAGGAAAAAGAATGAGTTGATTGTTTGAATTAATGATTCCATAAGAGTTGTTTTGTTTGATGATGGCTACGGAATCATAAAATGCTGAAATCCATTGATAATGAGCAGGGTATTTTGTTCCATCCTCGTAAATGATTCCATATAAATTGTTTTCTAAATAGTAGGATTTATGATTTTCAAAGTCGCCTAATTTTTCGTATTTTGCTGGTAATAGTATTTGCCCTTTGTAGTCGCACAAACCATAATATCCGTTTTTTTTGAATACATAATTGAAATCATTCGACAACTCACTTATCCAATCAAAATCATCGGATTGCTTGACACCTAAACGATTGATGAAGTACCAACTCTTTCCATCAAATACAGGCGCATAACCATTGTGAAATGGATACGCTTCTACAAATTTTTTAGGAATAATAGTTTGCTGAAGTTTGTTTATGAAAAACGTAGAGTCATTTTTAATCACAACGGATATATTTTCTTTGAATGGTGTTACTGCATCGTAAATGGGCGGTATCACATAGTGCCCTGATGTATCAATAAATCCTACTAATTCTGTTGAGTCAGCAAGAGGCAGAAGTATTTTTGAGTTCATTTCCATCTCGGCTAAAATTTCTTTTTTAAATGGAAAATCCGGATATTCTTCCATAAATTTTTCTAATTCTTCGTTGTTCACTCTTTTTACAGAATAGATAAATAGCCATTTCCACGCTTGTTCAGAATATTGCTTGTCTTTTGAAAATTCTTTGGCATATACTTTTAATCCTGCGGTATTTTTTTCTTTAATGTAAATGTCTAAAAGATTTTGCAATGCTGTTTCTTTATAAAGATTATTTGGATAATTTCTTAAAAAGTTGAGATATTCCGCAGCCGTGTGGTGTGAAGTGAGTTCGTTGAAAATTTGTTTGTCCAATAATTGTGAGAGTTGAGGATTGTGCGGATTTTTTGAGTAGGAAGTGATTAAATAAAAAGTAGTGTCGCTTTTATTGATTTTATGAGCGTATTCAAGGATTTGATTGTATTGATGCTTTTGAATAAATTGTTTTAATTCTGCACTTGCAAACGGATGTTGGCTTAAAAATTTGTCGTACACTTTGGGATGTAATTGATAAGATATGTTTTGAAATTGATGGAATATTATGCTATCGTATAAAGTGTAAATGGCATTGCTATCAATAGTGCCATATTTAGTTACATAAGCTTTGTGCGGATAATTCAACACTGCTAAATGAATGTATTTATCGGCACTATCTAAGTGATGAAAAGGTTGATAGTTTTGAAAATAGATATACGCCAGTGCATAAGCTGCAGCAGATGTTTTTTTCTTTTTAGGCAATATCTTGTGAGCATATACTTTGGTGTGATAATAATCATACAAATGAATGGTTTCCATTAACTTTTGAACGGATTGGGCTTTGAGATAATTTAATGCTAAAAATGCGATGAGAAGTGTATTTTTGAGATACTTATTCATTTTCAATTTGCATAAAAACATTGGAAAAATATTGAATAATATCGGAAGGCAGTAATGCAGCAGGATGTATAACTTGTGTGGCTATTTGGGTGGCTAAGGAATGAATGTATACAGCGAGAATAGAAGCGTTTTCAATGGAATAATTTTGTGCACAAAGCCCAGCGATTAGTCCAGTGAGCACATCACCACTACCACCTTTGGCCAATCCGCTATTGGCAATGGTATTGAAGTAAACATTTCCAGAAGGTGTGATAACCGCTGTATACGGGCTTTTTAATACGATGACTATTTTTTTATCTTGGGCATAACGAAGTGCTGTTTGGATTCGTTCAAAGTGTGTAGTGTGGTTTCCAAAAATTCTGTCAAATTCTTTAATGTGTGGTGTAAGAATAGTTTGATAGGGTGGCAGTTGATAGAGAAAAACCTCAACATTCTCTGCTATTGTATTTAATCCATCGGCATCAATGATGAGTTTTTGGGATGTAATTTTTTTGAGTAATTGTGATAAAACATTGTAAGAATGTTTGTTATTAGCCAATCCACAACCAATAGCAATAGAAGTATAACGATTTAAATTTTCTGGAATATTTTGAATATATTCTTTTCCAGCGTCACTACTTAATATACATTCTGGAAAACTTTGTACCACTTTGGAAGTAACTGATTCAATACTATGAAGTGTGACTAATCCGCATCCGCTTTTTAATGCACTATTCGTACAAAGCATTGCAGCACCGGGCATTTGATATGAGCCAGCAACGAGGAGTGTATGTCCAAAATCCCATTTGGATTTTATAGGATGTCGTTTGTGGTAAATTTGTTGAATGTAATTTTTATCAATTGTATAAAAATGTGTGTTCTGTTTATCAATGCATTCCTGCGATAAGCCAATGTCAATAACTTTCCAATTTCCAACAAAATTATTATTTTCCGGAAGAAAGAAAGAAAGTTTTGGAAGCTGGAAGGTAAAAGTATGTGTGGCTTGGATGATAGTCTCAGTAGAAGAATTAGGATTGTCTAAATAAAGTCCGGAGGGTACATCTACACTGATAATTGTATAAAAATTTTGATTGATAAAATTAATAGCATCACGTAGAAGTCCGGAGATAGGTTTATTAACGCCACTGCCTAAAAGTGCATCAATGCAAATGTTGTTTTTATTGGGGAGTATTTCAGATAAATCATTTAAGGAATAGACATCTTTTAGTTTTTGGACTTTGGAGAGTTTAATTTTTTCAAGATTGATGGTAAAATCATTCGAAGCCGTGGGCGAATGATGAAGGATAAAAGCATAAACAGGAAAGTGTTTTTCAGCAAGTATTCTGGCAATGGCTAATCCATCGCCACCGTTATTACCTTTTCCACAAAAGATGTAGATTGAAGAAGATGGATTCAAGAGCGGTAAAAGATTTTCAACCAATCGGGAGGATGCTCGTTCCATCAAGTCCCATGAGGAGATATTTTGTGTTTGAATAGTACAATTATCCGCTTGTTTGATTTGTTGGGCGCTTAGAATTTTCATTTTAATTAGAATACTGCTTGCGGATAAAGTTAGTGAATAGTTATGAGTTGTTAGTTTTTAATGATGAGTTTTTAGTTCTTAGTTTTTAGTAGTCGTAATCCTACTCGGGAGTGGAGAAGGGTTTCAAGAATATCATGTAATCCGTTGTATCTTCTATTTTGAGTCGTAATCCTACTCGGGAGTGGAGAA
>CAZNVL010000007.1:0-49524 GCA_964576565.1 uncultured Flavobacteriaceae bacterium | reverse complement strand
TCAAGGCAAAAATGGTAAAAACAACAGACCATTGAAATCCTTCATCCGGCCTGCGTGTAAAAATATATGGCAAAAGCGGCACAAGACCACCCACTATGTAACTTAAGCCGATATTAAAAGCACTTTTTTTGGCTCTCTGTGTGTCTGGCGGACTGAGTCCCAGTTCAAATTGCATCATAAATTCTACCCATTTGTCTTTATCTTTACATAACTCTTTTACCAACTGATTTTGCACCTCTTCACTTATATTGTATTTTGCTAAAATGTCTTTGATTTCCTGCTTTTCTCGTTCGGGCAGTTGTTCCACCTCTTCGTATTCTCGTTTTAATTCATTGTAATAATGTTCTTGCTCTGTTTGGCCGGATAAGTAACCACCAAGTCCCATCGCTATAGCACCAGCAACAATTTCTGCAATTACTGCCGTTACTATCACCGAATTATCCACACCGGCCTGACTTACACCCGCCGCCAAGGCAAATGGCACCGTCAGCCCGTCGCTCATTCCAATCACTATATCCGAAAGCATCTCAGATCCTTGAAAATGTTTTTCCTGATGGGGATGTAAATGTATCATAATGATGAATTAAGTTGTTGATAATAATAATACAATTTTTGTCCTATCACTTCTTCTGAAAAATTCTGTTGAATCAATTGATGTGCCTTTTCCGGGTTACACAAGATCTGATTAGAATGTAATACTTTTAATACAGCATTCTGTAAAGCCGCTTCATCTCCTACAGGAATAATTTCGCCACAACTATTTTGAATAATCTTTTTTATATCTGCAACATCAGTACTAATTACATAAGTGCCACAACTCAAGGCCTCATATACTGCCACACAAAACGTTTCATAATTACTAAACATTACCAAAGCATCGGCCTGCTGATAATAATAAGACAGTTTTTCCTGCTCTAAAATACCTTTAAATGACACCTGCTTTAAGTTTAATTTTTTTGCTGCATTTCTGGCATTTTCTAATAATTCATTTTTCCCGCCAATAATTACTAAGTCAAATTCATACCCCTGTTGCTCCAATTCTGCAAATACTCTTAAAATACCAGAGATATTTTTTTGGCGATCCTCCAGTGTAGAAACATGCAAAAACATTGCTTTCTTGTGTCTTATTTTGGGAACTGGCTTAAAAACCTCTGTATTGACAACATTTCCAAGTATTTCATACGCTCCTTTTAAATGATGTTGAAGCATAGCGTCTTTTTGCTGTGCACACAAACACCAGATTTTACCGGCATTTTTGATAGTAAAGCGCGTTACCATTTTTCTCAAAAAACCCTTGTACAAATTATCCTCCTTTAAATAACCTGTCCACTGCTCAAATACAGTGTATTTTCTAATTCGAAGTACCCAACGCACCATAGGATAAAATAAAGCAACAGGATATACTACATTTATCTGTGCCAGTAATGTACTATCTGAAAAATGTTTTCTGGCTAAACGACTTAATCTATAATAATAATAATAATACTTGATAAAGTGTATAAAGGATTTTAAGATTGGAATTTTAGATTTTGGAAATGCCAGAACGTATTCATTGAGATTGCCCGTTTGAGTGTGTTCTAATTCCACCTCTTTTATTTCTTTTGAAGAATAGACATATAATACAACTACTTTACAATATCTTGATAAGGCTTTGCCGTGGTTTCTGATAAAAATACCATGCGTAGGATATTCTGAAGTAGGATACCACGAAGTAAGAAAAACAACAGAAAAGGGCTTACTCATTCGTCAATAACTTCACCGAAAGTTCAAAGTAAGAGAATTTACTATTAATCTTTTCAAACTTATATGCTAATGGTGGATGGCTCTTAAGTCCTATTGTAATAAACCCAAGTCCTGCCCCACCTTTTTCACTCAAATCATTGTTTTCCAAACGTTCCATGTAATATCTTTTTAAGGCATCGTACGATTTAAATCCATTAATGGTATCAAATATATTTTTTATTTTAGTAACATTGCTGTTTTCAATCAGATTAGCCGTTAAAATAACAAGCTCATTTTCATTACGAGCAATAATTAAAAAATTATGTTTGGTGTTCGTATCATCCTCTGCACCGTGAATAAAAAGATTTTGTAAAAGTTCAACGGTAATAAAAAAAATCTTTTTCATTAAACTTTTTGGATAACCTAGCTGATGAATTTTTTCTTCCACTTCTGATTCTAATTTGGATATCGTACTTTGATTGACAACCCCATCGTATGCCATCAGAAGTTCATAATCAGAGTTAGAAAAAAGTTCAAGAACTTCCTGATACTTTTCCCTAAAAAAATCATTCTCTGTAAGATATCTGTTATTTGTTTTGCTCAATGCCGCTGTTTTAATTTATCTAAAAAAGTCCGCTTATTTCAGAATCAATTCTTTTGACAATTTTAGAGAAATCTTCTTTTCTTTCCAAAAAATTATATTCATCAATGTCAAAAGTAATGAGTTTACTCATATTATACGAAGAAGCCCAGTTATCGTAACGTTCATTTAATTTTTTAAGATAATCCAAGCGAATAGCATTTTCATATTCCCTGCCTCTTTTTTGAATTTGTTTGACCAATGTGGGAACCGAAGCTTTCAGGTAAATAATCAGATCGGGGGGCTGAATCAGTTGTTCCATCAATTGAAACAAAGATAAATAATTTTCAAAATCCCTTTTTGACATCAGTCCCATAGCGTACAAATTCGGTGCAAAAATATAGGCGTCTTCATAAATAGTTCTATCCTGAACCACCGTTTTTTTGCCCTGACGAATGAGCAATATCTGATTAAAGCGACTATTTAGGAAATACACCTGAAGGTTAAAAGCCCATCTTTGCATATCCTCATAAAAATCATTGAGATAAGGATTATCGTCCGCATCTTCAAAATGTGGTGTCCACTTGTAATGCTTGGCTAACAAGCTGGTGAGCGTTGTTTTACCAGAACCAATATTTCCTGCAATAGCAATGTGTTTAATCTGTGGTTTGAAAGACATGTAACTATAACAACTTTATACAGGTTGCCAATTTAATAAAAAATAATTGGATGCTAAAAATAAAAGTTTTATGTTTTTTTCACAGCATACGATACACCAGATATTTTGTAACTTTGTGAGAAAAAAGAATGCGTTATTCGTTTTTTAGTTTTTTCTTTATAGTTATTTTTTTCTGTGCATACGCAACGCATAACAGAGGCGGAGAAATTACATACAAATATATTGGTAATCCGTTTTCCAGTATTCCATCAGAAAAATATAAATACCTATTTACAATTACGGTCTATATGAATCATGGCAATGATGTGGCGGATCGTTGTTACGATACCTTATATTTTGGAGATGGAACAAGCGCAGTAGTCGCACGGGTCAATGGACCAACAAATTTACCGGGCTGTGATTGTGGCTCTATACCTTGCGGACAACTGTTGTGCGATAGATTTAAAGTGAATACCTACACCGTTACACATTCGTATGGCTCACCGGGCACTTATCTTGTAAGAATGTACGATCCCATGCGCAATTATGGCGTATTAAATATGCCCAATTCCGGAAATCAAGTGTTTTATATTGAAACATTACTCAACATTTCTGATGTCTTTAATAAAACTTACATTAATAGCTCGCCGCAGTTAAACATAGCCCCTCAAAATTTTGCCTGCATTGGAAAGTGCTGGTTGTTTAATTCAGGGGCTTATGACCCAGACGGAGATTCTTTATCTTACGAACTCACCGAGTGCCGGGGCATTGACCCCAATACTGGCCAGATTGGCACACCGATTATTGGGTATATTTATCCTAATCAGGTAGCAGGTTCTGGAACGTTTAGCATAAACCCTTCAAATGGTAATATCAGCTGGTGTTCTCCGGTACTTCAGGGTGAGTATAACATTGCTTTCAAGATATATGAATGGCGAAACATTAACGGGAAGTGGAAATTATTAGGCTATGTTTTAAGAGATATGCAAATAGTTGTGGGTACTTGTTTGAATAATCCACCTGTTTTTCAGAATATAAGTGATACCTGTGTGGTGGCCAGTCCTACTTTAATACCTCTCAATAAAACCATTATTGCTATTGATCCGGACGGGAATAATATGGAAATGCAAGCCACAGGCAGTCCGTTTGCAGTGGCCTCTCCTACCTCTAATTTTTCCTCTACGCCTTCTACAGGCACCATATCGGGTTATTTTTCATGGAGTATTGGCTGTCAACACATTAAAAAAGACCCGTATCAGGTGATATTTGTTGCCACCGACAAAAGAAGCCCCACCGATTGTTTTTCAGAATACGTTTTAAGCACTTACACCGTAATGAATATTCGGGTGCTGGCACCACCACCTGAAAATCTTAGTGCCAACGCCATTGGAAATAGTATTGTCTTAAATTGGAACCATACCCCCTGTGCATCAAATGCTGAAAATCCGGTAACAGAATACAGAATATACCGCAAAGATTCCTGCGATCTTCGTACACCTTCTTACTGTGAATCAGGCATACCCTCCTATTGGGGATTTTCATATATAGGAAAAACTTTGTATCCTGCTACCACCTTTACAGATAATAACAACGGAAATGGTTTAACAAATGGTATAAATTACAGCTATGCAGTAGTCGCCGTACATAAAGATGGCAGTATAAGTGTAGCAAGTACTATCGTTTGTGAAAAATTAAAATACGATACGCCGATATTATTAAATGCAGATGTGCAAAATACAGACCCTATCAACGGCAATATCTATGTTCGCTGGATGAATCCAATGGCTGGACCCAACGGCTTGGACACTCTGGTATATCCGCCTCCCTATACACTAATAGTGCATGAAGGAATTTATCCATCAGGCACTTATGCACCTATTGCTTCGTTTAGTTTTCCATACTTTGCAGCGATGCCTTCTACTATGGCAATTAACTCCACTACATTAAATACAGCAACCAATCAATACAACTATAAAGTTGAATTTTATTCAAATAATAATTTAGTAACAACAGCGCGCCCTGCTACCTCTGTTTTCTTAAAGACCATTCCTAATGACAGAAAAATAGAACTTCAGTGGGACTATTCTGTCCCGTGGATAAATTACAAACATTACATTTACAGAAAAGATCCTTCTTCGTCTTTCTTTAACCTGATAAGCACTACTACTCAAAATTATTACAAAGATACTCTCTTGGTCAATGGACAAGAATACTGTTATAAAGTACAGACAGAAGGGGCCTATTCGGATGCTATACTTCCCAAACCACTCTTAAACTATTCACAGGAAAAATGCGAAAAGCCCATAGATAAAACCCTGCCTTGTCCATCTACATTATTCCTAAAAAGCGATTGTGCAGTAAGCAGAATAGAATTAAAGTGGAACCGCCCGAATCAGGCATGCAACGATGATGTGATAAAGTACATTTTGTATTACAAGCCCACAGAAGCTGATGACTATCATATCATTGATTCTACTTCCAATCTCAATGACACAAGCTACATTTTTGATAATACCAATTCCATAGCGGGCTGCTTTGCTGTAGTGTTTGTTGACTCTTCTGGTAACAAAAGTAGTATTACTTCCATCAATACTGTGTGTACAGATAACTGTCCGGAATTTGAATTGCCAAATGTTGTTACCTTTAATGGAGACGGCGTCAATGATTTTTTTCAAGCCATAAAAGTAAAATATATTCAATCTATTGATCTTAAAATATTTAATCGTTGGGGGCAGTTGTTATTTGAAACGACGGATCCTTACTTTAAGTGGGATGGTAAAGTCAAACTTACGAACCAGCGCTGTAGTGATGGCACATATTTTTATACCTGTATCGTGAACGAAATTCGCCTGAAAGGTATATTGCCCCGAAAATTAGAAGGTTATTTTCAAGTATTTCATTAAAACATGTACAAAAAGTATAGTTTAATTTTATTTGTTTGTTTTGTATTAGTAGTGTGTATTTTTTACATTGGACACATTGTAGTGAAGTCAACATTATTAGCTTTTAGTATAAGTATATTGGCAAGTACAGTGACGTCTTTAATTCTTGCAAAACATTTAAAAGAACAAATTGAAAACGCTCTTACTCATAAAATCTCTTCCAAAATCAAACAATTATTACCTTCCACTGTGCTTAAAAAGCATGAGCAGAAAAATGAAAACGAACTAGACCACCTACTTATGATGCTTGAAAAAGAGATTAAAAAAGAACGAGAACACTACAAAAATCTGGATAGCTACAGAAAAGAATATCTTGGTAATGTGTCCCATGAATTAAAAACCCCATTGTTCAATATACAAGGATACATTTCTACACTTTTAGACGGTGCAATGGAAGGCAATACCAATTTGTCAAAAGAATATTTAAAGAAAGCCGATAAAAATATTGAACGAATGATAAATATTATTGACGATTTAGAAACCATCTCTCATTTGGAAAGCGGTTCTATGCTGTTAGATTATGAGGTTTTTGACATTGAAAATATTATATCCGAAGTATTTGAACAGATGGAATTATTAGCCAATAAAAAAAATATCCAACTAAAATTATTAAAACCATCTTCTTCCTATTCTCAGCATTTTTTTGTAAATGCAGACAAATTTCGTATTCGGCAAGTGTTGATTAATCTAATATCCAACTCCATTAAATACGGTAAAGAAAACGGAACAACCACCGTATCATTACAAAAAGAGCAGGAGAAAATAATAGTAAGTGTAAAGGACAATGGCATTGGTATTGAAGAAAAACATCTTCCACGAATTTTTGAAAGATTTTACAGAGTGGATAAAGGGAGAAGCCGTGAACAAGGCGGAACAGGACTAGGACTTGCCATCGTTAAACACATCATAGAAGCACATAAACAAACAATAAGCGTTCAGAGCACATTGAATAAAGGCAGTATTTTTACTTTCACACTAGAAAGCAAATAAAAATAATCTTTACTATTTCATTATGTCCTACGTCTTGTATTTTTTAACTACTGAAATAGTAGTAGCCAAATATCTATTATTTCTTTATACGCTCCACGTATGTACCGTTCCTTGTATCTATTTTAATCCAATCACCGGTATTACAAAAAAGTGGCACCATTACTTCTGCTCCGGTATCAATGGTAGCGGGCTTCATAGCATTGGTGGCTGTATCGCCTTTTACACCGGGCTCTGTATAGGTAATTTCCGATTCTATAAAAGTAGGTGGTTCTGCCAAAATCACATGTTCCCCCTCTTCAAAGGTTATTTTTACCTCCACCCCTTCTTTCAAAAACTTTTTACCATCCCCAAATAAACTCATCGGGATATGAATTTGCTCAAATGTTTCATTATCCATTACGACGGCAAATTCACCATCCTGATAAATATACTGCATCATCTTGTACTCCACTCTCACCACATCCACCTGCTCGCCGCTTCTAAATCTGTTTTCAGCTAATTTACCTGTTTTAAGATTGCGCATTTTGGCTTGATAAAATGCTCTCAGATTTCCCGGCGTTCTGTGTTCATATTCTAGAATCTGCATCAATTCGCCGTTAAAGCGAATGATGGAGCCAACGCCAATATCACCTGTATCTGCCATAATTTTTTTGCCGCAATAATACAATTTTATTCACAATCCTATGTGGAGAAAAACATTTTCTGCATATTTTATTAAAATACTTATCTTTATGCGGCATTTTTACTTTATTTACCAACTATTTGTTTAGTATTTTAATAAACACATTGTATGAATGAACTGGAATATAACACACAGTTAGAGCCCATTAAATTACCGGAATATGGCCGCACAATTCAAAAAATGGTTCAATACTGTATGCAGATACCTGACCGGCAAACACGTAATGAATGTGCACGCACCATTGTCAAAACCATGGCCATACTCCATCCCAATACCCATCATATTCAAAACTATGAGCAAAAACTATGGGACCACCTATTTATCATTTCTGATTTTAAATTAGAAGTTGATGCACCTTACCCCAAACCTAATCCCAAAGACATTCAGGACAAACCAGAACCGATCACCTATGTTTCTAATAAAATTGACTTTCAATATTATGGAAAAAATGTAGAAAACATCATTAAGATATTAGACCAAATTGACGATCCGGAAGAAAAAGAATACTACATCATGGTGACGGCCAACTATATGAAAAAATTACAAAACATGTGGAACAAGGAAGCCAATGTAAAAGACGAGGTTATCTTTGAACATTTAAGAAAAATATCTGAAGGAAAAATCAATCTGGATTCCAACACCGTACAACTTGACAAAGATGCACGAATGTCCAATCGTAAAAAAACATTTAGACAAAAATACCAACAAAAAGGCCGGTATAATAATGGCAATAAAAATTATTAATCTTTTTTATTTTTTTATTACAATTTGGTAATTTAACTTGAATGAAATGGCTGTTTTTGAAGTGATAGGCGGGAAAAAATTAAAAGGCGAAATAAGCCCTCAAGGTGCTAAAAACGAAGCACTTCAAGTCATCTGTGCCACTTTACTTACAAAAGAAAAAGTGCTGATTTCCAACATCCCTGAAATTGTAGATGTCTTAAATTTAATGGACTTGTTAAAAGGCATAGGCGTTAAAGTAGAGAAAATCAGCGAAGGCAGCTATTCTTTTCAAGCCGATGATATTAATATCGATTACTTTATATCTCCGGAATTTAAGAGTAAAGGCGGAAGTTTGAGAGGATCTTTGATGTTGGTAGGACCATTACTCGCCCGTTTAGGAAAGGCCTACATGGCCAAACCGGGTGGTGATAAAATAGGCAGACGAAGAATCGACACGCACATCATTGGACTACAAAATTTAGGCGCCAGGTTTTATTACAAGGAAGCATTAGATATTTTTGTAGGAGAAGCCCACCAACTCAAAGGCACTCACATGCTCCTGGATGAGGCCTCTGTAACCGGCACGGCCAATATCATCATGGCGGCTGTACTAGCAGAAGGCACTACGACCATCTACAATGCTGCCTGTGAACCTTATATTCAGCAGTTATGCAAAATGCTGAACAGAATGGGTGCAAAAATTACCGGAATTGGCTCTAACTTATTGACTATAGAAGGGGTTAAAGCACTCAAAGGTACAGAACACCGGTTGTTACCCGATATGATTGAAGTGGGCTCTTTTATTGGACTCGCAGCACTTACCCAATCCGAAATCACTATCAAAAATGTGTCGTATGAAAATTTAGGACAAATTCCTTCTGTTTTCCAACGATTGGGCATAAAAATGGAAAGACGCGGAGACGATATCTACATTCCGGAAAATGAACACTATCAAATAGACACCTATCTGGACGGCTCTATTCTTACAATATACGATAATATCTGGCCCGGATTTACGCCGGATTTAATTAGCATTGCCTTGGTTACAGCCATACAAGCCGAAGGAACGGTACTAATTCATCAAAAAATGTTTGAAAGCCGCTTGTTTTTTGTAGACCGTTTAATAGAAATGGGTGCACAGATAATTTTGTGCGACCCGCATCGGGCTGTTGTAATTGGACTCAACCGAAAGCATTCTTTACGAGGCATATCAATGGCATCGCCAGATATTCGTGCTGGAGTCGCTTTATTAATAGCGGCTTTGTCCGCAAAAGGCAAAAGCACCATTTACAATGTTACTCAAATTGACAGAGGATACCAATCTATTGATAAACGCCTGCAAGCATTGGGCGCAGACATTATCAGAAAGTAACTTTATGACCATTTAGTCGTAAAAAATACAAGCAATGAAAAATTATTTACAGATAATTATATTTTTTGCTACTGTGAATGTTTTCATAGCACAAAATTCAAACCCTGTTGAAGGGATCAACCCCGGCTACAAAGCTATAGACATTGCATTACCTGATTTGAAAGACAGTATTATTAAATTGAGCAGTTTAAATGGTTATTATGTGCTGGTGGATTTTTGGGCGAGTTGGTGTGCCCCTTGTAGAATGAAAAATCCAAAGATAGTGGAACTCTATACTATGTTTAAAGATGCAAAATTTAAAGATGCGAAGGGCTTTGTGGTATATAGTGTATCGTTAGATCATTCTAAAAAAGCGTGGGAAAAAGCCATTATGATAGATAATCTGAAATGGCCTTATCATGTGAGTGATTTAAAGGGCTGGAATTCTTCTGCGGCAGTATCGTATCAAATCAATTCTATTCCTAATAATTTACTGATAGATCCCAATGGTATTATTATAGGCCGATCTTTATCAGAACAGCAAATTGCTAAAATATTACATTCAAAAAAACAATAATAATGCATAAAATTTTATTCTTTCTTTTTTTTCCATCTCTCATTTTTGCTCAATTTTCCGACAATCTCATTCAATTAAAAGTAGGCGATAAAGCCCCTACACTTGTTTTGATGGGTAGTGATAATTCGATCCAAAGTTTTAATTTTCCTCTGAATGATAAAGTGTATCTCATTCATTTTTGGGCCTCCGGATATTCTAAATCCAAGAAATTTTTACCACGTTTAATCAATCTTTACCAACGGTATAGCAATTTGCCATATAGAAACATAGAAGGTTTTGATCTTATTACAGTAGCGGTTCAAAGCGATAAACTAGTGTGGAAACAAGATATTGAACAATACAATTTGAGTGGTGTTACTAATCTTATCGCACAAAGAGGGTTTAAAGACAATAGTGTAAAAAACTGGGGAGTGTATGATTTGCCATCTACTTTTCTGGTAAATGAGCAGGGTATTATTGTGATGATAAATCCTACGATGTTACAAATAGAACAATATCTGGACGAAGCCAGAAACTTTCCACCGAACCGAAAAGACCTCCGTGCCCGATTATTGATGAGCCCCAACCTGTCCAACGGCATCCCTTCTCACAACGTCTATCTGTTGAATATTTTTGAAGATACGCTTCAAAAAACCAAAACAAATGACCGGGGTATTTTTACATTCAGTGAAGTAAAATTACTGAACGACTTTATATTTCGCTTTGACACTACTCAAAATCAGATTCGTTATTTAAAAGAAATCTATCTGGCAGATGCCAGCGATGTTGTTTTGCCGGCCATTACAAAAAAAGCCAATAATTTATTTGACGTTCAAATTAGTGGAAAGGATATTCAAAAGTTTTATGCCTCCGAAAGAAAAGCCAACGCCATTCAATTTGTATCAAAAATAAAATTTAAACCCAATTCTTCCACTATAGAGGCATCTTCTCTGAAAGAATTAGATAAAATCGTAGATATTTTAAATAAACAGCCCGATTTGATATTAGAAATACTATGCCACACGGATAGTCAACTGGACGATGATAAAAGTTTAAAATTAAGTCAGGAGCAAGCCAATGCTATTAAAAATTATCTTGTATCCAAAGGCATTGTAGGTGGCAGAATTACTGCTATAGGAATGGGTGAAAAAGAAATTCTCAATAAATGTAAAAACAAAATTCCTTGTTCTGAATCCGAACACGCTGAAAACAGAAGAACAGAATTTAAGTTTTACAAATAACACTATCAGTAACTTTTAATTTCAATTACTCAATTGTTTTGAAAGTTTTGTTATGCCATATTTCTACTTTATCCAAAGAAAGAAGGGCAATACGTAAAGAGTTATCTATGCAATAAATTTTTTCCAGTTCAGTATAATTCCATCTCTTTAAATAATTTTTCCTCTTGTGGTTCCAAACAATAATGTTAGGTTTTAAAGTATTAATTAAAACTGTATCCCTCAAATGGTGAATAATCAAAATTTTCTTGTTATGAATAAGAACATAATTAAACGGTCTTGAATAATAATAATAATCTACACAATTTTTCAACAATAAATTTTTTCCCCACTTTGATAATACTAAAGAGTCAACGGTATTAAAATAAATTTTATTGTTGTGTTGTAACCAATAATATAATTTTCCTTTTTCAACATAGAAAGAAACTGCTGTTTTTTTTCTTTCTTGTAAATAAAAATAGGTATGCATCCATAACCACATCCCTATAATAAATAAACTAAACTGAATATATTTTATCCAACGCCACTCTTTCTCTTTGATTTTATCAATAATATGAACTGAAAAAATAATAAACAAAGATAAAAACAAAGCGTCCCAAAAAGTAAAATGAAACCAATCATAATAAAAATACGAAGATGAAAAAATAGCATTCAGTTTAAGTAAGCATCCCACAAGAAAATTTAATGTCTGAGAAAAAAATGCAAACGGTATTAATGCCAAAATAGCTGCAAACATTATAACCGTTGCCAACGGAATAACGAACAAATTAGAAAGTATAAAAATAAAATTAAAACTGTGAAAGAAATACAGCGTAAACGGCAATGTGCCAATCTGGGCACCTATTGACATACTCACAATGTCCCAGATACTTTGTAAAACGCGATTTTCAAAAAAACAGTTAGGTGGTGCACAATATACAATCCCTACCATCGCTGAAAAACTTAATAAGAACCCAAGATCATTAATATAAAACGGATTGATACATAATATCACAAAAGCGGCCGCAGATAAAATATTCAAGGCATGAAGTATCCGGTTGGTATAAAAATTTTGTTGTATCACAATAAGAGAAAGCATCCATGCTGCCCTTACAATCGGCGGTGAAAAGCCCGCTATAAAAGCGTAAAAGAACAAAAGTAAAACAACCAATATCACTCTTAACCAGCGATATTTTTTGTAAGGATCCAATATGTTTAAAACAAAACTAATCAATAAAAATAATAACCCCGTATGAAAACCAGAAACAGAGAGAATATGAATAGTACCCGAATGAGAAAATGATTGGATGATTTGATTGTCCATTTCATCATCAAAGCCCGTTAATAGTGCAGTAGCAATAGATTGTGCCTCTTGATTCAAAAGTTTGTTGTATCTAAAATATTCTACAATTTTATATCTTGTCATTAAAGCCCACTCCTGGAGATTCCATCGTTGTTTGATATTTAATGGAATAAATTCCTGAAAACTATTTATGTATGCGGTGGTATAAATTCCCTGACGATTTAAATATTCTGTATAGTTAAAAGCATAAGGATTTTCATTCGGCTCTGTGGCTTTAAGTTTTGCTGAAATAAAATAGTATCTATTGGGATGAAAAACACTATCTACTTTCAATTTACTCGGAAAGTACAACAGTATTTTACCCTTAATTTTTTGAAATGAGTTGGTGCGATTATCAAATAAAACATAAGATTGAACTACTAATCGTGAAAAGTTCTCCTTGTGTACAAGGATGTCGCTGGGTTTGACAAGCACTTGGGTTGGATATTTTTCATTGAGATGATAATTGATAAAAGAATCATAATTTCTCAAATCCTGAAAATAACACGATTCATAACCAAAAACAATTAAAGCAAGATCAATAAAAACAGTAATACCTAAGTTAATGTTTTTGTATGCTTGAATAATCAAAAATATCGCTAAAACAATAACTAATAATAACGCTAATAAAAAGTATTGAAAAACATTCAATAACTTTAAACTTTCAGGGGAATAAACATACAACAATATCCCACCAATAAAAGGAATCAACAATCGCAGCAATGGAAAGCGGGCAAACCGCTGCATTGTTACTCCAAATTATTTACTTTGACCATTCGAAGGATTCAAATTCAAGTTCCCGATAGCCATCAATTGTTTCAGAGTTTTTTCCATTCCCTCAGTACTTCCGTCTAAAAATATCACATTGCCTTTGCCTTGTTCAGCAAAATTTTTCACCGCCTCCGTCCACATACTAAACAATATAAGCGATGCATCCAATTTTGCTTCCTCCATTTGTTGAGCAGCCATAGCCATACCTTTTGCTACTTCTTGTCTAAACAAAGCAATACCTTGTCCTCTCAATTGTGCTGCTTCTTTTTCCGCCTGTGCTGCAATTTTAATAGCATTCCCTTCTGCCTCAGCTGCTTTGGTTTTGGTAATTAACAAGGCCTGCCCTTCGTTTTCTGCTGCTAACTTCAGATTATTACTTGCTACCACTTTTGCCATACTCCGCATCACCTCTTCATCAAATGTAATATCATTAATTTGCAAATCAATCAAATGATACCCCCATTCTTCCAATGTTTTGTCTAATTGTAGTTTTACCGCTTCAACGATTTCCCTTCTTAACGACAAAATTTCTGCCTGCTTTTTGGTTGCTACAAAAGAACGAACAGACCCTTCTACACTTCTTACTAAGGCCTGCATAAAACTTTTTTCATCGATGAATTTAAATGCCACATTCTTAACCGTTTCTTCTCTTTGATCCAACACGGTGTACAAAAGCATCGCTGTAAAATTTACATTGGCCTGATCCGCCGTAATTGCTTGAAATCCCAACTCCACACTTCTGTTTTGAATAGAAATAACTCTAAACACTCGTTCAATGAACGGAATTTTAAGATTAAGCCCCGGATGTAAAACCCTGCTGAACTTTCCGAAAATCGTCAGCACGGCTACTTTCCCTTGTTGAACAACTTTGAAGCCATCCCAAATCAACAAAATGATGGCAATAATAACAATAGTTGAAATGCTCCACATAATTGTATTTTTTTACAAATGTAAGGAATATTTCAATTGAAAGTAAATTTTTTGTTTACCATCTTTGAAGCAAAAATTAAACAAGTGATTGTTTTTTCAAACTCCAAAATTAATTTAGGTTTGTACATCTTAAACAAACGCCCAGACGGCTATCACGATATATCTACCGTTTTTTATCCGATAATGTGGAAAGATATTATAGAAATAATCCCTGATTTTAATCATCAAAATCAAATTAATATTACTAATTACGGAATCTCACTAAACATTCCTATTCAAGAAAACATTATATTCAAAGCATATCAATTATTACTTCAACGATTTAAAGACCTGCCTTCTCTGAATGTATACTTATACAAACAAGTGCCTTTTGGAGCAGGATTAGGCGGGGGCAGTGCCAATGCTGCGTTCTTTCTCAAATCGTGCAATACATTATTGAATTTAAATTTATCCAAAGAAGAATTAAAAAGCATAGCAGCGAGTTTGGGAGCGGATTGCGCATTTTTTATTGAAAATACCCCTTGTCTTGCATCTGGGAAAGGAGATATACTTACCCCTATTAAATTACATTTATCTTCTTATTACATTTATGTGATTTATCCCAACATCATGATTTCTACAAAAGAGGCGTATCAGAATATTACTCCTAAAAACAAAGATATTGATTTACAAAAAATTTTACAACTACCAATAGAGTGGTGGAAAGAGAATTTAAACAATGATTTTGAAGAAGGACTATTTAAGCAATATCCAATCTTGTCTGAAATAAAACAAAAGATGTACGAACAAGGCGCCCTTTATGCCAGTATGTCGGGCAGTGGAAGTGCTCTCTTTGGAATTTTCAAGAAAAAACCTTCTATCAAAATAAATCCTGATTACAAAACTTACTTAGGTCAACTTTAATTTTCCGGTTGTGTATCACCTACGTAAATACCATCTTTATAAACTGCAATTCTTAATAAAATACCATTTTCATCGTAAATATACCATTTCCCTTCCATCAGCCGGTTGTTTTTAAATTCTCCCACCTTTGACACTTGTTTGTTTTTGTTATACAACGTATGGAAGCCATTTAAAATAAGCGGTCCTTTTGTTTGTTGAGCTTCATTAGGTTTTTCATCTGCACTGGCCAATACAGGAGGCGCTTTTTTAATTTCTTCTTTAATCGGTTCAAGGGGCTTCTTGGGTTGGTATTCTTTAATGCTTGCTACATCTACTTGTCCGCCATTAAATGTTTTCTCTGCTTTTATATCACCATTTTCATAGTATTCTTTAAAGACGCCGGTTTCTTTTCCGTCCTGAAAATTTCCTTCAATGGCTAATTGCCCATTTTCATAGTAATATTTAGCCGGTCCTTCTCTTTTTCCGTTGGGATTAAAATTAAATTCGTGTTGTACCTGTCCGTTATCGTAATAGAGTTTATACTTACCTACCCATCTATTAAGTTTTGAACTCCATTGTCCTTCTTCCTGGATTTTCCCATTTTCATGGTAAATAATACAATAGCCATCCGGCCGACCATTCACATATTGAATTTTGCCTTTAAGATTCCCATTACAATAATATTCAATCCATAAACCATTCTTTTTATTATCGGCATATTTACCTTCTTCAACCTTTTGTTCTGCCTGATAGCACGTGCCGGGTTTATGCTTCCCATAAATAATCCATTTCCCTTGCTTTTTTCCTTCAGCATCAATTTTATTAATAGTATCACCATTCAATAATTCATACGACTGAGCAAAACTGCCCAACCACATTATACAAATGACTATGAAATTCATACCTTTCATAATTTTATAGTTACAAAGATAGTGAATATTTTCCATTGGTAAAGAATATTTTAGATTAAGTAAGATATTTTTTAGATAAATTAGCAATATTTTTACGAAAAAATGGGACTTTGGTTACAATTCTGAAAAAATATTTAAATACCTTTCTTTTCCGATTTTTCAATAACGGCTGCTGCCACAGCATTGCCAATAACATTAGTGGCACTTCTGCCCATATCTAAAATTTGGTCAATGGCTAAAAGCAGCATCAGCCCTTGTGCAGGAATATTAAAATAAGATAACATGCCGGCTATAATCACCAAAGATGCTCTTGGAACTCCCGCTATTCCTTTACTGGATAACAGTAATATCAACAGCATGTTTATCTGATCACCAATGCTTAATGGTATCTGATACGCCTGTGCGATAAACACCGTTGCAAAGGTCATATAAGTAATAGAACCATCTAAATTAAAAGAATATCCTAATGGCAATACAAAGCCGACTATTTTCTCACTCATTCCAAATTTTTTAAGCCCTTCAATAGTTGCAGGCATAGCGGCTTCTGAACTGGCCGTACTAAATGCTAATAGTATGGGCTCGTACAAATGTCTAAGTAACTCTTTAAAGTTTATTCTATACAACCAGCAAACAAGGCCTAATATCACCAAACAAAAGAACAATAAGGTCAGATAAAATATCACTATCAAATAAACATAGCCCTTTAAAACATCCATGCCTTGCTTAATAATAACGGCTGTAATAGAACCAAATACCCCTATTGGTGCTACATACATAACATAATTTGTAAGTTTAAACATACTTTCTGCTACTGCGTCCGAAAATTCAAAAATGATTTTACTCTTTGAAACAGATCCCGCTGCAATGCCAAAAAAAAGAGCAAAAACAACAATGGGTAAAATCTCATTTTTAGCTAACACATTAAAAATACTATCTGGAATAACATGCGTAATAAATTCATGGGCGTCAAATGTTTTTTTGCCAATTGTCATCGTTTCCATAGCCGGTGCTTCCAAATGCATTTTATAGCCGGGTTGAAAAAAATTGACACTGACAAGCCCAAGCAATAAAGCAATTATCGTCATTATGTAAAAGTAAATTAACGTTTTAACACCAATTCTGCCGAGTGTCGCAATATTTTCAATTTTCCCAACACCGCTGACTAAAATAGATAAAACAAGCGGTGCAATAATCATTTTAATGAGACGAAGAAAAATATCACTCAGCAAGGAAAAGCGGGAAGCCATCTCTTCCTTAAGTATCTTAAAATCCTGCTGAATAACGGATTGAGTAGTTTTTGAAAACGTATTTTTTAAAATTTCCTTTTCAAGAGCAGTGTAAGAGTGGTTTATCCAATAGCCGGTAATAATGCCAAGAATCAATGCTATTAAGATACCCGTTACCAATTTATTTTGTCTGAAGAAATTCATATATGATTTTTAACTTAACTGCAAATAGGACGACACATACGGATACCTTTGATGATACAATTCTTCTATCTTTTCTTTCAAAATAAAACGTAACTCGTCTATATTCATTTTCTTCTCAGCGCTGACAAATACTACAGGATAATGATAGTGCTGCATCCAACTTTTTTTCAATTCTTCCAAAGACAACATTTGGTCGTTTTCAAGCAATGAATGCGTATTTAAAAACTTTTGATATTGAAATTCGTATAAATCAATTTTATTGAATACTGTAATGGTGATCTTATCGCCTGCCCCAATTTCCTGTAATGTTTGATTGACCACACGAATATGTTCTTCAAAATTAGGGTGGGAAATATCTACCACATGAATCAAAATATCGGCTTCTCTTGCTTCATCTAATGTTGACTTAAAACTTTCTACTAATTGATGTGGCAGTTTGCGAATAAATCCCACCGTGTCGCTCAACAAAAAGGGTGTTGTATCGAAAATTACTTTTCGGGTGGTAGTATCTAAAGTGGCAAAGAGTTTGTTTTCAACAAACACTTTGCTTTTGCTTAACACATTCATTATGGTAGATTTACCTACATTGGTATAACCCACCAGTGCCACTCTTATCAATTGGCTTCTGTTTTTACGTTGAGTAGCCATCTGTTTATCAATCTCTTTCAATTGCTTTTTAAGTTGGGCGATTTTATTTTTCACGATACGACGGTCGGTTTCTATTTCTTTTTCGCCGGCGCCGCCTCTTGTGCCGGTGCCACCTCTTTGTCTTTCTAAGTGTGTCCACATGCCGGTTAAGCGGGGAAGTAGATATTCGTATTGAGCAAGTTGTACCTGTGTTTTAGCATAAGAGGTTTGGGCACGTTGCTCAAATATCTCCAATATCAAAAGAGTTCTGTCCATTACCCTTCTTTGAAAAAATTTTTCCAAATTACGCTGTTGGACAGGGCTTAATTCATCATCAAAAATAATAACATCTACCTCGTTCGTATCTATGAATGCTTTTACTTCTTCAGCTTTCCCTTTTCCGATAAATGTAGCCGGGTCGGGCTTTTCTAATTTTTGTGTAAAAACTTTGAGGGTTTCTACATTATAAGTAGTCGCCAAAAATTTTAACTCATCCAGATATTCCTGCAAAGATAGTTTTTGACCTTTTAGTTCTATACCTACTAATACCCCTCTTAATGGCTTATTAGAAGTGCGTATCTTTTTTTCAATCATGAAAAACTATTGTTTTTTGAAGGTACTTACAACATAGTCCGCAATAGCATTGGCCTGTTCTTCGGTCATTTGGACTTTGGGCATCGCCCCTTTGCCATTTAAAATAACATGGACAATTTCATTTTTATGAAGTTGGATTTGTGTTAAGTCGGAAGCGCCAGCCATACCAAGTTTTCCGTCGTTTCCATGGCATACGGCACAGGTTTTTTCATACAATAATTTCCCATCTGTTATAGAAGAATCTACTTTTTTAGTGCGGCTCATTTCTGCTAAGCCATAAGCACCTACAATAAACATGAGTGAAAACAAAGCCAGAATTTTATTATTTTTCTTATAGGCCATGACAGCCAATGGTATTGAAGCGGCTACTAAAATGAGTTTAATAATCAGCATGGTTTTAATTTCAGGAATTTGTGTAATTAAATAAATACCTGTGATTAAAAACAATGTACTTACAATCATTTCTAAAATTTTAGTGTAAGATTTGAACTTTTCCAATTTATCATGAGCGTTAGAAAGTAATAAGAGTGTTTTGATAAAATAAATCAAAAAGAAAATGGTAACGCTGATGCTGTGGATTTTTAAGAATATAGAAACCATAATTTTTTGTGGCAAAAATGAGAAATAATTTTTGTATACGATAATATTAAATTTGTCTAATTTATTGAAATGTACAGATTTTATTCTGTAATTTTGCAACTTATGAAGTTTCTTTTAGTAATTTATTGCTGCCTGCTACAAATAGCCGTATATGATGCACAAACTCTGAATTATTATTTTGGGAACCTGCATTCTCACACTGCCTATTCAGATGGCAATAAAGATGCTACTACCACAGGTTGTAACAATCCTACCTGTAGCTTTGCTTATGCAAAGGCCTCTCAACATTTTGATTTTTTAGGCATTTCTGAGCACAATCATTCATCAGCGGGTCTTCAAATATCCAACTTTCATCAGGGCTACAATGAGGCATTAGCAGCCAATCAGGAAAATGTGTTTTTATGCTTATGGGGAATGGAATGGGGCGTTACCACCAATCCTTCGGATGGGCATGTAGTAATATATGGCTTTGGGAATCAACTATTGGGCTGGGAATCAGGAAATTTTGATGTTTATGTAGCCAAATCAGATTATGATGCCTTGTTTAAAAAAGTAAAAAATAATCCCAATGCTTTTTGTTATTTGGCGCACCCGGGCTATAATGATTTTGGGTATCTTACTTCTAATCCCTATAATTCTGCTTATGATTCAGCCATTGTAGCCGTGCCTTTTAGAAGTGGATTGGCATTTAGTACCAATACTTCCTATTCGGATTATCCTACCGGAGATTATTTAATGTATTATAGAATCCTGCTTTCAAAAGGATATAAAGTAGGAGCAGGTTATGATCATGATAACCATTATACTACTTTTGGAAGAAATAATGCAGGAAGATTAGTTATTCTATCTCCATCTCTTACAACTAATGATTTTTTTACTGCTATGAAAAACATGCATTTTTATGGCAGTGATGACTGGAATGCTAAAATTGATTTTAAAATTAATAGTACAGAAATAATGGGAAATATTGTAACGGCTTCTATTAATCCAACTATATCTGTTGTGCATAATGATGAGGACGGTGAAACGGCTGATAGTATTAAAATCTGGGCAGGTATTTCTGGTAGTGGAATATTACCATCTGTTATATTTTCTGCAAAAAGTACCAATGTACTTACTTTTGTTGACACGAATTTGACTAATACTATTCAAAAATATTATTTTGTGGAAATCATTCAACAGGATGGACAAAGAATTGTTACTTCTCCAATATGGTACACGAAAGACCCTTTGGCTTCAGTTGCCGCATTCCCTGCTCTTTCCGGACTGATTATTTTTCCTAACCCTACTTTTGATAAGATAACCGTATCGTTTAACGAACCAAACTACACTGTGAAAATGTATGATATATCTGGCAGATTAATGTTAGAAACATTTGTCCCTGAAAACAATGTTGTATTAGATTTAAGCGCCTATCCATCCGGACTCTATTTTATAGATATAGAAAAAAGCGAACAAATTATTTACCATGATAAACTCATTAAACAATAAAAAGTATTCACTATGCTACGTTACGCGACAATATCTTTAATTCTTTTCTTCTTTTTGATTTCCTGTGGTAAAAAAATAGAAAAAGACACCAGGCCCGTTTCACCTAAAGCAGGTGGAAAAATTATACTGGCTGAAATTGCCAAACCCCTTTCCTTATTCCCTCAAAGAATAACGCGAATAGAAGAAGCATTAATTTGTAATCAAATTCATGAACCGCTCATTCGTTTGAATGCCAAAACACTGGACTTAATCCCGGCACTGGCCGAAAAATGGGAAGTATCACCGGATGGGAAGCACATTACGTTTTATTTGCGTAAAGGTGTAAAATTTCAGGACGACCCTTGTTTTGAAGGAGGAAAAGGAAGAGAAATAACCACAGCAGATGTAAAATATACATTGGAAAAATTATGTTATGAAAGAAATGATAATTTTCACTTTTACACAATATGTGGCGATAGAATTGTGGGTGCCAAAGAATTTAATGAAGCGATGCAGCATTACAAAGAAGGAGATAAAAAACCGGAAATTAAAGGTTTAAAAATAATAGACGATTACACTTTTTCTATTGATCTTCAATACCCTAACTATCAAAGTTTTTTGCAACTATTGGCCACGCCTATTGCCGCCATTCTTCCAAAAGAAGGATATGAAAAATACGGTGATAAGTTGGATTTTGGGGCAGGGCCTTATCGCATTGACAAATCTATTTCTAATGACCAGCAATTAGTACTTGTCAAAAATCCTTTTTATTATGCTATTGATAAAGAAGGGAATGCTTTACCATACATAGATACGATTGTTGTTCGCTATTTTGAAAATACCGAAGATGCTATTATTGCATTTTTGAACCATCAGGTAGATGTAGTGAATGATGTGCCTAATAATGCGGCCAAAAGAGTAGTAGAACAACATATTAATTCTTTTCAAAAAGTACCACCGGAATACATTATTGACATGACTTCTCAAATGTTTGTACAATTTGTATTTATCAATACACACATGCCGCCGTTTGATAACATAAAAGTAAGAAGAGCTATCAATTATGCTCTGGATAGGAATAAAATTATAGAAAAAGCGTTTAATGGGCAGGCATTACCCGGTGTTTATGGAATCACGCCGCCGGCTTTTAAAGATTATGATATAACAAAGATAAAAGGATATGACCTTAATATTCAAGAAGCCCAGCAATTACTTGCAAAAGCTGGTTATCCTAATGGTCATGGATTCCCATCCGTAACAATTTATACCAACAAAGGTTTTTCAAAAACACAAGCGGCTATTAACGAACTTCAAAGACAATTAAAAGAACATTTAAATATCAATGTAGTTTTTGAGAGTTTACCATTAGATATAAAATTTCAATTGGAACAAAAAAACAAAGGGCATTTTTTCAGACAAGGTTGGGTAGCGGATTTCCCAAGCCCGGAAAATTTTTTAAATATTTTTTATGGTAAATACATAACATTAGATACAAATAAAGTTTATTTCCCTAATACCCAACGATATATTAATCCGGTATTTGATGAGTATTTTGAAAAAGGAAGAGATGCAGTTAACAAAGATTCTTCCTATCATTATTTTATGAAAGCAGAGCAACTCTTAATGGACGACGCCCCACTCATTGTATTATGGTACGAAGCATCTTACAGATTATATAACAACAAAATTAAAGAATTTTACATGAATCCGATGCGGTATTATGATTTGCGAATAGCATACAAAGAAAAATAAAAAGTGGGGTGGTTGAAAACTATTATGATATATTAGGGGTATCGAGAACAGCAAGTATTGAAGAAATCAAAATCGCATTCCGGAAATTAGCCTTACTGTATCATCCAGATAAGAATCCAGATACTAAAGAGTTATTTGTAAAAATACTTCGTGCCTATGAAGTGCTTTCTGACCCGGTATTACGGGAAAAATACGATAAAGGTATTTTTATTTCATACACTACACATTCTACTATTACCAGAAAAAAAGCAGATAAATGGGAGGTAACGTCCGAAGACGAAAAAAGAAGAAAATACTATAAAGAATACTTTGAACAATTAAAAAAAGAGTATGAGAAAGAGCAAAAAAAATACTATCATCAAACTAAAGTATACAATGAAAGAATGTATTGGTTGTGGGCATTGATTATTTGTGTAACATTATTTTTTCTTGTCATTAAAATATATAGATATTAATGATATGAGTAAAATGTTTTTAATAATAGGCGGGGTTTTTATAATGATTGGGATTGTATTTTTAATAATGGAGAATAAAGAATTCAAATGGCTAAGTTGGTTTGGGAACCTTCCGGGAGATGTTCGCATCGAAAAAGAAAATTTTAAGTTATACATTCCTTTTACTTCAATGTTGATTTTAAGTTTAGTAATTTCTTTAATTCTTCGGTTAATAAAGAAATTTTTTTGAGTATAATGGAGTTTCTGCATTTAATTTTGTAAAAAATTTGTATTTTAGGAATAAATTTATTTAACTTGCAAGCAAAAAATAAAAAAATGAAGAAATCAACTTTTACATACTTTACACTGTTGGTGGTAGGTACCTTTTCCCTCATTTCCTGCAGTAGCAAGAAAGAAGAACAAACCGATGAAAACCAAATTGTAGAAACACAAGACACAGTAAAAGCAGGGGTACTGAACATTGGGGGGCAATTATTTAGTATTCCATCGCCTCTTCAAACCGCTATGCTTATTCAAAAATTAGGATTGCCTTTTAATAAGAGCATCTTGTATGCTTCCAACAAAGTAAATAATTTTAATACAGATGTGGATCGTGCCTTAATGTTAGGAGTATACGGGGCTGACCTGGGTTATGTAAGTATGTTTAGTCAAACACAGGAAGCGCTTACTTATCTCGCCTCTATTAAGCAATTAGCAGATAAACTAGGAGTGTCTTCTGCTTTTAATGAGCAAACATTCAAACGGTTTGAAAATAATTTAACCAATAAAGATAGCTTAATGGTATTAGTAGGCGAAGCGTATAGAGCCAGCGATAATTATCTGAAAAACAATAAAAGATTAGATGTGAGTTCGCTCATTCTACTGGGCGGCTGGCTTGAAAGCATGAACATTGCCATTGAATCTTACAAAGCAAAAAAGAATGAAGAAATTAAAAGAAGAATTGCCGAACAAAAATTAACCGTCCATAATCTGCTGCAACTCATCACCCTCAATGCACCAGACCAAACAGATTTAGTAGCAGCACTTAAAGATTTATCTATGCTTTATGAAAAAGTAGAATTTAAATATCAATATAATGAACCTACTACAGACACCACTAAAAAAATTACTTATATTAATAGCACCAATGAATTGATAGTCAACGAAACGGACTTGAATACTATTATTGAAAAGATTCAGACACTGAGAAATAAAATAACCCATTCAGCATCTTAATTCAAAATCATATCAATCCTACAAAACATCTATTTATGAGAAAATTTATTTTTACAACTGCTTTTTTAGCTGGTGTGTATGTGGCTGCTTTTGCGCAATGCGATACTATAGCCAGTTTGTGTATAAAACATATTACAAACAATTATATTTCAGACGGTCAACAATACAGAGCCATGCTTTTGAACGCAGAAGAAACAGCAGAATTTCACACCACAATGTTTGCAGAAACCATTTATCGCTTTGCGGCTTGTAGCGGTTTAAAAGACGGTAATTTAATTTTCAGAGTATTGGATAAAGACAGAAACGTTTTGTTTACCAATCAAAACTACAGAAATGCCCCTTACTGGGATTTTAAATCCAAAAGCACGATTGATGTAATCATTGAAGCGCAGTTAGATCCCGATAGAAACCCCGGTTCAGGTTGTGCGGTATTACTAATTGGATTTAAACAAAAATAACATGTAATGTTTCTATGCCGTATTCCTGTTTTAAGATCCTGTGTTTTGTTTACTTTCTTAAGCGGCGTTTCTTTTTATGCACAAGATAACACAACAGTATTTCAGGACTTAGCAATATACTTACCATTCATTAATACAAAAGAACCCGTTCCATGTAAAGTACTTGATTATTGTAAAAACAAGCAGTGTATTCAATTTATTAAACACAATCAAAACTATTATCTGAAAGTTATATTTGGCTCTGAAAAAGACACTCTATTAGGCACAGCTGTTGAAAAATACAAATCAGAAATTGAAATCCGATCCGGCACAAAAACTTATTACAAAAAAGAATGGAGTATATTTAAAGAAACCTATCAATTATTTTTTGTAGTATTGCTTCCATCGAATTATCTGAAAACACTAAGCACCGATGGTATTACTGAAATTTTTGTCAATAACCAATTGGTAGTATCTTTTTCAAAAAAAGAAACCAGACAAATAAAAGAAATGGCCACCACGATATTAAATAACCCATAACATGAGTGAGCAGATATTACGGGCATTGATGCAGATGTTTGCCATCATCGCAAAAGTAGATGGCATTACAAATACGGGCAGATACATTGTTCAGTCCTATTTAAGACAACAATTAAATGAAGAGCAGGTTCAAAAGTTTTTGAAGATTTTTGATGAATATTTAGAGCAATATCATCAGGTCAGTCAGAAAAAAGAAGGAGCGGCTAAAAAAACGGCTCTGAACTCTGTAAAAATTCTAAAAATTTGTTCTCAAATTAATGAAGAATTAGATATTACTCAAAAATTTGTTGTACTTGTTCGTTTGTTAGAATTTATTCATTCTTCCAATCAAATCAGTGAGCAGGAATTAGAATTTGTACAAACGGTTGCAGAGACCTTTAACATTGACAGAAAAGAGTTTGAAAACATAAAACATCTTATAGAGCAAGGTATTGAAGATGTTCCTGACTCTGATGAGTTTTTAATCATCAGTGCTCATTTACCTAAAAATATTCAATATACAAAATTTCTATTCAATGAAAATATTACCAATGGAGAAATTCGTGTGTTGAGAATAGCAACTGTAAATCTTTATATTTTAAGAGTATTTGGTGAAATAGATGTTCAACTCAATGGACAATCTATAGATAGAAACAGAGTATATGTTTTAACACACGGTTCTTCTTTAAGAAGCTCCAAAATTAAACCAATATACTACAGCGACATCATCAGCAAATTTTTATTTGATGAACATACTACTAAAATTACTTTTGAAGCCAGCGATGTAGAATACAAATTTAAGAACGGAAAAATTGGTTTAAGAGACATTAACCTGTTTGAAGAGAGTGGTACACTGGTTGGAATAATGGGCGGTTCGGGCGCCGGGAAGTCCACTTTAATGAACGTGTTAAACGGAAGTGAAAAACCATCGCGTGGAAAAGTGGTAATCAATGGTATTGATATTCATAAAGAACCCGAAAAAATTGAAGGCGTCATTGGTCACGTGCCCCAGGATGATTTATTGATAGAAGAATTAACCGTATTTGAAAACTTATTTTACAATGCCAAGTTGTGTTTTGGAAATTTAAGTGATGAAGAAATTAAAAAGAAATGTGAACACCTGCTTTCAGATTTAGGATTATCAGAAACAGCCCATTTGAAAGTCGGCTCACCGCTTGAAAAAACCATTTCCGGCGGGCAGCGTAAACGCTTAAACATAGCGCTGGAACTCATTCGTGAGCCGTCTGTCTTGTTTTTAGATGAGCCCACTTCCGGACTTTCTTCCAGAGATTCTGAAAACATCATGGACTTATTAAAAGAACTGACTTTAAAGGGCAAACTGATTTTTGTCGTGATACATCAGCCCTCATCAGATATTTTCAAAATGTTTGACAAATTGATTATTTTAGATGTGGGCGGATATTTGGTATATTATGGTAATCCGGTCGATGCCGTTTCTTATTTTAAACGTCTTATTAATCATGCGAATGCCGAAGAAACAGAATGTCCGCATTGTGGCAATGTCAATCCGGAACAAGTATTTAATATCATTGAAAGTAAAGTGTTGGACGAATATGGTAATTTGACTAAAAAGCGTAAAACCTCGCCAGTTGAATGGAATAAGTATTACAAAGAACTTATAGAAAGTTACATTCGGGTAAAAGAACACGTTCAAACTATCCCAGAAGCTATTTTCAAAATCCCCGGAAAACTGCAACAATTCAAGGTATTTCTCACGCGTGATGTAAAAAGCAAATTAACCAATACACAATATCTGCTCATTAATTTTTTAGAAGCCCCGGCGCTTGCTTTCATCTTATCGTTTTTAGTGCGTTATTACAACACCGACGTAGATACCGGCAGAGGTTATATTTTCAGAGAAAACGATAATATCCCTGCTTATTTATTTATGGCAGTAGTTGTAGCACTGTTTATTGGCATGATGGTCAGTGCAGAAGAAATTATTCGCGATAGAAAAATTCGTAAAAGAGAAGCATTTCTCAATTTAAGCAAAGGATCCTATTTGCTGAGTAAAGTCGTCATCATGTTTGTATTATCGGCTATTCAAACGTTTATGTTTATTGTAGTAGGCAATAATATCTTAGGAATAAACGGTTTATTTTTGGATTATTGGTGGGTATTATTTTCAACTTCATGTTTTGCGAATATGTTGGGCTTAAATATCTCTGCCATGTTTAATAGCGTGGTAACCATTTATATTTCTGTGCCTTTCTTAATCATTCCACAATTGATTTTAAGCGGCGTAATTGTAAAATTTGACAAATTAAATCCACTTTTGACTCAACCCGGCACAGTACCATGGAGTGGTGAAGTGATGACCAGCCGTTGGGCTTATGAAGCATTAGCCGTAACTCAATTTAAAAACAATCGTTTTGAAAAACATTTTTATTTATATGACAAAATCATTAGCAATGCTCAATACAAAAAAGTGTATTGGATTCCTAAAATTCAAAACAAGTTAACTAAAATTGAAGAGGAATTAAAAGATAAAAATCGGAATGAAAATATTCTTTCACAGGACATTCAATTAGTAAAGAATGAAATATTCAAAGAGTATAACAAGATATACAAAAAAGTTCCTTACCCTGCTGAAACAGATGAATTGCTGGCTCTTTCATCCAATACAATCAACCAGGATGTAATAAATAACATCAGAACCTTTTTGTATGATTTGAATAACTACTATATTGATGTAGAAAATATTGCCCGTAAAAAGAAAGATGAAAAAGCCAGAAGCATGCAAAAAACACCAACAGAAAAAGAAGCATTTATCAAATTACAAGAAGATAATGAAAACGAAGCCTTGAATCAATTGGTTACCAATAGTAATGATATCAGCGGTGAACGTTGTATGGAAAAAGATGGTAAACTCATTCGCCGAATTGATTTGGTGTTTTATGACCCGGAAGATTCTAATTGGGGCGGAGCACATTTTTATGCACCCAGAAAGAAATTTTTAGGGCTCTACATTGATACACTTTATTTTAATACCGCCATAATATGGTGGATGACTGTTGTCTTGTGGTTTACATTGTACTTTGATGTGTTTAAAAGAGCACTGGATTTTATCGCCAATCTTTCGCAATTATTTAAAAAAGCCGTTGAACAGGAAGTTTAATGGAAACGCACGTTGTTCCTTTTTTAGGCGGAAATATCTATTGTTATACACAAGGCAAAGGACCTTGTGTGATCTTGTTACACGGATTTTTAGGTGCCTCAGAAGTTTGGAAATATGTTATTCCCTATTTATCCAAATCTTTCAAAGTGCTTTGTATGGATCTACCCGGACACGGAAAAAGCGATTGTTTTGGCTACGCCCATAGTATGGAACTAATGGCGGATGCTGTGAAAGCAATGCTTAAACATTTTCACATTCGCTCGTGTGTAGTGATTGGTCATAGCATGGGCGGCTATGTAGCACTAGCTTTTGCAAAAAAGTATCCTGAAATGGTAAAAGGGCTTTGTTTGTTTCATTCCACAGCACTTCCGGATTCCGAAGAAAAAAAGAAAGACAGAAATAAAGCCATTAAAATTGTAAAACATAATCCCAAATTGTTTATTCAACCAACGATTAAAAATTTATTCTCTCAACGAAATTTAAAGTATTTGAAAGAAGAACTTAAAATGACAATCCACATTGCCTTACATACCCCTGTACAAGGAATTATAGCGGCTTTGATTGGAATGAGAGACCGCCCTTCTTCATTAAGATTCATTCAATCTGCCACCTTTCCCATTATGTTTGTCATTGGTAAACAGGATAATGTTTTACCTTATGCTTCTTTATTAGAACAATGCGAACAAGTGCCCCACAAAGAATGTTTGTTTTTAGAATACGATGGTCATTACAGCCAATTAGAAAATCCACGTGCCACTGGAATAGCTTTGAGACAATTTTCAAGAAAGTGTTTTAAACCACATTCCTTGTAATTTTCAAAATAAAACAATCACTGAATATATATGATTTTTATTGTTCTGGCTACTGTTACGAGCGTATTAATGTTAGTTATTGTACGTTTGTTTGAAAGGCACAAGGCACACACTTTTTATGGATTAATATTTAATTATAGCTCGGCTTTCCTTACAGGATTTATTTATTCTTATACGTATTTTCAAAATCAACACCTAAGTTTTTTTCAAACGATATTATCCAATACTTTTAATGTTTGGATGTTAACTGTAATAGAAGGCCTCTTATTCATTTCAGTATTTTACTGGATTGCGAGGACCATTCAACACTACGGACTGGCAGTGGCTTCTGTAGCCAATAAAATGAGTTTAATTTTTCCTGTTCTCTCTGCTTATTGCCTATTCAACGAATCTTTGAATTTTTTTCGCTGGTTAGGATTAGGAATAGCCATTATTTCCGTCTATTTTACAACATACACTTCAAAAATTATCTCTTTCAAAAAATCTTCCTACATATTCTTTCCATTATTAGTATTTATTGGAAGTGGTATTATTGATTCACTGATTAATTATGGTAATAAAACGTTTATAAACACTATTCCGGAACAACTTTTATTTTCAACTTTTGTTTATTTGTTTGCCTTGCTTTCGGGATTTTTATTTTTGAAATTAGATAAAAATAAACTATTGCAACAAAAAAATTTTAGTTGGAAAAATACCATACTATTGGGCACTATTTTAGGAATACCTAATTTTTTCAACTTGGTTTTTATTATCAAAGCCCTTAATACACACATTTTACCAAGCGGACAAATTTTTTTACTACTCAATTTAAGTAATGTCGTATCATCTGCCATCATAGGATATTTCATCTTTAAAGAAAAATTAAGCACTTTGAATTGGATAGGAATACTGATGGCAATAAGTTCTATTATTCTAATTCATCTTTAAAAATAATTGATTTAAATCAATTTTTTAGCATGTTAGACAGAAACCAGAACCTGTTTGTTAAAATAAAGTTTAAAGTGTGGATAAAACATTTTCAAAACACTCCAAAATAAAAATTTTTCCGCCTTAATTTGCACACACAAAATTATTGTTATGGAAACAACAACAGATAATAAAATGGAAAGCAAAACACTTAAAAGAAAAAAAACAATAAAACTCTCAGAAAACCCTATGAATACTGAAAATAACAACACTAAGCATTCTACCCGACCCTATTCTTACTCTGAAGTTTTTAATAAAACTTTAGAATACTTTGGCGGTGATGAATTGGCCACGAATACATGGATTAGCAAATATTGTCTGAAAGATTCAAAAGGACAATATTATGAACTAACCCCAGATGATATGCACAAAAGAATGGCAAAAGAATTTGCCAGAATCGAAAGAAAATACAAACAATCGGATAAACTCATTAGTGAAAAATACAAAACAATTCAAAACATTACAGATGACGAGCAATACATTTATGAAATGTTCAGAAACTTCAAATACATTGTACCACAAGGTTCAGTGATGTCTGCATTAGGTAATCCTTTTATGATAGCGTCTTTATCTAACTGTGTAGTATTGCCTGAAATTTACGATTCTTACGGAGGCATTTTTTATACTGATCAACAGTTAGCACAATTGTTCAAAAGAAGATGTGGTGTAGGCATTGACATTAGTAGCTTAAGACCTGCCAACGCACCTGTATCAAACGCAGCGGGCACAACTTCTGGTGCCGTATCTTTCATGGAACGATTTTCTTATACCACTCGCGAAGTGGCACAAAACGGACGAAGGGGCGCTCTTATGATAACAATGGATATTGCTCATCCTGATATTTTTGAGTTTGTGACTATTAAACAAGATTTGAAAAAAGTAACCGGTGCCAATGTCTCCGTAAGATTATCCGATGAATTTATGAAAGCCGTTGCTGAAGACAAAGAATTTACCTTACGCTGGCCTATTGATTCTTCTCAACCTAAGTACACCCAAACAATTAAAGCACGTGAACTCTGGAATACTATCATCAAATGTGCCCACAACACCGCAGAACCCGGCTTAATTTTCTGGGATAAACAACACTATTATTCCACTTCTTCTGTTTATCCGGGTTTTAAAAATATCTCTACCAATCCTTGTAGCGAAATTGCTATGCAAGGTGGAGATAGTTGCCGTTTAATGGCATTGAATTTATTTTCATTCGTTGAAAATCCTTTTACCAAACAAGCTGCATTCAATTACAAAAAGTTTGAAACCATAGTGTATTATGCACAACGATTAATGGACGATTTAGTGGATTTAGAATTAGAATCCATTGAACGAATTTTGAAAAAAGTAGAATCCGACCCAGAACCCGATTATATTAAAGATGTGGAAATCCGCACATGGAAACTATTGTACGAAACTGGTAAAAAGGGAAGAAGAACTGGATTAGGTTTTACAGGACTAGCCGATTGTTTAGCATCTTTGAATTTAAAATTTGATAGTGAAGAAGCATTAACAACTGTAGATAAAATTATGAGAACCAAACTGCGCAATGAATTTGAAAGCAGTATTGATATGGCCATTGAAAGAGGTAAGTTTGAAGCATTTGATACTAAATACGAAGAACAATCCGAATTTATTCAAATGATGAAAAAAGAATTTCCGGATATTACAGAAAGAATGATGAAGCACGGACGCAGAAACATTTCTATAAGTACTGTAGCACCTACAGGCACTTTAAGCATCCTTACACAAACTTCTTCCGGAATAGAACCGGTCTTTTTATTAAGCTACAAACGAAGAAAAAAAGTCAATCCATCAGATAAAAACGCACGCATTGATTTTGTAGATGCATTAGGCGATGCATGGCAAGAATTTGACGTGTATCACCCCAAACTAAAACTATGGATGGAAATAAGCGGTGAAAAAGATATTACAAAATCACCTTATTATGGATCTACTGCACCTGAGATTGATTGGATTAAACGTGTTCAACTGCAAGCTGTTGTTCAAAAATACACCACACATAGTATTAGTTCTACCATCAATTTACCTTCTGATGTTTCAGTAGAAAAAGTGGGTGAAATTTATCTTCAATCCTGGAAAATGGGATTAAAAGGCATAACGGTTTATAGAGATGGTTCCAGAACTGGTGTATTAGTATCTGCTGATGATTCAAAGAAAAAAGAAATCAGTATTTCACCCAAAAGACCTAAATCATTGGAAGCCGAAGTAGTAAGATTTCAAAATAAAAATGAAAAATGGATTGCAGTAGTAGGCATCTTAAATAATAAACCCTACGAAATTTTTACAGGAAAAGCCGAAGATGCTTTCAGTTTGCCCAATTATGTGCAACAAGGATGGGTTATTAAAGTAAGCAATGAAGATGGTACCAAACGTTACGATTTTCAATACTTAGATAAAGATGGATACAAAGTTACCATTGAAGGACTTTCTCGTTCGTTTGATAAAGAATACTGGAACTATGCAAAGTTAATTTCAGGAATACTTAGACAAGGTATGCCACTTCCACAGGTAGTAGAATTAGTGGAATCACTCAATTTTTACGATGACCATATCAACAGTTGGAAATACGGCGTAGCAAGAGCATTGAAAAAATTTATTCCGGATGGTACAAAAGCCGATAAAGTTTGCCCATCCTGTGGAGATCCAGAAGGATTAGTATATGAAGAAGGGTGCTTAAAATGCAAGAGCTGTGGTAATTCGAAGTGTGGATAATTTTATTTTTGATTAAGAAATATTCCATTTAGTACAAAAACTTTTTGATATTTTGCAGCCGTTAAAATACTATGAATATGCCACGTTATTCCCCGATTCCTTCTACATTATTTATTCAAAACCGAAATAATTTCAAGCAATACTTAAAACCCGGCTCCATTGCTATTTTTTTTAGTAATGATATAATGCCCACCAATGCAGATGGTGCGATGGGATTTAAGCAAAACTCGGATTTGTTTTATCTTTCCGGAATTGACCAGGAAGAAACTATTTTGGTGATTTTCCCGGATGCTAAAGAAAACAAACATAAAGAAATCCTTTTCATACGAGAAACCAATGAAACCATTGCTATTTGGGAAGGTGAAAAACTATCTCAACAACAAGCGACTGAAATCAGCGGTATTCAAACAGTTTATTGGACGCATCAATTTGAACAAATTCTCAAATCGCTGATGTATCAGGCAGAATACGTCTATTTAAATAACAACGAGCATTTACGAAAATACATTGAAACAGAAACAGCACAAGACCGATGGAATAAAAAAATCATGCAACAATATCCTTTACATAAATACGAACGCAGTGCGCCTATTCTCTTTAAATTACGAAGCATCAAACATACTATTGAAATTGATCTCATTCAACAGGCGTGTCATATCACTGAAAAAGCATTCCGCAGAATTTTGAAATTTGTAAAACCCGGTGTGTGGGAATATGAAATTGAAGCAGAAATGATTCACGAAATGTTGATAAACCGCAGTAAAGGATTTGCTTATACACCCATTATAGCTTCGGGGAAAAATGCTTGCGTATTGCACTATATTGAAAACAATAAGCAATGCATGGATGGAGAAGTTATTTTAATTGATGCAGCAGCCGAATATGCCAATTACAACAGCGATATGACCCGCTGTATTCCTGTCAATGGAAAATTTACTAAAAGACAAAAAGAAGTATACAATAGCGTGTTGTTTGTTTTGAAAGAAGCCACAAAATTGTTACGCCCCGGAATGACTTTTGAAAAATACAATGCCGAAGTAGGAAAAATGATGACAGAAGAACTATTAAAATTAAAACTACTCACAAAAGAAGAAGTACAACATCAAAGGCCTGAAAAACCTGCCTACAAAAAGTATTTCATGCATGGCACATCCCACTTTTTAGGATTGGATGTACACGATGTAGGTTTCTTTTATGAGCCCATGCAAGCAGGAATGGTTTTTACTTGCGAACCCGGCATTTATATTCCAGAAGAAAATTTAGGTATTCGTCTTGAAAATAATATATTAATTACACAAAACGGTCAAATCAATTTAATGCAAAATATCCCAATAGAGGCAGAAGAAATTGAAGAGTCGATGCGCACTAATTAATAATTAGTTTTCTCGTTTGTAAATAATATAATCTGTTTTTTGAGGAATGAAATAACCAGAAGCCCTGATTTCTCTCGCAATCTGTGCTCTATGATGTGTGGAATGATTCACAATATGAAACAATATCTCCCCAATTGAGTTTTGAAAACTTTTATTTTCAGTATTAGTGTACAATATAACTCTGTCTAAATTGTAATTTTCAATAATTTCCAAAGATTGATGAAAATTTTGTTTGTCCATTTCTATCCATTCCTGCAGTGTATGTATTTGCCATACACCTATACTGGAGTGTTTTTGCAAAACACGACAATTCCAGATATGATGAGCATTGATAATATGGCTAAATAATTTCATCACATTTTCAGAGAATGGAATATTTAAATCTGACAAATGCTTGAACCATTTTTGATTTACATCATGATTGTAAATAAAAATATCTTTGAAAAAATTAGGATTTGTCATAACTTAATTTTTCTTCTTGTTGGTATAAATAATATAACAAAGTTTGTCCAACGGCATTTAATGTTTGCTTGCTAATGTTTTTCATATCATCGGTTATTTTATGGTGGTGTTCAAAAAAATCACTTTTTTGAGGATAATAATGAATAATATCAATGGTAGGAATGTTAGCATGCAAATTGATAAACAAATGGTCATCGGTAATTTCATTCGTACTTTGATCTATGAAATACTTTCCAAATCCGGCTTTCTGTGCGATGTTCCAGATGTTGTGAAGCAGCGTAGGATGATATTGAATGGATAGCCCTTCTTTTGGGAACACTGCATTGGTATCTCCAACCATGTCTAATAAAATACCTTCTACTGGCTTAACAGAGGTGATGGACAAATTTTTTGCCCAATACTGAGAACCTAAACACCATGTTTTAGAATCTCCACCGGCATCACCATCATCTTCTAAATCAAACAAAACAATATCTATTCCAACATTCTTTAAATCGTGTTTCTGAATGGCTTGTACAATGCTCATCAAAACGGCTACCCCGCTGGCTCCATCGTTTGCACCGGGGATGGCTTGATTTTTATATTTTGCTGCATCTCTATCTGCAAATGGTCGTGTGTCATAATGTGCACACAATAATATCCGGTGTTTGCTCTGGGGATTATACTTTGCGATGATATTAGTGCCGGTCCATTGTTTTTTATCAAAAGTAATGGCAGCAAATTTTTGCAGTTCAACAACACATCCTTTGGATTCAAAAAACTGCTTCAACCACGAAATACATTTTTCATGGGCTTTGCTCCCCGGCACTCTTGGACCAAAATCCACTTGTTGCTTGACAAAATAATAACAACTATCTGCATTAAAGACAGGAGTTGTGTTCCAGAACTTTTCAATTTTAGGGGGTTGATTTTTTTTAGATAAAGTATTGTCTTCTTTTTTAGAATTATTACACGCTGTTAAAAGCACAAAAGTTAATAAGGCGAAGGATATTCTGAACATAAAAATTTTTTTGCAAAGTAACAGAAATAATAAGATAGATTTAAAAATTAATATGGCTTCATTTCTATTTTTCTTTCTCTGTCAATGGTTGGAACAAGTCCCATTTTTTTGAACAATATCTGTCCTTTTTCACCAGCAATAAATGCTTCAAAACCAGCACTTAATGAAAAATCGTCTCCACGACGAATAGCATAAATCGTTCTGGTAAGAGGATACTCTCTTGTAGCAATGTTGCTCTGGTCAGGATAAAATGCAGGAGAATGTTCTGTTTTGCGCAATGGAATTACAAGAGTATCATTTGCCGGATATTTTAAGTTTTTTATCCATTTGTCATCGTCATCACAGATAAAAGCAAAATCAATAATTCCAATCACATTCTCGTGATTAGTCAGATAATTTCTGAATTCTGAACTATCTTCTACACTAAAACAGTTTTTTCCAAAACTATTTCCATTTAACAAGCTATCTCTGCAATACAATATACATCCATTGTTATTTCTAAAAAAAATAATTTTGTAAGTACTATCTCCCATGAGTATTTGTTTGAGTTGTTCAATACTTATTCCTTTTTTTCTAAAAGCTTTTCCAAGCAAAGCAATGGCTGAGTAGGCAACCGGCGTTTGCTGAATAATCAAATTATGCGTTTGAAAAATTTTTTGTTCAGGAGAAGATAAAGAGCGATTGATAAAAATTATTTTACAGCTATCGTTTAATAATCCTTGAATACATTCTACTTCTGATTTAAATTGCAATTGTATTTGAGTGTTTTTGTAAATAGTTTGAAATAACTCTACTTGTGGTGTCAGGATGTATTGAAAGGTATTCTCACTCCAAATGCTGATTTTACCGGTAGTTGGCGTGTTGGGCAATTCGTCAGAAGTGTTTTGGCAAGATGCAATGACTAATGTGCTGAATACTATTACATACCAGTAGCGTAGCATGGTTGTTGTGATACAAGTTTTATATTTATTGTAAGTCCGGTGAAAAAGTACCAATCTTTTGTGTAAGGATTACCACGAGAATAGCCCTGAATAAACGACCACGGATATTTTGTTCTGTTGCTCATCAATAATCCTATTTGTCCGTTCGGTGGGTTAGTACTTAAATTAGGATATTTATCACTCACATCATCTAAATAATCTGTAAATGTTTTACGGGGTCCCCATTCAATGCCAAGCCCAACATTTTTAGCGACATTAATTTTAATACCAATACCAAAGGGAATAGAGATTTGCCACAATTTATAAGGTTTGCTTTGTCCTTCAGTTCTTAATTGTTTTAAGTCCACCCAACTGTTTCCGCCTAAATTTCCTTGTGGATTAAAATGATACCCTGCTAATCCTGCAAAGAGAAAGAGTGTAAAGAAATGTTTGTCATTGCCAATCCTGTAATCATAAAAATTAAATTCTACAATACCGTAAAATTCCTGAATGTTTGATTTGAAGTTTAAATTGCGTTCAATTTGATCTTTGTTATCACTTTGCGCATCATCTCCTTCAATTTGTCCCCAGTTAAATCCCAATCTCACAGCACCACGGTAATCCCACGCATAGCGATAAAATCCACCAAACGCAGGCCGTGTCATATAGAAATGTTGTCTTGGGTTTAAGTCCCCTAAATAGTATGAGCCACCAATGAATAAACCTATTTCGTGTTGATGAAAGGCCCGTTTTTTCCCTTGCGAATAAAAATGTAAAGGAAGATAAATCAATAAAAAAAGTATGAAACTATTTTTGAGATTCATATTATTGTTTTTCTAAAGCGCCAATATCCGGGGCAATATCGGCAAAACGATTGTTATTATTTATATCAAATGGAAATTTTGCTGCATCAAGGGAATTAGCGGCATTAACAGCAGCAGAGCCACTTTGTAATGAAAAATCATAAGTGGAAGGATTATTAAATTTTGGACTTTGGTTAATCAAACAATTCGTGAAATGAGAGTTGGAAGTATTGATGGTGGTTTTAATCAACGAAAAATTAAATTGGTGTTGTGGTGGATAAGACGGATTGGTTGAATTGAGATCTAGATTCAATTCATTGGACAAATTGCCATCAATAATGCAATTTCCAAAATAACAAGTATCTAATGGGAAAACTGTACTATTTGCATAATTATTAATATAAACACATTCTTTATTACGCGTAGATTGATTCCAATAATTCGCAAAAGTTGTATGAATGAAATTATAATTTCCGCCCAAAGCCAGCACCAAGCAATACTCTGCACAATTTGCAATGATATTATTGCCGGCATAGATATTGTATCCTAAACTGTACAAGCCCCATTTTTTCATATTGAAAATTCTGGTATTCGTAATGCGCAAGCGTCTTGGATCGGCGTTATACACAGTGTTCAACACTTCTGTCTGTACGCCGATAAATCCATTTTTAATAATGGCATAATTGATTTCATTTTCTTTACTACCTTCGTTTATCCAGATTCTATCCCATTGTCCGGGCAAGTCCATGAAGTCCGCTTCTCTACGAAACCCTTGAAACAGCACTTCATTCCCATAAGTGCCTTGGACCTTCAATGTACCATAACGATATACCCATAGTCCGGCGTTTTGATAAAAATATACTTTTGTGCCGGGTTGCATCACAAGTGTTTGAGATGAATCGACCACCAGCCAGCCATAAATCACGTGTGGCTTATCATTTGTCCATGTGACAGTAGCATTATTCACAGAAGAGATGGTAGAATACGGTAAATAAGAACCATTAGAAAAATAAATAGCATTAGTAGGTTTGTGATAATAAGCATTTTGTCCCCATGCTTCTAAATATACTTTTTGATTTTTTCCATTGATTTCAAAAAGGATAGCATCCTGCACAATCAGCGGACTATTGGATGACAAGGGATTAATGTTGACCTGAATAAAAATATACAAACTATCTTCAGGATCTATTTCAATATCAGAAAAACTTTTTCCGGATAAGCCGTCCACATTGAGAATATAGGGCGAAGTATTTCCAGTTTGTAGATATATTCTGGAAATTTTTATTTTTTGTTTGTAAGGATTAATCACTCTTAATTGGCGGGTAGCAGAGCCAGCCGTAGTAAAAACAGTATCAAATAAAATCGTGTCATTACTAAACTTTAATTCAGCATTGGAAGCAGTATTAAATTTATCCTTTTTACATCCGTTTAGCAAAATAATCAAGGCAAACGCACCTAACGCAGAGAAAAGAATTTTTAGTTTTTCATTTATATTCTGAATTTTGGAAAGCATTGGCATTACAGCATTAAAACGATTAAGAGGGTAAATTATTGTTTGGAAAGTATTTTGGTAAAGGTTTTTAAAATGATTTTAATGTCTTCTAAAACATTTTGTTTTTCAATGTATTCTAAATTGATTTTCAGTTTTTCTGGCATAACTTCTTGAATGTATGTTTTTTCTGGGTTTTCCGAATGTGCTAAAATTTCATTTTCATTTATGTATTTTATAGAAGCATAATCGGTGATTCCGGGCTTAATGGACAAAACTTTTTTTTGTTGTTCATTATACAAATCTACATATTTTTTTACTTCAGGCCGAGGACCTACGATACTCATATCACCTATTAAAACATTGATAAATTGTGGCAATTCATCTAATTTATATTTTCTTAAATAATACCCCACTTTTGTGACCCGAGGATCTTTAGAGCCAATGGTCAGATAGCCCATTTTATCGGCATTTTTATACATTGTGCGAAATTTGAAGAGTTTAAAAGAACGAAAATTTTTTCCAATCCTTTCTTGTAAATAAAACACCGGAAAACCATCGTCTATAATTATTGCAATGGCAATGATTACAAAAACCGGCAAAAGTAAAATTAATGCAACTAGAGAAAACAGGATGTCAAACAATCTCTTTATCATTTTCCTAAAACTATTTGAATAGCATGTTTTACAGCATGGACAACGGTTTGCATTTGTTCATTCGTCAAGTCATAAAACACAGGCAAAGAAATTTCCCGAGAGTAATTGTCATAAGCAACGGGATAATTTTTTATATCATACCCTAAGGATTTATAAAAACTCATCATGGGCAGTGGAATGAAATGAACATTTACAGAAACATCCTGATTAAAAATTTCCTGAATAATCGCATCTCTTTGTGATTCCTGAATACCCTTTATTCTCAATGGATACACATGATACGATGAGATTTTCTCATTAGTTTCATAAATTGGTAATTCAACGTTTTGGATAGTTTTGAGTTCTTCAGAATAAAAATCAAAAATTTGTTTTCGTTTTTTCAAAGTATCATTGTCATAACGTTCTAATTCTACCAATCCGATGGTGGCTAAGATGTCCGTCATATTGTATTTATAGCCCGCTTCGATAATATCGTATTTCCAATTGCCTTTTTGCATTTTAGAAAGTGCATCTTTGTTTTGACCATGCAAAATATGGATGCAGAGGTATTGATAAATTTTTTCATTCTCAAATGGCGGCGGAAGATGGAGAGCAATAGCACCGCCTTCTGCAGTCGTCAGGTTTTTCACCGCATGAAAAGAAAACACGGTGGCATCACACAAAGCACCTGTGCGCTTTCCTTTGTAAAAAGCCCCAAAAGAATGAGCCGCATCGGATAAGACCAGTATTCTTCCCAATTGTTCCTGTATTTTGTTTGCAGGACGAAATAAGTTTCTTTTTGAATTCACTAATTGCATGATTGCATCATAATCTGCCGGGAAACCCGCAAAATCAACGGGTATAATCACTTTCGTTTTTTGATTGATGTGTTTTTCAATTTCTTTCACAGAGATATTAAAATCATGAGAATGAACATCTACCATTACGGGCTTTGCACCACAATGAATAACCACATTGGCTGTAGCGCTGTAAGTATAAGCAGGGACAATCACTTCATCGCCGGATTTTACACCAAACCAGCGTAACATCGTTTCAAGCCCGGCGGTGGCAGAGTTGAGGCAAAGTGTATGAGAAACATTACAATACGCACTGATTTTTTTTTCAAATAATTTGGTTTTAGGACCGGTTGTAATCCATCCGGATTTTAAGGTTTCCACAACAGCATTGCAAATTTTCTCATCTATTCGTGGTGGAGAAAAGGGTATCATGATTTTTTAGCCGTAAAAGTAAAGGAAAATACAAAATAGAAAAAATTGAATACAATATAATCTAACATCTTCGCTTGGGTAAAAATTCCTTATTATTACAGCAAAAAATTATGCCAAAAAAATTGGCAAAGTCATCCACCATCTCCTGTGTAGAACTACTGAAGCCCCCTTTGTTAGAACTAGTTATTCAACGGCTATCCAAACAAATCATAGAGCATTATTATACAACTACTAATTTAGTATTAGTAGGATTACAACCACGTGGTATATTTTTGTCCAGAGTTCTTCATCACTTGCTTTTATCATCAAAGCAAGTGCACTCAATGGATTACGCAGAATTAGATGTAACTTTTTATAGAGATGACTTTAAACTTAAACCTCTTTCTCCTTTTCCTCAAAAAATTAATCCTGATTTTTCTATAGAAGATAAAAATGTAGTGCTCATTGACGATGTTTTATACACGGGGCGAACCATTCGTGCTGCCCTTGATTGTCTTCAAAATTACGGACGAGCACAAAAAATTGAACTGCTGGTTCTGGTCAATAGACGGTTTACAAGACAATTGCCTATTGAACCAACTTATTCCGGAATAAGTATTGATTCGCTGGATAATCAAAAAGTTATCATTGAATGGGCAAACGATTGGAAAAAAAGCAAAGTATTATTAGAACATAGAGCAAATCAAAATACATGACCACACTTAGCACACGACATTTATTAGGCATAAAAGATTTAAACAAACAAGACATTGAATTAATTTTATCTACCGCCCAATCATTTAAAGAAGTGATTAATCGTCCTATCAAAAAAGTGCCTTCCTTGCGAGATGTCACCATTGCCAATTTATTTTTTGAAAACTCTACGCGAACAAGAATTTCCTTTGAATTGGCTCAAAAACGATTGGGTGCCGATGTTATCAACTTTTCCGCTTCTACCTCTTCCGTAAAAAAAGGCGAAACATTGATTGATACAGCCAATAATATACTGGCGATGAAAGTAGATATGATTGTGATGCGACATTCTTCTCCGGGGGCATGTGTGTTTTTGTCTAAAAAAGTGAAAGCACAGATTATCAATGCCGGTGATGGTACGCACGAACACCCCACACAGGCCTTATTGGATGCTTTTTCTATACGAGAAAAATTAGGCACCTTAAAAAATATAAAGGTGGCTATTGTAGGAGATATTTTACACTCTCGTGTAGCGCTATCCAACATTTTTTTATTAAATAAAATGGGGGCTCAGGTTAAGGTCTGTGGTCCTTTAAGTTTAATCCCTAAACACATTCGTGCTTTGAATGTAGAAGTAGAAACGGATTTAAAGAAAACATTAAAATGGTGCGATGTAGTGAATATGTTGAGAATTCAATTAGAGAGGCAGGATACAAAATACTTTCCTTCGTTAAGAGAATATACTTTAATGTATCAACTAAATCGTGAAATTTTGGATGAAATAAAGAAAGACATCATTATTATGCATCCGGGTCCCATTAATCGTGGTGTTGAAATTACCAGCGATGTAGCGGATAGTAGACATTCTATAATTTTAGAGCAAGTAGAAAATGGTGTGGCTGTGCGAATGGCAGTGATGTATCTTTTAGCAGGTAAAAAGGGAGAATAAGTTTTTCTGTCCCTATTATCATTAAAAAACAAATCACTACTAAGAGAGCACAACTAACTACAAATTAGTTTTTGTCAAACTATTATAGTATCTAACTATTTAAATGACCCAACACAAGCAAGTTATTCAAGCTTTGATGCGTGAAGCGTATTGGATGCATTGGTTAGATTTTATATTCCATCAAAGATTATTTATATATCCTTTTTCTTTTGGGTCTTTCTTCTCCTGAATGTTTATAAAATTCGTTTTTCTTATTAGAAAATTTATCGTTGGAGTAATCTGATTTTCTGGAAATGTTTTTTTCTCTATTGGATTTTTCAATACTAATGGTTCTATTATTAAACGATTTTCCTGCTAATGATGAAAGTTTATCCGCATCTGTTGATGAAATTTCAAAAAATGAAAACGTCTTTTTGACATCTGTATTTTTAATACTTGTAACTGGAATACCTGTTTCATCTGAGATAAAATCTTTAAGAGAACGCCAGTTAAAACCGTCCACTTCACCTAAGTTGATAAAATACCGCTGCGTTTGACGATGTGAAGAAACATCCACATCTTTCAGATTATTGATATCCGGAGCGTTTTGATAATACGTATAAAAGCGGTTAAACTCTTCCCATACTAATTTTTTAATCAACTCTTCTTTACTTAAATCTTTTAAACTTTCAAAAACAGCAGGTAAATAATTTTGAATGGCTTGTTCATCAACCGTAGTATTTTTAATTGTTTCAACAAGATGTAATAATTGTTTTTCACAAACCTGAATACCTGTAGGAATAAGTGCACGATGGAATTTTGTTTTGGCAAAACGTTCTAAGTCCTTTATTTTTTTGGATTCGGAAGGTGTAACAATGGCAATAGAAATGCCAGATTTCCCAGCTCTGGCGGTTCTGCCACTGCGATGGGTATATACTTCCAAATCATCAGGTAAATCGTAGTTGATAACATGGGTAATATTGTCTATGTCTATCCCACGAGCGGCTACATCGGTAGCTACTAAAAGTTGTAATTGATGATTGCGAAAACGTTTCATTACAAAGTCCCGTTGTGCCTGAGATAAATCGCCGTGTAAGGCATCAGCACTGTATCCATCTTTGATGAGTTGATCCGCAATTTTTTGCGTATCGGCTTTTGTGCGGCAAAAAATTATCCCAAAAATATCCGGATAATAATCTATAATTCTTTTTAGCGCTAAATATCTGTGTTTGTTGGAGCTAATAATATAGTAAACATGTTCTATATTAGGTGCAGCCGCATTTTTATTTCCCACACTGATTTCAATGGGCTGATGCATATAATTTTTAGCAATTCTTGAAACTTCTGGTGGCATGGTGGCACTAAAGAGCCAAGTTTGCTTGTTATCAAATGTTTGGTCAATGATGTAATCAATATCGTCTTTAAAGCCCATGTTGAGCATTTCATCGGCTTCATCAAGTACTAAAATTTTAATATCAGATAAATCGACGGCTTTTCTGTCAATAAGGTCTACCAATCTACCGGGAGTAGCGGCAATAATTTGACCTCCTTTTCTTAAAGCATTGATTTGAGTTTCAATGTTGGCACCACCATATACAGCAACGGTTTGAATTTCTGATTTATATTTGGATAAGTTTTTAATATCATTGGCTATTTGAACACATAGTTCTCTGGTGGGTGCAATGATTAATGCCTGTGGATGCTTTTTGGAAGTATCTATTTTGTGTAGCATTGGTATTGAAAAAGCGGCAGTTTTACCTGTTCCGGTTTGAGCAAGTGCAATGATATCGGTGTTTTTTTCCAATAACAACGGAATGGTTTGTTGTTGAATAGGAGTAGGGGTTTGGTATCCTAAATCATCAATGGCTTTTTGAATCCATTCTGATAATGGATAGTTTTTGAACGTAATTGTTCCTTGTGTTGGTGTTTCTGTGTTGTGCATCATTTGTTTGATTTTTTCAGCACTGATAAACCTAACTCTGCAAACTTAATTTTAGCGGCTATAAAGTCAAAGTACAGAATTAAATTTACGTAGCCGTATTATTTGGTCGCAAAGGTAAGCAGAAGTTTTTGATAAACCGAATAAAAATAAAAAACCCCTTGAAATTCAAGGGGTTTTTAGGATTATTAACAAGAGTTAGATTAGAAGTATAAGTTTAATCTTAAGCTACCGGTCGGACCAAAGAAAGAGTTGTTATTATCCGTATCTACTTTGAATGCAGAACCATTTTTCACTTCATAAGTGACAGGGCCATAATTATTAGTTGTACTTTGTGTTTCATAAGTAGTAGATGTTTTGCCTTTGTTTTGAATACCTATTCCCCAACCAAATTCTCCACCTAAAGAAATTTTAGGTAGAATGAAGTATTCCACTCCAATAAACCCTCTGATTCCAAATTGGAAAATGCCGCTTGTTTTTCTTTCAAGTATTCTGGCACTGCCTATTTGGTTAGGAGAAATTACATTGGGAGTAACATTGGTACCATCCAGATTGTCCTCTGTTGGATCTACTACTACTGCTGGGCTACCACCGGGATTTAAGGTATTACCATAAGTATAAGTAGTTTTTTGGCTTCCAAAGAATAAGCCAACTTCACCACCATAATAACCTTGCAGACGAGTTTTGCCTTTTCTAAATTCAATACCACCAGTTAAACCAATGTTAGTATTATTGTATTTAGCTTTATTTTCCACAGTAGAGTATGGGACAACATTACCTGGTGTGTAGGTCATAGAACGGTTCGCTACCAAAGTATCTTTTGAGGAAGATCCTAATCCAATTCGTATACCTGCTCTATAAGCTGTAGTAGCATCTTTGAAGTATTTACCAACAATAGTGGCATTTTTAGTCAGAAAATTCCAGGATGGCGCAGTGTTAGGATTAGATTTACCAAAGAAATTACCTGCATAGTTTAAGAATGGCGTGGCGTCAATGCCAATTCCCCAGTCGCCCTCTTCAGGAAGAATGGGTTCCCCTTTTTTGGAGGTAAGATCTTGAGCGTTGGCAGTAAATAGTCCAAATGCTAATGCCATTGCAACAGATGTGATTTGTTTTTTCATAATTTTAGTTTTTAGAGTTTGTGCGGCAAAGGTAGGGAATTAAATTTCGTATTTCCAAATCTTTCAGATATTTTTAATAACAAATACATGTTAATAAAATATAACATTGAAAAATATTTCGTTTCCATTGGGCATTCATTTTTATTTATAGTTCCAATTTTTGATAATAGAAAAAGAATATTTTCCTTAAATATCCGTTCCCATTTACCAATAATAAGTTCGTGTAAACGTTTCATTAGTTTCAATTTATTGTAGGAATAATCTGTAGTAAAAACTTAAAATACATTTAAACAAATTTATCTCCTTTCCGCACTCTTATTTCATTGACGATATTCTTGATTTCTTGCTCTTTGTCCATTTTACATATCAATAACATGTTATTAGATTCCACTACTACAAAATTTTCTACTCCCACTAATACAACCAATTTATCATTCGGCACATTTACCAAACAATCAGAAGAATTGTAAACCATGACATTTTTGCCGGTAAGTGCATTTTTATTATCATCTTTTTTAAGATGTGTAAACAAGGATTTCCATGTGCCAATATCACTCCAACCTAATGCAGATGCCCGTACATAAACATTATCTGCTTTTTCTAAAATAGCATAATCAATAGAGATATTTTTACAAACACTATATGCTTTTTCAATAAAATTGTGCTCTTCATTTGTATAATAAATTCCTTTTCCTTCCTCAAAAATATGGGCTAATTCTTTGTCGTGTTTTTCAAAGGCATGTATTATACTTTTTATACTCCAGATAAACATACCGGTATTCCACAAAAATTCGCCGCTTTTAAGGAAGTATCTGGCCATTTCCAAATCTGGTTTTTCAATAAAGGTTTTGACTTTATATAGTTTTGAAATTTTCGGATCTTCGGAATCATGAATATATTGTATGTATCCATATCCAGTGTTGGGGCGAGTGGGTTTTATGCCGATGGTAATCAAACATTCTTCTTCTTTGGCTTTTTTAAAGCATTCCCGAACAACTTTTACAAGTATTTTTTCTTTTTGAATGATGTGATCGCTTGAAAGTACTAACATTACAGCGTCAGGGTCTTTTTCTCTAAGTTTGTAAGCAGCATAAGCCACGCAGGGTGCGGTGTTTTTTCTATAGGGCTCTAACCAGATATTTTCTGATGGAATATCCGGGAGTTGTTGTTTTACAAGGTGTTCGTAATCTTTGTTGGTAATAACAATAATATTGTTTTTATCACAAATGAACTGTGCTCTTTTAAACGTGTCTTGCAGAAGGGTGGTGCCTTTATTCAATACATCTAAAAACTGTTTGGGTTTGTGTGCCGTACTTAATGGCCAAAACCTTGTACCAGCCCCGCCTGCCATGATAATTACGTAACAATTCTGTGTCATAAAGCGGAAATTGTAAAGGCAAATGTAGTTAAAATATACTTATGCTAACACTAGGCCCGTTCTTCATTCTCTAATTCTCCGCGTATTTTTACGATAAGGTCTGGTGTATTTTCATTGAGCTTAATCTGACAAGCCAAACGTGAAGTGGGAAAAATTTCAGGTAAGGTATCTAACATGTTCCATTCATCCGGAGAAGGTTCCGGAAGTTGTTCATAATTTTCCAAAACCTCTACATGGCAGGTAGCACATAAAGCCATACCGCCGCACGTAGCCAAAATAGGATAGCCATTGGCTTTTAAGAATTCCATTAAATTCAATCCCAAATCTGAAGGCGCTATTAAAACCTTTTTATTGTTGTTTTTATCAATGACAGTGATGTGAATATCTTTCATAGCAACTAAAAATCAAATCTGCCTTTATGATCTTCAATGTTGGCTTTTTCTTTCAAAGCATTATACACTTCGTATTCCGCACGACTGGAAAGCATTTGAGAATTTTGTTGTTGTAGTATCTTGAAATCTGTGATGTTTTCAATTTTCTCATCCGTTTTTATTACCACGAATACACCATTCTCTCCTTTTTTAGGATGAGACAACTTATTCAAAGGCAGCGCATACGCCGTTCCTATTAAAGCGTCTTCTCTGCCAATCCCAAAGACATTAAAAGAATTGAATACTAAATTATCTTGCTTTTGAGTAGAAATCTTTAAATTATTAGCAAGCGTTGTAATATCTGTTGTTTTTTGTGCCTGAAATTCTTGTATCAGTTGCTCTGCTTTTTTGTCTCTTATGACACGAGTAATGACATCTTCTTTCACTTCTTCTAAAGGTAAAATGCCCTTGTCTTTAATATGCGTGAGTTTGGCAATAATAAATTTGTTCTTAAATTCAAAAACAGGGGAAACATCGCCTTTATTGGCTTTATATACCCAGCGGGAAAATTCTTTGGCATTTTCTAACCCGGGTAAGTAATTATCCCCTTCGTGAATGTTTTCTAAAATTCTCTTGGATAATTTTAGTTTTTCAACGGCTTTATCAAATGCCTCTGCAGTGTTGTAATTACCTGCAAACGAAGCGGCTTCAGAATAGTACTTATTAGTGGTTTCTGTGCTGGGTGCAATTTCCCTGTAAATCTGTCCTACTCTGTAACTTAAATGTTTATTTTCTGACACATCCAACACTTCAATGATATGATAACCAAATTGGGTTTCCACTACAGAAATATCTCCTTTTTTACCCAATAATCCCGCATTTTTGAAGGGTTCTACAAAACCGGTCGTTTCATTAAACCAGCCATAATCTCCTCCTTTATCAATTGAGCCCGGATCATCAGAAACTGTTTTCACCAAAGTATCAAAACTTATTTTTTTCTCTTTAATAAGCGTCAGTAAACTATCGGCTATTGCTTTTGCTCTTTCTTTTGTACGTTGTGTATTGGTACGCACATTATTTAAACCGATTAAAATATGTCTCACTCTGGCAGAATCTGCCACTTCTTGTTTGGCCAAAAGTTTGTATATTTTAAAGTAATTACCTTCTATCCATGGTCCTGTTACATATCCTACAGATGCTTCAAAGAAATTAGAATCGGGGAGGATAAGAGATGTTTTTGTATAATTATTGATGATTAACTCACCATTCTCGTTATTATCCTGAATAAAAGACGAATCTTCTTTTGGCTCTATTTCTTTAAATTTAGAAGCAATGTTTTGCATCTCTGTTTCAATGCTTTTTACATCTTCATCGGTAGGCGTTACATCAAAACTTACATATTCCACTACACGTGTTGTCATTGGATTGTAAAATTCATATTTATGGTCTTTATAATATTTTTCAATATCCTCTTCTGTATATTTTACATTGGCGTCATTAATCGTTTCATATTTTTTCATGGCATAAGTAATGCTCATTTTTTTATTGGTTTCGTTGTGGATAATTTCCGCCCAAAATTTAGGTGTGTAAAGTGATTTTTTAATGAGTGCAGAATATTTTTCTGCTTTTCTGTAATCGGAAATGGCTTTTTCCATACTTTTCCAGAAACGTTCCTGATCAGGATTCATTTGATTAACCCACATTTGTAATTTTCTTGTATCCAATGTTCCATCCGCATTTGCAAATCCTTCATAGATTTTGCCTGTTTTTTGGTCGGTGAGTTGTTGTAAAATCATTTGATGGGGCTCTACTAACATAATGTAGAATAACTCTTCTTCACCAATTTGAATGCCTGTTTTTTGATATTGAGGAAAAATAACTTTTTCATTAATGAGTTGTGTCCATACATTCTCAATAATGCTTTTTTTCGTATTTTCATCTACATTGGCATTGGGGTTCATCTGAAGAATATTATTGATTTGCTGATTGACCAAATTTTGAAAATCAATGTAGTCAATCTTCTCTCCGTTGATCACTCCGATTGTTCTCTCTTCAGAAGTAAAAATACTTCTACCCGAGCCCAACAATGCTTCCAAAATGAAAATCAAAAGTGCTAATCCTGTGAGCCCTACCAATAATCCTGTTCTTTTTCTAATACTTTCTAATACACTCATAAAAAAATATTTAAGGCGGCGAATATA
>CAZNVL010000006.1:3842-50610 GCA_964576565.1 uncultured Flavobacteriaceae bacterium | reverse complement strand
AAGCAGAAAGCAATTTTTTAACGGTTGTTCAACAGATTATTTTAATAAATAAGTAGTATTATTGTCCGCAAAAAAAATAATGCAATCCTGGAAAAATTACTCTTCAAATTCGGACTTTACGATTTACAACATTCCATTTGGAGTATATAAAAATGAAAACAATCAACACTTTGCTTGTTCGGCAATTGGCGATGAAATTATTGATTTGCACGAACTGGCAAAAGCCGGTTATTTTAAGTCCATCCACCCACATTTAGAAGACCTTTTTTCAAGACCTGTTTTGAATGATTTTATAGCGCTTGGAAAGCCCCTTACATCTGCTGTCCGAAAAAAAATTCAGGAATTACTATTGGTCAACAATAAGGAATTAAAATCCGCCGAACACTTGCATGACAAGGTTTTTAAGCCCATGTCAACCCATACATTAGTAATGCCTTTGCACATAGGCGATTATACTGATTTTTATTCCAGCGAATACCACGCTACGAATGTCGGGAAAATGTTCAGAGATCCGAATAATGCTTTATTACCCAATTGGAAACACTTACCAGTTGGTTATCACGGACGTGCTTCCAGTATTTTTGTAAGCCCCCACGCTTTTTATCGTCCGAATGGACAAACAAAGCCCGCGGATTCGGATAAGCCCATCTTTGGACCAAGCAAACTACTGGATTTTGAACTGGAAGTGGCTTTTGTGGTGGGAAAATCTACGGTTCAGGGGGAAATTATTCCGGTGAATAAAGCCCGGGAGTTCATTTTTGGTGTGCTGTTATTCAATGACTGGAGTGCCCGGGATATTCAGACGTGGGAATATCAACCACTCGGACCTTTTTTAGCCAAAAATTTTGCTTCTACCATTTCACCATGGATTGTAACATTAGAAGCATTGGAACCTTTTTATGTGGATGCTGCCCCACAATTTCCGGAACCACTGCCCTACTTAAAGCAACACGTTTTGCAGCATCCGGACATTCACCTTGAAGTGCTTTTGAAAACGGCTGATGGCATTGTAACTACTCTCTGCCGGAGCAATACGAAATACCTTTACTGGACAATGGAGCAACAACTTGCCCATCATACCATCAACGGCTGTCCGGTTAATGTGGGCGATTTAATGGCCAGTGGCACTATCAGTGGGCCAGAATCTCACGAATTCGGAAGCATGTTAGAACTTACATGGAAAGGAACAAAACCTTTAAAATTAAACAACGGCGAAGAAAGAAAATTTATTCAGGACGGCGATACTATCATCATTCAGGCCTACGCAGAGAAAAACGGCATTCGTGTGGGCTTTGGAAAATGCGAAGCCACCGTATTACCTGCTAAACAATTCAAATTTTAAAAAACGTTTTATGCAGCAATACCACGATTTACTCAAACATGTTTTGGAAAAAGGCATCAAAAAGGAAGACAGAACCGGTGTAGGAACTTTAAGTGTGTTTGGTTATCAGATGCGATTTAATTTACAGGAAGGATTTCCATTGATTACTACTAAAAAACTACATGTCAAGTCAATAATCCACGAATTGCTTTGGTTTTTGAAGGGTTCTACCAACATTAAGTATTTAAAGGAAAATGGAGTTACTATTTGGGATGAATGGGCAGACAGTAATGGTGAGTTAGGTCCCATTTATGGGTATCAATGGAGAAGTTGGCCCGATTATCAGAAGGGGCATATTGACCAGATTCGTCAATTGATAGAGGAAATTAAGCGGAATCCTAATTCCAGACGCTTGATAGTGAGTGCGTGGAATGTCGCACAGATTAAGGAAATGCGACTTCCACCCTGCCATATTCTATTTCAGTTTTATGTGGCGGACGGAAAGTTATCCTGCCAGCTTTATCAACGTAGTGCCGATATTTTTTTGGGTGTACCATTTAATATAGCATCTTATGCTCTTCTGCTTATGATGGTGGCACAAGTTACCGGGCTTGAGCCCTACGAATTTATTCACACCTTGGGGGATACGCATTTGTATCTCAATCATATTGAACAGGCCAAATTACAATTGTCCAGAGCATGCAGGCCTTTACCGAAAATGTATTTAAATCCGAGTATAACGAGTATTTTTGATTTTAAGTATGAAGATTTCAAACTGGAAGGATACGATCCACATCCGTCTATTAAAGCAGATGTAGCAGTTTAATTATTATTCATCTTTCTGTTTTGCGTTTTATTCTGGTGAGGCGGAAAGAGAGATTTGATGCACTGAACGGACATTTATTTTGTGTATAAAAACTCGCCTAGTTCGGATTGTATCAACACTTCTGCCTGCTTTGATGTTTCAACTTTTCCGATGATTTGGGCTTCTATTCCAAAGGATTTGGCCAGTTCTATCATTTTAATCGCCGTCTGTTCGTTCGTATAGATTTCCAGACGGTGCCCCATATTAAACACTTTATACAATTCTTTTGAATGATGAGTATTTTGTTCTGCCAGCAATTGAAATAATTTAGGAAGTGGGAAAAGATTGTGTTTTACGATGCGCAGGGGCTTATCTAAAAAATGAAGTACTTTAGTTTGCCCGCCACCGGTGCAGTGAATAATGCCGTGAATGTGTTCAGAATAAGCACTTAAGATTTGTACTAACAAGGGAGCATAAGTTCTGGTGGGTGATAATGCTAATTGGCCTATTGTTCGTGTTTCTTTAATGGTTTGTTGATGGGATGTATATTCTACTTCTGTTTTATCGGTGAGAAAAAATTTTCCTGTATAACAAAGATGGTCGTTTAGGTGAGGGTCGTATGATTCAGGATATTGGCGGGCAATTTGTTTGTTAAACAATTCGTGTCTGGCCATGGTTAAGCCATTACTGCCGATGCCACTGTTGTATTCATTTTCATAGTTTGTTTTTCCAAAGGAGGCAAAGCCCACTACCACATCTTTTTCCTGTATATCTATCTGAATAATGTTATTTTTTGGAATTTGTGCGACCATTGTACTATCCACAATGATGGTGCGTACTAAGTCGCCTACATCGGCGGTTTCACCACCCGCATACTCTATGTGAACATCATATTGTTGCATTGTTTTACAAAATTCTGCCGTACCTTCAATGATGGCAGAGATAACGTCGCCAGTTATCAGATGTTTGTTTCTCCCGATGGTAGATGATAAAACAAATTGCTTGGTATGTCCCGTGCATAAAATATCGTCTAAGTTCATTACAATCGCATCTTGTGCAATGCCTTTCCATACAGCCCAATCATTGGTTTCTTTCCAGTAGACATAGGCCAGTGAAGATTTGGTGCCTGCGCCGTCGGCATGTAAAATCAAAGCAGTGGTATCATCGTTTGACCATACATTTTGTATGACTTTACAGAAAGTATTTTTGTAGAGTCCCTTGCTTAAATTCCTGATGGCCTGATGTACTTCTGATTTATCAGAAGAGACGCCGCGTTGAAGGTATTTATCCTGGTTCATAATTTTTTAAGATTGGCGAATAACATCTCTGGTATTGGCTTGTACAGAGGGTACAATAATAATGTCGTTAATGTTGACGTGTGCTGGTCTTTGTATCACCCAGGCAATGGTTTCCGCAATATCTTCTGCGGTGAGGGGTTGAAGTCCGGCGTATGTTTGTTGGGCGCGTTTGGCATCGCCTTTGAAACGTACTAAACTAAATTCTGTTTCAACCATTCCGGGGTGTATGCCTGTTACTTTTATATTGTAAGGGAGGAGTTCCATTCGCATTGCTTTGGTAAGGGCATCTACGGCGTGTTTGGTAGCACAATACACATTGCCATTAGGATATACTTCTTTTCCGGCAATAGAACCGATGTTGATGATATGCCCTTGTTTTCTTTCTATCATCCAGTTGCTAATGATTTTAGTAATATACAACAGACCTTTGATGTTGGTGTCAATCATGGTATCCCAATCTTCTTCCAATCCGTTATTTATGGTGCTTAAGCCCTGTGCAAGACCGGCGTTATTTATCAGTACATCTATTTGTTTCCATTCTTTATCGAGCGATTGCAGGGCTTTTTCGCATTCTGTTTTTTGCCGAATATCAAAGGAGAGCGTGGCTATTTTGACTTTGTATTTATTTTCAAGTTCTGTTTTAATAGTGTTCAGTCGTTCTTTTCTTCTACCGGTTAAAATTAAATTAAAATTTAATTGTGCTAATTGGTAGGCGGTGGCTTTACCAATGCCTGCAGTAGCGCCTGTTATGAGTGCTAACATGTTAGATATTTTTTAGTAGTGTTTAATGTTTTGGGTTATTGAGTTTGCTTTGATGGATGCTGTATGTAAAATAGATAATGAGCCCCAAAAGTAACCATATTAGAAATCCAATCCAATTTTGAAGTGCTATTTGGGACATCATGTATAGACAAGTGATGAGTCCTGCTACAGGTATTACACTGTGTTTACGCAGGTAGGTTTCAATTGAAAAATATAAAAATAATCCCCAGAATAGCCATAAAGGAACATTATGCAAGAAAGTATGAAAAGAGGATTCGTATAAATCGGGATAATTTTCAGCAATGGGTAATAGTAAGTGGTACAATTCGGTTTCACTTTTGGTAAAAATCAGTGTTTTTAATTCTGAAAAAGTATTAGCTTTTAAACTATTTTTTAGTGCGTCTGAAAGTGCAGGGGTATTTTGAGCAATGGAAATTATTTTTTCTTTTTGCGTGATTAAACTTTTATTGAAAATAAAATTTTTGAATGCTGTGGTATTCCAATAAAAAGTCAGAGTGACGGAGAGGAGAAAGGCAATTGGTACAATGAATTGTCCATTGATATAAGGTATTTTAAATTTTCGTTCAGGAGGATTGGGCATGCGGTGTAATCTTAACACGCCGGCACACACTAATACAAAAGCAAAAAGTGTTCCAATACTTGTCAGATCCGTAACTGTAGATAAATTAAAAATTAATGTACCAATGCTGACGATGAGTCCGGTAATGATTGTTGAAAAGGAGGGGGTTTTAAATTGGGGATGAATTTTTGAAAAAACAGAAGGTAGTAAGCCGTCGCGGCTCATGCTCATCCATATTCTGGGCTGTCCTAGCTGAAAGACCAGTAAAACGCTTGCCATTGCCACGATGGCGCTAATGGATACAATACCGGATAAAAAGTTGAGATGGTGTTGAGCAAACACAAAGGCGAGCGGGTCTTCTACATTCAGATATTTGTAATTGACCATTCCTGTCAATATCAATGCGATTAAGCAATATAATATTGTGCTGATAATAATGGAATACATCATGCCTTTAGGTAAATCCTTTTGCGGGTTTTTACATTCTTCGGCTGTTGTAGAAATAGCATCAAAACCAATATAGGCAAAGAACACAGCTGATACACCTTTTAAAACACCTGTCATACCATTGGGCATAAACGGTTGCCAGTTTTCTACAGAAACATAAAATATCCCGAATGCTATCACTAGTAAGATGATGAGTAATTTGATAAGTACCATGATATTGCTGGCTGTTTTTGATTCTTCAATTCCTCTGTACACAAGATAAGTAATGATTATCACAATAAACAAGGCGGGTAAATCCAGAATCAGTTTAAGGTTTTCGGTACCGGGTGCGTTGGTCCATGCGGAATAGGCCTTTTGCAAGTGGTAAGGTAAATGGGAAAAATCTGCGTTTTCTGATAAAATTTTATGGGCTTCTGCAAATCCTGTTTTTGCAGAAAAATAATCTGTGCACAGCCAGGCGGGTAAATCAATACCGAATGAATGTAAAAATGCTGTGAAGTAGCCGGACCATCCGATAGCGACGGTAATGTTGCCAATGGCGTATTCCATGATGAGAGCCCATCCGATCATCCATGCATATAGTTCGCCAAAGGTTACATAACTGTATGTATAGGCGCTGCCGCTCACTGGTAAGGTAGAAGCAAATTCGGCATAAGCAAAGGCGGATAAGGCACATGCGATGGCCGTAAAGATAAATAAGAATACCACTCCCGGTCCGCCTTCTGAGGCGGCTTTTCCAATAGTTGTAAAAATTCCGGCACCTATAATGGCGGCGATACCTAAAGCAGTCAGGTCTTTTACACTAAGATTTTTTTTTAGTGCCTGTGCGTGCTCTGTTTCAGATTCTTTTAAAATTTGATGAATATCTTTTTTGCGGAATATTTTCATCTTACTCTGTTATGATGAGAAAGTTTATTTTATTCTTGTTGGTGATACACTTTATGTCCGCCTTCTATCAGATATTTATCGCGTTTGAATAATTCTATATCTGCTAAAACCATTTCTTTACAAAGTTCTTCTACTGTGTGTTGAGGTTCCCATCCTAAGAGTTGTTTGGCTTTAGAATAATCGCCTATGAGTAGGTCTACTTCTGCGGGACGAAAGTATCTTTTATCAATTTTAATTCGTTCTTTTCCTGTTTTGGTATCAATGCCTACTTCGTCAATACCTTTGCCTTTCCATTCAATCGTGATGCCGGCATATTCAAAAGCCATTTCTGCAAATTTTCTGACAGAAATTTTTCGCCCTGTTGCTAATACAAAGTCCTCTGGTTGATGGTATTGTAAGATTTTCCACATGCCTTCCACATAATCTTTGGCGTGCCCCCAATCTCTTTCGGCGTCTAAGTTACCGAGGTATAATGTTTCCTGTAGTCCGAGTGCAATTTTAGCGGCGGCGCGGGTAATTTTGCGTGTAACAAAGGTTTCTCCCCGAATGGGGCTTTCGTGGTTAAATAGTATGCCGTTGCAGGCAAAGAATCCATATGCTTCCCGGTAGTTTTTAGTAATCCAAAAGGCGTATAGTTTGGCTACACCATAAGGGGAACGAGGATAGAACGGGGTTTTTTCGGTTTGAGGGACTTCCTGTACCATGCCATATAATTCAGAGGTAGAGGCCTGATAAAATTTTGTTTTATTCTGTAATTTGAGTATTCGTATGGCTTCTAAGATTCTTAGGGTGCCTAAAGCGTCTGCATTGGCGGTATATTCCGGGGTTTCAAAACTTACCTGAACGTGTGATTGTGCCGCCAGATTGTATATTTCATGGGGCTGTACTTCCTGAATGATTCGGATGAGTGCGGTACTATCGGTTAAGTCGCCATAATGTAAAAAAAACTTTGTGCCGGACTCGTGAGGATCTTTATACAAATGGTCAATTCTATCGGTATTAAACAAAGAACTTCTTCTTTTAATGCCATGTACGGTGTATCCTTTTTGTAATAAAAATTCTGCAAGGTAGGCCCCATCTTGTCCGGTAATTCCTGTAATCAAGGCAATTTTTTCAGACATAAAAAAATGATTGTGTGTAAAAGTATTGAAATTCTTATGTGAGTGCAAGTTTTTTTTCTATTTATCTTTATGGGTAGGATCTACTTTTTCGTTGGGTGTAATTAATAGCCATTTGATGAGTAAGGTGTTGTATAATGTGTAGAATGTAACGCCGGGCTGTGTTTCTAATGTATCATCAATAAAGAAGGAGAGGACATAAATGCTGCTTAATAAGAAATAAAGCATGTAATTGTTTGTGTTTCTTAATTGTATCAAAGGGTAGAAAATGATAATCAAAAATAGGGCTAATCCGATGCTTCCAAAGGTTAGGGCAAAAGTAAGGAATTGATGGTGGGCTCTTAATTGTTCTACCGCAGGAATATCGGGATAATGTTTGTATTCCGACTGAAAAGATTGCTGTACATCACCGGTGCCAACGCCCCACCAGAAATTTTTCATCCAGATTTGAAATCCTATTTTCCAATAGATAAAGCGAAGGAACAGTGTTTTTCCTTGTGGGTTTTTACTTGCTTTATAGTAGTGGTACTCTTGCATTAGTTCATACAATCGTTTTTCTAAAAAATTGGCGTTTGCAAGAAAGTGGTTAGGGATGCCTTGTTCGATGTGTTTTATATCTTCTGCATTCAGTTGAGACATCCCCGTTGAATCTTTCGTGAGCCCTTTGCTGGTTAAATATCGGTATAAGGTATATTTAAGCTCATTGCCCCTTTTATCTTTTCCATTATATGGAAGGTGGCTTCTTTTTTCCCATTCTTTTTGCAGTTCTTTATCACAGATGTTAATAAAAACCCAATAAGCATTTTCGGTGTATGGTGCATTAATTTTGTGTGTGTAGGGATTGTTATGAGTGGTGTGTGTGTACATTATCTGTTGTGGAATGTTGGTGGGAAAGTATTTATGATGTATTTGATTAAAATATAACATAAAACCTAAAATGGCAGCAAGGCAGATTAGTAAAATGCCTTTGAAATAAATAGAATGGTAATTCTTTACAAGCATATAAGTTATTGCCAATAAGGAGGTGATGATTAATACAGCGAGGCCGGTCATTAAACTTAAAGACATCATTAAATACAGTAGTCCTAAGAAAATAATACCGAAGAGATATTTTTCAGTGCGAGAAGAATAATTTATCCAGATATATACTGTTGTAATGACTGCAAAAGCAGAGATGAGACCTAATCTAATATGTGATATAAAAACTGAAGCCATTCTGGTATCAAGGAAAACATTTGCGTGCGCTTGTTTGTTTATCCAAAGGTACAATAGATTGATAAACGTTACAAGAGCGGTCCATTTTAATATATTTACGATGTCTTTAAAACTGATGTAATCTGTTGAAAAAAATAATACAGGGAATAACAAAAGTGGTATTTTTACTCTTAAATCGTTGAATGCATAATTAAAATCCTGTGTGTACAGAAGTCCTGCAATGTGTAAGACAAACAATGAAGAGAGTAAGTAAAAATAAAATGAGCGGGATAATTTTTTTAATTTTTCTTTGAAATCACCGGTCATTAACCAGAAGAAACATACAGTAATTTCTGCAATGCTTGTTGGAACTTCACCAAACAACAATCCTACCGGCAATAAAAACAAAGACCATCTGAATAAAATATGTTTTGTGTTTTTAAGATCTGATAATATGGCTGTAGATTTTTTATTTTCACTTGTAAAAAGATGTAGCATTAATATACATAACGATGAAAGAAAAAATTTATTGTATTTTACCGAATGCTTTCTTTTTTCTTTTTAAGTTCTTCTAATAATTTTTGTTGAGTAGCTAATTCTTGTTTTTTCTTTTCTATTTCTGCTTCATTGGTTTTTATATCTTCTTCGGCTTTTTTGATTTTTTCTTTGTAGGACTCTATATCTTTTTTTAGATTTTCATTTTTCTTTTCCAGTGATTTTTGTTTATCTTCAATATCTGCAATTAATTTTGATTGTTCTTTTAATTGTTTTTCCAGAGGTTCAATACTCATTTTAGTAGCAAATTCTTTCATAATTTTTTCAATATACTTTGATTTATCTTTGTCATTGCCTTTTAAATAATTGCCACTGCCTAAATCTACCGCCACTTTCATTTCAATGGTTTTATCAGATTTTTCTTCAAAAATTGTGTAAATGTCTACCGGATTATTGCCCCAATCTTTTATTAAGATATTATCTCCCAACACTTCATTGCCATTTTGTTTTACTTTTTCATTCTTGTAATCTTTTAAAACATCTTTCCATTTATCTTTGACTTCACTTAATGTATTGTTGTAAATTTTAGTTTCAAAACAGGGTGCATTACCGGAAGAAAAAGATCCTGAAGTTTCTTTGATTTTTATTTCCTGTTGTGCCGAACCATTTATACCTATGATACTGAAAATCAAGGTGCATGATATACTTAAAAAACTTGTTTTCATACAACTAATTTTTTATGCAAATATAAGCATAATACCTTACTCGTGTTTTTCTTTTTTAAGAAATTCCATTGCTTTTCTTACACTGCCACATTTTAATAATACTTCTTTGAGATAATTGTAATCGTTTAATCCTGTGTTACGCATCAGCATACGAGTTCCTCTGTCTATTAGTTTATTATTAGCCAGTTGCATATCCACCATTTTATTATCCATTATTCTTCCTAATTTTATCATAACCGAAGTTGAAATCATATTCAACACTAATTTTTGAGCAGTTCCTGCTTTCATTCTTGTAGAGCCGGTTACAAATTCAGGTCCTACAATAATTTCAATAGGATAATCGGCGTATTTACTTATCTCTGCATTGGGATTGCACGAAATAGATCCTGTTTTTATCTGATGTTGTTGGCACATTTGTAAAGCGCCGATAACATAAGGCGTAGTGCCCGATGCAGAAAGTCCAATTACAAGATCATTTGTATTAATGTTATGTTTTTTTAAATCTTTCCAGGCCTGTTTCAAATCGTCTTCTGCAAATTCTACGGCTTGAGTAATGGCTTTTTTTCCGCCAGCAATAATTCCAATCACTTTACCGTATTCTACACCAAAAGTAGGCGGGCATTCGGAAGCATCTACAATGCCTAATCTGCCGCTTGTTCCTGCCCCTACATAAAATAATCGGCCACCTGCTTTCATTTTTTCTGTAATGCACTCAATAAGCGGAACAAGTTTTGGGATTATTTTTTCTACTGCTATGGCCACTTTTTGATCTTCTCTGTTGATGTTTGTGAGTAATTCTTCCACATTCATTTTTTCTAAATGTCTGTACAATGAATCGCTTTCTGTAATTTTATTCATCGGTTATATTTTTTTACGATTAACAATATAATTAAAAAACTTACAAGAGATAAAAAAAGGTAAATGTAAAGCTCTGATCTATTAGGGATAATATTTTTATGAAACATCTCAGGTGCATGGGTGCTGGTTATTGAAATTTCAGGAAATGCTTGCTGTAATTTTCTAAGTTCTTCATCATAGGTAAGAATGTGTGTGGCAATAAAAAAATCTTCCCAATCGTTGACAAATCGTTTTCTGCTCCATCCGCACCAATCTATAACATAAGTATTTAGTTGTTTTTGAGCTGCATAAATCAACCATTCTTCTCCAACTCTAATCGGTAGAGCACATGGATCGTTTTCCGGAAATAATATCTTACAGTATTGGGCAGGCCGTCCTTTGAACAAGTTTTGTATTTCTGCTTCGGCCACTGTATAATCATTTTGATGTGGAAAGAGATTTTTTATGATTATTCTGGCAATAAAATCATAGTGTTGTGCTTTTTCTTTTGACCATTCAATAACCGGACATTGACAGGCACGTAAAGGAATAATGCTGTTTAACAGTAGTAATAAACTTACTATCATTCGCATACTACTATTCTTTGAATTTGTTATACCAATGGAGCATATTTTCTTCAATAAATTTTTTGGTGCGTTGAATAAACACATACATTTCTGTGTCGTGTTCAATAAAAGGCACATTTTTTCTATATTCTGCGATTAAACTTTCGATAAAATCAGATGATTGTTGTGGTCTTCTGAATTCAAATGCCTGTGCGGCTGTGAAGAGTTCTATAGCCAGAATTTGTTTTATGTTTTCTATAATTTCAATGCTTTTGTTAGCTGCGTTGGCGCCCATACTTACATAATCTTCCTGTCCGTTTGAAGAAACAATGCTATCGGCAGAAGCGGGTGTGCAAAGAATTTTGTTTCGGTTTACCAGAGAAGCCGCGGTGTATTGGGCTATCATAAATCCGGAGTTCAGTCCAGAGTTTTTGACAAGAAAAGCGGGCAGATTTCTGTTGCCGGAAATTAACTGAAATGTTCGGCGTTCTGAAATGCCGCCCAGTTGATTCATGGCGAGTGCCAGCATATCAAAGGCATTGGCTAAGATCTGACCATGAAAGTTTCCGCCGGAAAGTACTTTTTTTTCATCTGGGAATACAAGAGGATTATCTGTTACAGAATTGATTTCTGTTTCAATAACGTTTTTGAAAAATGCTATCAAATCATACGATGCGCCGTGTACTTGCGGAATACAACGAAAAGAATACGGATCCTGCACCTGTTTGTTTTGTGTGCTATTAAACGATGGACTTCCTTCCAGAATTTTTGTAATTTGAGATGCTGTTATGTATTGTCCTTTGTGATTTCGTGCTTTCTGTATTAGTATATCAAAGGGTTCGTGCCTGCAAGCAAAAGCTTCCAAAGATACAGCGGCTATTACATTAGAGGCCGTGAAGAGCGGCAGCAGATTTAATAAAACATAAATTCCAATACCGCTCATGTATTGAGTGCCATTCAAAAGTGCGAGTCCTTCTTTGGGCTGTAAGTGAAGTTTATTCCATCCCATTATCTGATAAAGTTCTTTGGTAGGAATAATTTTATTATGATAATACACGTTACCTAAACCAATCAATGGTAAGGACAAATGGGCTAATGGTGCTAAATCGCCGGAAGCACCTAAAGAACCTTGCTGATAAATTACCGGATAAACCTGATGGTTAAACATATCTATGAGTCGTTGAATAGTCAGTGGATGCACCGCACTATGCCCTAATGAAAGATTGATAATTTTAGAAAACAGAATCCATTTGACAATTTCTGGTGGCAGTAGTTGACCTGTTCCGCAAGCGTGACTTTTGATAAGATTTTCTTGCAAACGTGCGAGTTCTTCCTTTGATATTTTGACGTCGCACAATGAACCAAAGCCGGTGTTTACACCATAAATGGGATTATCCGAATGTGTGATTAAAGTATTTAAGTACTCAAAGCTTTTTGTAGTGTTTTCAAAAAAATTTGATGCGTATGTCAATTGATCCGTGTTTTCAGTAAATAATTGGTCAATGTTCAGCGGTGTATTAGAATGTAATTTCATAGTGATATTTTAGTTTAAAATGGATAACCAATACCAAAATTAAAAATGGATTGTTTTAATGGTTGTTTGTCAAAAGTAAAACGTTTGCCTTCCGGATATTTAGGATCTTTAATAGGTATTGCCCAGTCCAATCGTAATAGAAAATACTCAAAATCCCAACGGAAGCCGATGCCGGCACCTACTGCAAATTCATTCCAGAATTTAATAGGATTAAAATTTCCACCCGGTTTATCCGGGCTTGGTTCAAGCAACCAGATATTGCCTGCATCTGCAAATAGTGCGCCATTATAGGATTGATAGATGTTAAACCGATATTCAATGTTTCCTTCTATTAAAATATCACCAATTTTATCGTACCGTGCATTGTCAACGGGCATGTAAGCCCCTGGTCCGATACTTCTTGCCCGCCATGCTCTTACACTGTTTGGTCCTCCGGCAAAGAAACTTTGTTCATAAGGTAAAACATTCAGATTTTTTAATGGAATGCCTAAGCCGCCGGCAATTCTATACACTACTTTACTTTTTTTATATACGGGTATATAAACTCTATAATCAATGTCTGATTTAAGAAAATGTGCAAAAGGTACGTGTAATATGTGGTAACGTCCTAATGTGTCTTTGGGCAGATTAAAAACGGGGGCAAGTTCTCTTAACAGCATTCCGGCGGATGTTATAGTGAATCGTAGATAGTGTTGCATTTTATTGGCTTTGGAATTAAAAATGCCGGTATTAAATACTACGGATGCTTTCATGTTGTTGGTGATGTGCGTAATAAAAGAATTCAGCAGCATATAATCTTTTATAGCCAATAAATTATCTCTGAACGATGGATTTAAATAGGCCTGCACTAAATAGATTTCAGCCGGCAAAATATCAAAACGATATTTATGATCAATGGTATAAAATTGAAAGCCGTAGGATAAATTGGATATTGTTCTGGAAAACTCTATTCTGGATTGATAATTTAAAGATGTATTAAAATAAGTTCTGGCTGCATCTTTCCTGAACTTTAATAATGAAAAAGGGAAGAAATCACGTGGGATAGAAATTTTCAATTCCGGTCCTACCTGAATGGTATTAAAGGTGTTTTTAATGGTATTGGTGCTGATGATATTGCTGAGATTGTTAACATCGGTGAGGTTTCCTAAACTGGATTGCGTGATCCCTTGTTGATTGCTGAATACTTGTTTTTGAGCAATCAAGGCACCTGTTATTCTGAAGTCAAATTTTTCACCGCCACCAAATAAACTTCGGTGACTATAAATAAATGAACCGTCTACGCCCAAATTGGCGGATGTATTGGTTCCTTCGGTTTCAATGGCGATAAATTGTTTGTGGATAGTTTGTGTAAGGATATATACGTTTAGATGATAAAAGCCACTGCTGTCTTTTTCCTTCGTATCTTCAAATTGCACCAACACACTTCGGAATATTCCGACATTCGTTAGCCGACGGTATGTTTCTTCGGCATTTTCACGATTGAATAAATCGCCAGTATGAATTGTTATTTGAGAAGCAATGGAAGCAGGGTTAAACAATAATTGCTCATTGTGTAAAAAATAAACATCCTTGATTTTTGTTGTATCTTTGAAATAAACATTTTTAATAGATCCTTCAAATGGTTCTGACACAAAATAAATTTTTTTAATTTTATATCTTGGATGGGTTACATAGATTAGAGAGTCAGAGTTGTCATCAGCATGGGTAGGAAATAAGTTTAAACGCATGATTATTCGAATATTGGGTGCATACGTAACGCTGTCTGCATCGTATTGAATAAATTCAGGGGCAAAGTAATAATAACCGTTTTTTTGTAAATAGTCCGAAATTCGTTCACGTTCTTTTGATAAAATATCCATATCAAAAGGCATTCCTTTTTTTAATAAACTATGTATGCTGTCTTGAAGTATGGTATTTAAAATAGTGCTGTCGCTTATTTCATATTTTATATCGGTAATGTGTTTTCTTTTTTGGGCTGTAATTTCATAAGTTACATAAGCCGTCTTCAGGGCTGGATTAAATACTACTTTATTTTTTACATCGGCGTAGAAATATCCTTTGGTTTGTAAGTATTTTTTTATCTGAACAGAGGATTGTTGAGTCAGTATAGAATCATAAATTATGGGCTCTTCTGCTATTTCCCGCAATCGTTCTCTCCAGGTGGGTTTATCTTTATCTTTTAATTTAGGTTCTTTGGGTTTTTTACCTTTTGCCAGTCGTTTTTGGTTATTTTTTTCTGCCTTTTCTATCCGCTTTTTATTGATGGCATCGTATTTTAAATTTCTTTTTTCTTTTGCTTCCCGCATTTTTTGGGTGTCAATTTGAAAATACAACCAGGCATTAAACGGTATATTGGATAAAATCATGGAATTTGGCTTTTGTTTGACATAAGTCAGTATTTCCTCTTCATTAAGTTTTGCTTTGTCTTTATTTTTTATATCAACATACGCTACAACATATTGATTGCCTTTGATAAATTTGCTTAAACTCTTTCGGATATTACAACTGCTTATATAAATCAATATAAAAACAATAGAAATATAATTGAGTATTTTTGCAAAATAATTGTTATACATGCTGACACTGAGTAAAAATCAAATTAAATTTATTAAATCTTTGCATCAGAAAAAAAATAGACAAGAATATGAAATGTTTTTATTAGAAGGCGAAAAGTTAGTAAATGAAGCATTAAGAGACAAACCAGAAATCATTGAATTTTTAGTTGTTGAAAATAATTATGAAGCATTAGCATCTTTGCAAAAAATTTCATTTCCTGTATTTTATACGAATCCTTCTGTTTTTTCTGATATTTCGACGCTTGTAACGCCGCCGCCTGTTTTGGCGGTATGTAAGTTTTTAGATAATTCGTATTCTGAAACAGTGGATTTAAAAGACACGTTTTCATTTTACTTAGACAACATCAATGATCCCGGAAATCTGGGAACAATTATTCGTATAGCCGATTGGTTTGGACTCAAGGAATTATTTTGTTCTCCGGATACGGTCGAATTGTATAATCCAAAAACCATTCAGGCCAGCAAAGGATCTTTTCTTAGAGTTAAAGTAAATTATATTACTTTTGATAAACTCAAAATATCAGAGAATACATTAATATACGGGGCGGATTTGTCTGGTCAATCTCTTTACGCTGTTTCTAAAAAGAGTGGGCTGATTATTCTTGGTAACGAATCACATGGTATTTCAAAAGCATTAAAAAAGCAGGTACATCAATTTATTTGCATTCCTAAAAATAAAACAAGCCGGGCAGAATCCTTGAATGTGGCTATGAGTGCCGCCATTATTGCATACGAATTTTCCAATTAGTTACTGTAACCCAAATATGTTTATTGAACGGCTACCCTACTCTATCGTGTATTTATACTATTTTTCTTCCTTCCACAAATATCATTATCCATGCTATTATCATGAGTAGTCCACCTAATGGGGTTACCCAAAAAAGTGAAGAGGGGTATAGCATATTAAAAAGTGGTAACAGTGTAATGGCATATAATGAAAACGAGAAAAAAATAAGGCCTGCTAACATTAACCAAAATGACCATTTAAATGTAAGTTTATTTTGAAGTAAATTAAACAGTGTCAGCGTCAATAATACGAATACCCCATATACCTGATATTTTACAGCTTTTTCAAAAATATTTAAACTATGTTGAGTTAATTTACCTGTTTTTACTAAAGTTTCTAAGCCATGGGCAGAAAATGCTCCTAAAATAATACTTAGTGCCCCTAGGAATGATGTGATAAAAAGTTGTATTTTACTTTTTCTGTTTTTCATAGAATTGTTTTAATTGTTCTTTTGATTCGTTGAAATGGACAAAGTTGTATGTTTTTGGAAAATCGCTTTTCTCAGGAAGTGTATAATAAGCCATTTTCAGAATTTCTACTTTATGTTGGTCGTGTTGTAATAAAGAGATTAATTTTTCAAGAGAATGAATGGATACAGAAAAATGAGAGAAGAGAATTTTTAATTCATTTATCTTATCAAAGTCGCTATTTTTTGTCTGCAATTTTTGATAAACAACTTCTAAGAGTGAGTCGGTAAGAGAAGGATTATTTTTTAAATCTGATAAAAATTGTGCATAAGCATCCAGAAAACTCTGTTTTGCCACTGCCGTTTTAAAGTAATCTTTCCATTTATTTAATTCAAAAACAGAGGTCAGCCGAAAAAAAATCTGTTTAATAATCTTTAAACGTTCTACTTCAAAAGGGATACGTTCGATAATTGCTTCTGCTTGTTGTGTATTCAAACAATTATGTTTCAGAAAATTTTCCATCAATACAATTTTTCGATCTATATTAGGTGTATGGTCAAGGTATTTTAGTACTTTGGTAAAATCGGCAGAGTCAATGAATGTTAGGCAAATCTGATTACTGTCATTTAAAAATATAATATGCTGAATTGTTTTTTCTTCTCGTGTTTTGACAACAATGGATGTATCCAGTTCTGGTATAATTGGTTTTATATCGGAAGAAGGAAGTGAAGCAAGATAACGAATAGTTTTGTTGTTTTTTTGAATAGAATAGATAATGTCCTGATGGTTGGTAGGTTTGGCTGAATGATAGAGGTATACAATTGTATCTATGACGGTTAAATTTTTCTGAGCAAATATAATTTTTAGAGATACAGTAGGCGAGGTAATACCAGTAATTCTGAGATCTGTTTGGGGGATGTCTGGGATCGTTTTGCCGTTGTACTCTACTTGAAAAAAATCGGTGGATTCAGAGAAAATAATCAGATTGTTTTGAGGATAAAGAAAACTCACAGCATAACAAAAAGTAAAGAAAAACAGTCGATTCATTGACACAAAAATACTGGTTTTAATTCAATTTATCATAAATTGATAAAGCATCTGAAACAATAAAAGCACTGCCTGTTATCAAAATCAGATCTTTTTTGTCAGATGAGGCAATAGCGGCTTTTAATGCTTTGCTGACGCTGTCAAATGTACGGTACTTTAATTTATATTTATCAAACACCTGTTCTAACTCTCTGACAGGCATAGCTCTGGGAACAGAGGGCTGTGTAATGTAATAGACAGCATTTTTAGGCATGAGGGGCAGTATTTGTTCTATCTCTTTATCTTTTACTACACCAAAAATGATATGAAGTGTATCAAAACGATAGTATTTTAGGGTAGATAATGTATTCTGCATACCTTGTTTGTTGTGTGCTATGTCTGCAATAATATAAGGGGAATGTTGTAAAATTTCCCACCTCCCTCTGAAGCCGGTAATTTTAGAAGTGTTTTGAAGTCCGTAATGAATAAATCTTCTCTTCAGTTTCCAGCCCATTAATTGGAGAAGTTCACAAGCGGCTAATACACATTGGATATTTTTTGTCTGATACCTTCCACACAGACGGCTTTTAACCGAATGGTTCTTATTTTTAGAGTAATCTAAATTTTTAATTAGATTATTAAAAGTTTTATTTTTAGATATATCTAAATTATTTTTTTTATCTTTATAAATTATTTCTTTATATTTATCTAAATATTTTTTTATATTAGTATTTAAAATTGAGTAAGATAATTCTAAAAATTTATCATTTTGAGAAATTGTATTTATCTGTACTATTTTAGACGCATAAATGACGGGCGATGACTTAACCCGGCTCACTTCCTTAAAAACATTGGCTACTTCCCGCTGATACTCGGATATTAACACAGGTACATTGGGTTTAATAATACCTGCTTTTTCCTGAGCAATCTTTTTTAAGGTGTCGCCTAAAAATTGCTTATGATCTTCGCCAATGTTAGTAATAATAGAAAGTTCTGGCAGTACAACATTGGTGGAATCCAATCGTCCGCCCATGCCGGTTTCTAAAATCACAATGTCCGTTTTTTGATCATAAAAATATCTGAAAGCCAGAGCGGTTGTCCACTCAAAAAACGATGGTTTTACTTCCTCAAACAATGGTTTATATTTTTTTACAAACTGAATTACATAGTGTTTGGAAATCATTTGTCCGTTGATCCTGATTCGTTCGCGAAAATCAAGCAAATGCGGCGATGTGTATAATCCTGTTTTATATCCGTTCGTCTGAAATACAGCCGCCAGCATATTGGACACAGAACCCTTTCCGTTTGTCCCGGCGATGTGTACAAACTTCATTGATTTTTCAGGGTTCCCAAGTTTTTCACACAGTGTTTGAATGTTTTTCAGATCCGCCTTGTAAGCTGCTGCTCCAATCCTTTGAAACATGGGTAATTGGGAATACAAGTATTCCAGAACTTCCTCGTACCTCATTTTTTTATCACAAATATAGGCAGAGTACTATAATGAATCGTAGAATTGTTTATCTCAATACAACCACTCTACTTAAATAATAATACAATTAACGCTTTTTTCTGTCTATGCAAGTACAATCAAAAGTTATCTTCTATGTTTCAATCCAATAAAAACGTAGAAATAAGAGATATTACAAATGTATTACTTCTCCATAAGCCGCGGCGGCCGCTTCCATGATGGCTTCGCTGATAGTGGGGTGCGGATGCACCGTTTTAATTAACTCATGACCGGTCGTTTCTAATTTTCTGGCAGCCACTAATTCTGCAATCATTTCTGTTACATTATACCCTATCAAATGGGCTCCTAATAATTCTCCATATTTGGCATCAAATATCAGTTTAACAAAACCATCTGGTGCCCCCGAGGCCTTAGCTTTTCCAGATGCTGTAAACGGGAATTTTCCGACTTTAATTTCATACCCAAGTTCTTTGGCTTTTTTTTCTGTATAGCCAACAGATGCAATTTCGGGTGATGTATATGTACAGGCCGGAATGTTGTTGTAATTGATAGGTTCTACGTGTAATCCTTTAATTTTTTCTACACAGGTAATTCCTTCTGCACTTGCTACGTGTGCCAGTGCCTGCCCACCTACACAATCTCCTATTGCATAATAGCCCGGCACATTCGTTCTGTAATATTCATCTACGACTATTTTCCCTTTATCCGTTTTAATACCTACTTCTTCTAGTCCAATGCCTTCTAAATTGGCCTGAATGCCAACCGCTGACAATACAATATCGGCTTCCTTAGTAATGTTACCACTGGCTGTTTTGATGGTAGCAATACATTTATTGTTTTTAATCTCCACTTTTTCAACCGATGAATTGGTCATTACTTCCATTCCGATTTTTTTAAAGGATTTTTCTAATTGTTTAGAAATTTCCTCATCTTCTAATGGAACAATAGCAGGCATAAATTCTACCAATGTTACTTGTGTTCCCATTGTTGTATAAAAATAGGCAAACTCACTGCCTATGGCTCCCGAACCTACTATAATCATTGATTTGGGCTGTTCTTTCAATGTTAATGCTTCTCTGTAGCCAATAATATATTTCCCATCTTGTGGCAAGTTAGGTAATTGTCTGGAGCGTGCCCCCACTGCAATGATAATGTGCTGTCCTGACAATGTTTGTACACCACCTTCTTTCAATTGTACTTCTACTTTTTTACCCGGTTTTACTTTAGCCGTTCCATATACAACATCAATTTTATTTTTTTTCATCAAAAACTGCACTCCTTTGCTCATGCTATCCGCCACATCACGGCTTCTTTTGATAACAGCAGGAAAATCTGCTTTTACACTTTCGGCGTTTATTCCATATTCTTTGCTGTGTTTGAGATATTCAAAAACCTGAGCACTTTTTAATAATGCTTTTGTAGGAATACATCCCCAGTTCAAACATACACCACCCAGGGCTTCTTTTTCGATGACTGCTGTTTTAAATCCTAATTGAGACGCCCGAATAGCAGTTACATAACCACCGGGGCCACTACCTATTACAATGACATCATAATTCATAAGCATATTTTGGGGCAAATATAGTGAAAAATAATTTGCAGCAATGCTGTGTAAATGAAACGGGTGTTTTGACACGAAAACACTCTGCCCTACTCTATTTTTGACAAAGGATTAGCCGCATTTTTAATGCTTGTAATATCCATTTTTATACTACCCACTAATATCTTGGCCTGTGCTCTTAATGGAATATGATTTTTATCGTCTGTAATCCATACTAATAAATCTTCTTCTTTCTTAAAAATTCTTCCTTTTTGCACAATCGGACAAAACGTTAAGCACTTAAATTTTCCAATATCTGTATCAATCACATCTTTGCCCAGATATTTCATTTTCAATGGCCATAGTTCTTTATCTACAAAACTCATCACGGTGTACACATCGCCCGGCTTGGCATTTGAAAAATCAATATTCCGTGCGGCATAAAACGCTGAAATCATATCGTGTACTTCGTCAGGAATGGAATATACTTGATTGTCTTCTGTTTTCACTTCCTTTTTGTAATGATTAAAAAAATAATTTTGTGAAAATTTAAATCCACCTTCGTCCACTCTACGCACAAAAAGCCACGGTAACAAGGCCTCTTTATCAATATAACTTTCGTATCGGTCTCTTACCTTGAAAAAAAAGTCAAATGCCCCTTTTGAATAACCGTTGCCAACAACATGGTACACTTTTCTTCCTCCAAATTCTTCTATTTGTGGTTTCACTTCAATAATTGCTACCCCTGCATTTACAAACCCATAATGTACACGATACGCTAATACTTCGCCTGCTTTGAATGCAAAATTTGTTTTTGCAGGTAAGATTGTACGAACATTTCCTCCGTCGTTTTGAACAGCGGATTCGGACTGCTGAATGAAGGGAATGAGAGAGTACGGCTCTAATGTAAACGAAAGAACAGCAAATACAATCATTGATAATAATATCCAACTTCTAATTTTCAGAAGAGAGTTTTTTAAGATAGGCATAATCCCGAATGATTTCCTGAAAATTTTTACTCAAATTTAAAGCAAAAGTTTTATTCTTTAAAATTTTTAACAAAGTAAATACTTTTTTTCTATAAATAGGATAATAATGCAACATGGGAATAAAAGCCAGCGAAAAAACAATTTGCATTAAAATGATGAAAGGATGCCAATAAGCGACCGTTAGATAATAGTACACTATAAAATAAAACAAAAAAATAAATGTTGAAAAAGCCAGAAAAAAGGAAGCATAAAATTCTTTTGATGAAGCCATTTTTTTAGCCAAATAATGTGACGCTAAATAAGGTAAGGCAAAAAATATCTGTACAGTAGATTTCAAAATGGTATATATGATGTAAATAAGCGAGTGAAAAATGGCTGCTAAAAACAAAGTTAAGCTATGTTTCGGATATTGGTATAAAGATGGGATATGTACCGAATACTGTTCCGTCCATTCATACATTTGTTCTATTTTTTTTGAAAATAATTTTAATACTTCTGGATGTGTTTTTGAAACACTATTAATGCAATTGGCTATTTCTTTTTCAACTCTGAAAATAGTTTCCAAATCATTTGCAGACCAATTTCTTTCTATACACAAAACTTCTTTTAAGACAGCACTTGTCTTTTCAAAAATACTATCATTCTCAGGATTTTCAATATGTACAATTAGTTGCAACATTTGATTATACCATTCTTTCATGCATTTCAACATTACTGCATTAGGATTTTGAACATACTCTTTTATGGTATCTTGGACTAAAAAAGGTTCACCTATATTGATAAAAAGTGTGGAGCCAATTTCGGATGGTTGAGAATAATTTAAACACACGGGTATTACATAAATATCTTTTTCAGCTAATTCTAATTGTGCATTGTAAATCAATCGTGGTACGCCTTTTTTAATTGGTCGCAAACGTTTTTCTTGCACACAAATCCCTTCTGCAAAGATCATCACCTTGTTATTGCGTTTCAGTAAATTATACACCACTCTGTAACTTTCTGCATTTTTTTTTACACCTTCTGCTCCTGCATCCTGCATTCTGTATATGGGTACAATGCCAATGCTTTGTAATAACTTACTGATTAAACCGGGTTTAAAAGCATCTCCTCTTGCCATGTAGCGTACCCGTGGCGGATAGACCATATAACTAAATGCAATGGGATCCATAAACGCATTCGGATGATTGGAAATAATAATGGCGGGCTTATTGTTCTTTAAATACTGTACATTTTTAATCTGTATTTTTCTATAAAACGCAGGTATTGAAAATGAAAGCAGGTATTTTAATAAATGCCAGATCATATTGAATGATGATATTCAAAAAGGCGAATATACATCAAAAATAACATCGTTCTCATGTTTTACTACAACACTAATGCAAATGTTTCTTTCTTAAAACATATACTTGCTCTCTATTAAAAATTTTTTCCCATTGAGAATCATTAATAATTTTTTGTGAAATAATTTTGAATGTAGTGGTGTCTAATGGATAAGTATCATCTTTCAAATTCAGTATAATGTATTCTGCATCTTTAATTATCGGAAAAGTATAGATTTTGTCGCGCAGAGCCAGATGTGGTAAAATAGATGTTTGAGCGCTTACCACACTTTCATCTGGAATAACAAGCATTGCATCATAAACATTTTTTATATTAAACGTTCTCTGATAATGCGAACTCTGATAAATCCTATATCTTGATTTGTTGGTGAACATAATTGTTTTATCCATCAGCCGTATAGTACAGAGCAAATTAAGCAATGCCAAAGCAATAGAAGTGTATATTCGCATTATATTTTTTTTCATAGAAATAATAAATTCTCCTGCACCAATAATGAGTAAAGGTGCAAACTCAACAGAATAGTGGGCATCAATACTCCACTTCTGATAATCATCGTGAAGCATTTTCTGAGCATAAAGTGGCAGCAACATGAAAATGTAATTTGGTTTGAATAGCAGTATCCATAAACCACTTATGAAAATAAAAACATGTGTTTCTAATTTTACATAATTACCTCTTACATCATTGGTATGATTTATGAAAAATAATTTTAATACATCTAATGGCTGTGTTATGAGTTTCAATAAAGCATCTGAAAAATTTTCTCCTAATACAGAGTAATGAAACTGCAAAAACTTTCCACTATTAGAAAAAGCAGGCATAACCCATTTTGCAATCAAAATAAAATAGAGCAGAGAGAATAAAAACAATAAAATTATTTTTTTTGAAGCGTCTTCATTCGATCTATATTCCCACAGCAAACCCAGAAGTACAAAGCACATCCACAATGCCATATTTTCTTTTCCTACACAAATAACTACTAAACACACAAACGCAGACATCCATTTTTCTTTACGAATATTCAAAAAAAGATAAGGCACCAGCATACTGGCTACCACATTACTATGATAATCGTATGAAAGCGCTGAATAGATACCAAAAAATAATAAGAAAGCAATGGTAAGTAAATAGGAAATGTTAGAGTGCAACCCATTAGTCCTAAATTCAAAATATTGAAAAACGCCGTAGGCACCGATAAGCACAAAGGCAATCTGAATAATAAGTAAAGTATAGGTTTTAAAAAATACAGACAATGGAGAAAATAAAATTAAATACAGATCAAAATGATCGGCTAATAAATTTTCCGGAACCTCCTTAAATACCGTACTATCATTCCAACGAAAATGCAGATAATCATAAAGTGCATTTGTATATAATCCTAAATCCAATCCGTATGTTCTGAAACAATAATGATTGACAATAGAGATTAAACCGTATATAACAGCGAAAACTAAAAATATATAAATCAAAGGATGTTTGATAAATCGCAGCACTATTTTTTATTTAAAAAATTTAAACCTAGCATAAATTGAGACACTGGTTTTTTCATAAATGGATAATACGCCAAAGCATATTCCAATCTGAATACATAAAACAACTTATCTAATCCAACTGACCACTCATAATAATGTTGGAGCAAATCCGAATACAAGTAGTGTGCTGTAATAACCTCTTCAATTTTATATTTTTTTATCAACGGCAATCGCCCCATAATCAAACCCCTCAAATTATATTCCGTGTGCAATTGAACAAAATAATTTTTTGTACTAAAATTAAAATAATTTAAAAACCTGAATGAATTCCAGTCATTAAGCACAATTGTTTGATTAGCAGGAAAATGTTTAAAATCCATGAAATACATGTTTTGTGTATTAAAAAATTTTCCGGCATTGACTTCCCACTTCCAATCACCAAAATAATTCAATTCTATTTTATCATTAACACGAACTTGCAATACATCATAATTTACCATAGTATTATTAAAAGGAATGGCCTTATTATATTCCAAAACTAAAACCGGATATTTATTCTTCCATACATATTTCATATACGGATAAGTTGTATACCTTTGCTTTATTTGATAGCGAATCTTTAAATTGAACAAAAAGCCCTGATGTCTTGGAAATTGAATACTATCACTATAAGGATACATTGGATTATTGGAAGTAAAATAATTTTTCTTTTGAAATATATTTAAAGAGTAGGTATTTCTGAGTGGCATACGTTCTTCCAACATCAAGTTTGTATTGAAATAAAACCCATTAAAAAGTTCCTGACGATAATATGCTTCGACCGATTTTTTTAAGTACATCTTCAAATAATTACGATAATCCAGTAAAGTATAAGCCGAGTTCACAACTTCTGAAATACTATTTTGATGATTATAGGGCTCTACATAATATTGCCCTGCCAAACCATAACTTCTGAAATTAAAAAAATTATCATGAAATGTAAAATGAGTTTTATATCCAAATAATTGATTAGCAATACCATATCGGAAATAATTTTTCCATTCCCATTTTTCAGTTTCATTTACACTGTTTTTTTTCAAACTCGTTTGAACCGTTATATTAATGCCTTCTATCGTATTATATTGGACGCCTGCATTCATTAAACCATCTACATGAAATGCCAATTGCTTTTTTGAGTTTTGATACGTATACCCCGAAACCAGATGTATCATTTTGAACTTATTTCGAACCCTGTCCACCGAATCCAAATAACGCGGCGATGTTGTAATTTTTTCTATGCTATCTTTTTTAAGATAATCATACTTTTCCTCTTTTGATAATGGAATCGGACGATGGTTGTTCCAAAAAACAGAATCATTTTTTATAGCGTCTTTTTCAAAACGAACAATTTCATTCTTAAAAAAATTCTTTGCCAATGTATCTGTATTATTAAAAACATAATCCGAAACAGAAGCAATAAAATAGCCACTTCCTTTGATCCCAAAAACATTAAAATTAAAAAGATATTGAATCGAAACAGGATAATAAAGCGAGTCGTTGACTTTTGTGTGCACTTGCTTTAACCATAAGGTATCAATAAAGTTGAGTTTGGCTTCTTTTGTAATATAAAAATCAAAACTATGCACACGCCAGGTATTCTCTTCAATATAAATATACCCTCTGAAACACGGCTCTGTTGCAGATTTTGGAATCACCTCTATTTTATTAATCAACTTCCCGTCCTCATAAAACGTGCCTTGCATTTTATATTTATAAAAAAACAAAGCATTATCACTAATCGGTGAAATAAAAGGACGATTGGAAATAAAATAAAAATCTAAACTGTTTTCATAAATATCTTTTTGCATCGGAATATATCGGTTAAATGAAAATCCTTTGCTTTGCCCACTCACCCGACTCGCCTTAATAATTTCTTTCTTTTTATCCGGTGGTACAAAAAAATAGCGACTCCTTGTTTCCGATAAATAAAAAATACCTTTTTCATTATCATTGACTTTCACATCCATGCCCATTATTTTATCCGGAATATCATTGAGTTTCTGAACCCCTTTGATATACACTTCACATTGATACGAATTACTCTTCAATTCTTTATGATGTTGATTCCTTTTCTTAATAGCACGACGAATCACCGCATAGGCCGGATCTTCCGAAGCATTAATTGGCACCTCATTCAACGCAATTTCTTCCGGTGTTAATACAATCGTCACATTTTGATCTTGCATCAGATGAACAGAGAGTATTTTTTTCTTGTATCCTAAATATTGAACAATAATCTGATAATCGCCCGGTAAAAGTTTTAGTTCAAATTTTCCCTCATCATTCGCAGTGGTGCCTTTATTGGAATGAAGCACGCTTACAGCCGCAAAAGGCAAGGGCTGATTAGTATTGTCCGTAATCCGACCGGATAAAACATATTCTTGTTGCTGGGCTATTAAAGAATAAAACAAAAAAATAAAACCAATAAAAAAATTTTTCATTAACCGACAAATATAAACAATGTATTAGTTAAATTTAATGCGAATTTGGTTTATGAAAAAACATTTACTCGCTTTAGTTTTAATTTCTCTTGCCTCTTTACAATGTGCCCACAAACAGTATTGCACCTCTGCTGAAAATATTCAAAAGCAACATCTTGTTATTAAAGAACAACCCACCGATTCTGCTTTGTACAAAATCATCTTACCATACAAAATTCAATTAGACAACGATTTGAATATCCCCATTGCTCAAACAACCACCGCCTTAGAAAAAAATAAAAACTGCAACAATCTGGCACAACTCGTCTTTGAAAGCATGCAATTTTACGCCGATTCCTTTATTCATCAAAATTATTATATTTTAATCAACTATGGCGGACTAAGAGCCAACTTACCTCAAGGTCAAATCACTAAACGACACATTTTCGAACTCATGCCCTTTGACAATACCATTGTTATTCTTGAACTCCACTCATCACAATTACAGGAACTAATGGAAAAATCCAACGCTAACACGAAACTATTAGTAAAATCTAAAAATAATACCAACACCACTATTCTTGTTACGTCCGATTATTTGTATCAAGGTGGTGATGACTGTGCTTTTCTGAAATCAGCCCGCCAAATCAATTCCGGTAACACCCTCATTCGTGATGCCATTATTCAATACTGCCAATACAAACAGCATTTAAATATCCCTTGCTTTTATTAACAATAGATCATGAAAACATTTATAGACAGAAGAACATTCATAAAATACTTTTTAGGCAGTGCTTATTTGATGAGCAATACTTCTTACCTTGCTCAAATACTTGAAAAACAAGGTAAAGCCAAAACACTTGTCATACTCTATACCAATGACCAACACAGCAGAATAGAACCTTTTCCAGACAACGACCCCAAATATCCCGGCTTAGGTGGATTTGCCAAACGAAGCCAACTTATCCAACAAATCAGAAACACCTATCATCACAACGTACTCCTGTTAGATGCCGGCGACATCTTTCAAGGTACACCATACTTCAACTACTATCACGGAAAATTAGAATTTGAACTCATGAGTAAAATGGGCTACGATGCTTCTACACTTGGTAATCACGACTTTGATTTGGGAATAGATAACCTCGTCCAACAATTACCTTACGCCACCTTTTCATTTATCAACTGCAATTATGACTTTACACACACACCACTCAATAATAAAATTCTTCCCTACAAAATTATCCTTAAAAACGGCATTAAAATAGGTATCACCGGCCTTGGCATTGAACTGGAAGGATTAGTCCTGAAAGACAACTACGGCGAAATCATTTACCACAACCCAATTGAAAAACTACAGCAAATGGAACACTTCCTTAAAAAAGAAAAAAAATGCGATTACATCATTTGTTTAAGTCATTTAGGTTATCAATACAAAGATAATAAAGTGAGTGACGTGATGCTTGCTCAAAATTGTTATTTCACAGATTTAATTATCGGCGGACACACACACACATTTCTTGAATCACCGGTTGCCATTAAAAATAAAACCCATTCTGAAACCCTTGTAACACAAGTAGGATGGGCAGGAATATGGTTAGGGCAATTGGTAATAAATTTTTCTGAATGCAACAAAAAAATTTTTCAATCCCCTGAAAATCAAAGAGTTTAAAAAAAATATGATGAACGCATTGCAAGTTAAAATTTTTATGCAAAACTTTGCACTACCAATTTTCAAACACTCAATATTCAATCTCAATAAAATTCATTTTATCGTTTACAAAAAAGAAATTAAATTATGGCAGAAGTAAGCAGCATTAAAAAGCAGGCAGAAGCAATATGGAAAAATTGCTTAGAATTTATCAAAAACAATGTTACAGAGCAAAACTTTAATACCTGGTTCATTCCAATCAAACCTGTTGAGCTAAAAGACAACAAATTACTCATTCAAGTACCTTCCATGTTTTTTTACGAATACATTGAAGAAAATTACATTGACCTCATCAAAAAAGCATTGCATGTTTCTATCGGAAAAGACGCTTCTTTAAATTATCTGATAGATGTTGAAAACAGTTCGAAAGACAGTTCAAAAATTAAACTCCCTAATGTCAGCACTAATACAAAAAATCCACCCATTAATATCTCTACTACTACGCAGCCACCCAAAATGAATCCCTTTGCTATTCCCGGTATAAAAAAGATACAAATAGATTCCCATTTAAATCCCAACTATAGTTTTGAAAATTTTGCAGAAGGAGAATGCAACCGATTAGCACGCAGTGCTGCCTATGCCGTTGCTGAAAAATTAGGACAAACCGCCTTTAACCCTTTATTCATTTATGGCGGAGTGGGACTAGGAAAAACACATTTAGCACAAGCCATTGGAATAGAAGTAAAAAATCGCTATCCGGACAAAATCGTCCTATACATACAGACCGATCGCTTTACAGCACAATTTACCGACGCTGTACGAGAAAACAAACAAAATGATTTTGTGCACTTTTATCAAATGGTGGACGTTTTAATCATTGACGATATTCAATTCTTATCAGGAAAAGAAAAAACACAGGAAACCTTCTTTCATATATTTAACCACTTGCATCAATTAGGAAAACAATTAGTCATCACTTCCGATCGTGCTCCCATTGATTTGCCCGATATGATGGAACGTCTTATTTCACGTTTCAAATGGGGATTACAAGCCGATATTACCCCACCCGATTATGAAACACGAAAAAAAATCCTTGTGAAAAAAATTGAAATGGAAGGCATTGTTATCCCCGATGAAGTCATCTCTTACATTGCTCAAAGTATCACCACTAGTGTCAGAGAATTAGAAGGCGCCCTTATCTCCATTATGGCACATTCTTCTATTAACAAACGCCCCATCACGGTTGAACTGGCTAAAGAAATTGTAGATAAATTTGCTAAAAACATCAACAGAGAAATCACCGTTGACATGATTCAAAAAATTGTCTGCGAATACTTTAAACTCAAACCCGAAGAACTAAAAGCCAAAACCCGTAGAAGAGAAATTGTACAACCCAGACAAATCATCATGTACTTTGCCAAAAAATACACGAAGGCCTCCTTGCAAGCCATTGGCGCAATGTGTGGCGGAAAAGACCACTCCACCGTATTACATGCCTGTAGAAATATAGAAGACCTAAAACAAACCGATAAACAAATCAGAGTATATCTTGAAGATATTGACAAAAAATTAAACCTCAGTATTACCACCAAACCACTTTAAGATAACTTGAAAAAACGAACAATAATATCTTTCCATCATTGCTTGTTAGCGCTGTATAGAATTTTTATGTTTTTATCATGTCGAAATCCAGTTTGAAAAGCATGGTACGATGGGCAGATACTTTTGTATGGCTGCTTCGGGAAGCATTTGCTTTATCACAACACGCCTTGGTTGCCAATAAAATACGTTCTCTATTAAGCTTATTAGGTGTAACTATCGGCATTTTTTCTGTCATCCTTGTATTTACTTTTATTGATGGACTTGAAAAAAGTATCCGCGACAGTGTCCAAAGCATTGGCGGTAACGTCATTTACATCCAAAAATGGCCCTGGGCTTTTCGTGAGGACTACCCGTGGTGGAAATATCTGGAAAGACCACTCCCAAAATACGATGAATGGGCAGAATTAAAAAAAACGGTAGATGAACAAAAATACGCCGTAAGCTTTTGTGTCAATATATTTTCCACTGCCCCGGTTCGGTTCAATAAAAATACCATCTCCGAATTTAGAATCATCGGTTGTACCTATGAATACGCACGTGTCAGAGGACTAGATTTTTATGCAGGACGATATTTTTCCAACTCAGAATTTAATCAAGGTAAAAATGTGATCATTATGGGTTATTCACTGGCTAAAAATTTGTTTGGTAGCCCAGAATTAGCCATTAATCAGCAAGTTACTTACAATGGAAAAAAACTAAAAGTGATTGGTGTTATCAAACAAGAAGGTAAAAACATTTTCAACGCCAGCTTAGATGAAGTCATCTTAATGCCTTATTTATTTGCCGCCAAATTTCTGAGTGTAAAAAGTGAAAATGCAAATCCTTATATTGCAGTAAAACCACTATCAGAAAATATAGACGAAGCAGAATTGCTCAGCACCTTAAATCTTCAAATGCGCAAAATCAGACGACTAAAACCCAATCAGGAAGATAACTTCGCACTCAATCAAAGTTCATTGATTGAAAAAAATACAGAAGGATTGTTTTCTGTACTATCCATTGCAGGATGGATTATTGGTGGATTTTCCATACTTGTTAGTGGATTTGGTATTGCTAATATCATGTTTGTATCCGTAAAAGAACGCGTGCCCATTATTGGTATTCAAAAAGCTTTAGGTGCAACCAAAATTTTTATTCTTCTGCAGTTTTTAATAGAATCCGTTATTCTTACCTTATTAGGCGGTATGATTGGATTACTCATCACCTTTATCACTATTCGTTTATTACAACCCTATATTGACTTTACTATTCAACTTTCTGCTTCTAATATCCTGCTGGCCCTCAACATCTCCATACTCGTTGGCGTCATCAGTGGCTTCATACCGGCCTATTCCGCCTCTCAACTGGATCCGGTCGAATCAATGCGTGAAACTTAAAAAATGAAATTTGTACCATTCATATAATTCTCTTGTTTCATTTTCTACACCATTTCTAAAGCTACCATTTAGTATATTTCCAAAATACTATTCATAACAAAACTGCTAAAAATGTATAAACACCATACAAATTTTACATCCGCCTATTCTTGTATTGCTAAATGTATTACTTTTGCACTTCCTTAATTTTAAAAAGAAACCACTCAATGACAAAAAAAGAAACTAAAAAAAAGAAACCCTCTAAAAACGCTACAAGCAAAAAAATAGCTAAAAAAACAACGGCTACCCAAAAAAGAACAAATTCCCATTCAAAAAAAACAACTTCAACGACAAACCGAAAAAACACAAGCCCTAAACTATCCAAAGAAAAAAAACAACTAAAACACTCTAACCTTGACAGAGATAATGCCTTACTTCAAACAATCGTGGAAGGAATGCAGGAAAAAAAAGCCAACAACATCACTATTTTAGACCTGCAGAAAATCGAAAACAGCTTTTGTAACTTTTTTGTCATTTGCGAAGCCGATAGCAAACCTCAATTGCAAGCCATCACCGACTCAGTAGAAGAATTTACACAAAAAAAAATGAACATTCGCCCACATCATATAGAAGGTGTTCAAAATGCCGAATGGATACTCCTTGACTATCTCACCATTGTAGTACACATATTCAGAAGCGATAGGAGAAGTTTCTATAAATTAGAAGAACTGTGGGCAGATGCCAAAATTCAACACATTTAAATAAAATTCATCACTTTTTCATAAAGAACAACGTATGCAACCAGAAAAACCATTGACTCCAACTGACAAGAATACAGAAAATACTTCTTCAAAAAATACACCACCTCTCTCTGACACTCCAACACCCAACAATCCACAAGACAATACAGCAGAACAAAAAAATATCCCATCCAACCCTACACCCGATAATTTAACCGAAGAGCAAATTCGTCAACGACAGTTTGAGCAACTGAAAGAAAAATTTTTTCAAAATAAAAAGAAAAAACTTCCCGATAATGGCGGTGGTTCTTTTTACTGGATTTATGGTCTTATAGTCGCCATCATACTATTCCTTACATTTTTTAATAACGATACCTTCAAACGACAAATTGAAATTTCTCAAACACGTTTTGAAGAAATGCTGGCACACGGAGATGTTACAGACATCATCATCGTCAATGGAAAATACGCTCAGATTTTTATCAATAAAGATTCTTTACTAAAATCTTTACGATACAAAGATCCAAATACGGGACTACCTTATTTCCCGGACAAAAAATTTCGAGGACCTCATTTTGTAGTGAGTATTCCATCAGTAGAGTTTTTTCTAAACAGAGTGGAAAAAGTGCAGGAAGCCGCTGCTATTCCCAAAAACAAACTCATTTTCCCACGTTCGGTAGAAGAAACCAATTGGACAGACCATCTCTCCTGGATAGTACCATTAGTGCTTTTTTTATTTTTCTGGATATTTATGTTAAGAAGAATGGCAGGAGGCGCACCCGGTAGCCCCGCTTCTATTTTCAATTTTGGCCGTTCCCGTGCTCAATTATTTGATAAAGATAAAACATCCGGCGTTACTTTTGCAGATGTGGCCGGATTAGAAGGCGCTAAAACCGAAATGCAGGAGATTGTGGACTTTCTAAAAAGCCCAGGCAAATACACAGAATTGGGTGCTAAAATTCCCAAAGGTGTATTGCTGGTAGGACCGCCCGGCACCGGAAAAACACTACTCGCCAAAGCCATTGCCGGCGAAGCGCAGGTGCCCTTTTTTACCATTTCCGGCTCTGAATTCGTAGAAATGTTTGTAGGCGTAGGGGCTTCCCGTGTACGCGATTTATTTGCTCAAGCCAAAGAAAAAGCCCCCTGTATTATTTTCATTGACGAAATTGATGCCATCGGCCGTTCACGCTCCAAAAATATCTCCACCGGTGCCAACGACGAACGGGAAAGCACGCTCAACCAGTTACTCACCGAAATGGATGGCTTTGCTGCCAACAGTGGAGTAATTGTATTAGCCGCTACCAATCGGGCGGACATTCTGGACAAAGCCCTGTTGCGTCCGGGTCGCTTTGACCGACACATATACATTGAAATGCCAGATGTAAAAGACCGTGAAGAAATATTTAAAGTGCATCTGAAAAAAATTAAAATAGATAAATCTGTCAATGTGGAATTTTTGGCCAAACAAACACCAGGATTTAGTGGTGCAGACATCGCTAACATCTGTAACGAAGCCGCTTTAATCGCAGCACGAAAAAGTAAAAAAATGGTTACCAGAGAAGATTTTTTAGACGCGGTAGACAGAGTAATCGCCGGATTAGAAATGAAAAACAGAATTATTACATCGGAAGAAAAGAAAATTATCGCTTTTCACGAAGCAGGACACGCCACCGTGAGTTGGTTTTTAGAACACGCTGCCCCTTTGGTTAAAGTAACCATTGTGCCGAGAGGCAAATCTTTAGGAGCCGCCTGGTATTTGCCGGAAGAAAGACATATTACCACTACCGAACAAATTTTAGATGAAATGACCGCTGCCCTAGGCGGAAGAGCAGCCGAAGAAGTTACGTTTGGAAAAATCTCTACAGGGGCTATGAATGACCTTGAAAAAGTAACTAAACAGGCCTATGCCTCTGTAGTATATTATGGACTCAACCCTAAAATCGGAAACATTAGTTATTATGATAGCACCGGTCAATCCGAATACGCCTTTTCGAAACCTTATAGTGAAAAAACAGCAGAAATTATTGATGAAGAAGTAAAAAAAATGACCGATATTGCCTACCAACGAGCTAAAAATATCTTGATGGAGAAAAAAGAAGCATTAACCCAACTCGCCAATCGCTTACTGGAAAAAGAAGTCATCTTCAAAGAAGATTTAGAAGAAATTTTAGGTAAAAGACCTTTTGAAAAATCCGAAAATACTACAAATACTACTACTCATAACAACGGATAGAATAACCACCTTGTTTTCTGTATAAGGACAATTAATAAAACAAAAACTACTCAACGATAACTATATGTCAGAAGAAAAATTGGCTTCCGAATCGAAATGTATAAAAACAGAAATTGTGCTACCGGGTGATACCAATCCATTAGGAAATTTATTTGGTGGCCGTTTAATGGAATGGATAGACATCGCCGGAAGTATTGCCGCACAAAGGCATTGCGGAAGAGTAGTGGTAACAGCAGCCATCAATCACATTTCTTTTTCTGTACCGATTAAAGAAAATAGTATAGTAACTCTTGAAGCACAGGTCAGTCGGGCATTTGATACCAGTATGGAAGTTATTATTGATGTATTTGTTGAGAACACAGTTACCGGAAAACGAACCAAATGCAACGAAGCAATTGCAACTTATGTGGCCATTGATCAAAACGGCACTCCTTTACCTGTTCCACAAATAGTACCTAAAACAGAACTGGAAAAGAAAAGATACGAAGCAGCACTCAGACGCCGACAACTCTCACTCATCTTAAGCGGACGACTAAAACCAGATGACGCAACCGAACTTAAATCGTTGTTTGTGAAAGAATAAAATATACCACTATTTCATCATATCTTCCAATTGCTTCCCTACATTTGGAGCTTTTTCAGAACCAGCTTCCGATTCAAAATAAGGCATAGGCGAAAAGCCAAATATTCCTGCTACAATATTGCCCGGAAAATATTGTATGGATTTATTGTATTCTTTTACCACATCATTGTATTTCATACGCTGTACAGATATTCTGTTTTCTGTGCCTTCCAGTTCAGTACGAAGTTCAGAAAACGCCTGATTGGTTCGCAATTCAGGATAATTTTCTGCAACGGCTAATAATCTTCCCAAAGCACCGCTTAATTCACCTTGTGCCTGTTTAAATTTTTCAAGAGAAGTTTCATCTAAATTTTCTGCGTGGAGGGTTACCTGTGTGGCTTTTGCACGGGCATTGATAACATCTTCCAATGTTTTTCTTTCAAAATTGGCTTGTGCTTTTACAGTACTAACAATATTGGGAATTAAATCCATTCTTCTTTGATATTGTGTTTGGACTTGTTGCCATTGTGATTTGGCTTCTTCTTTTTTGGACACAAACTGATTGCGTTTGCTGCAGGTCCACATACCTGCTAGTACCAATAAAATGAGTAATCCGATTAAGATATTTCTTGCGTTCATAGATTTTTGTTTTGATAATGATTAATATTTAGAACCGGCTGTTCCAATGTTTTCAATAGGATGCCAGGTGGTTTTTATTTCACAGACATCTAAAATCAGGTATGGATTTTCAGCATCTTCATTTTTCCACCAATCTTTTTTATTCCAAAGTGCAATACGTTTTACATTCAGTGGTGCTAATTCTTGAATGGCATTGATGGAAGCGGCATTATGGCGTGCGTACACAATAGCATTTACATCCATGTGATTCGCAAAATGTGGTAATAGCTCTTTTTCAAATCCTGTCAGGATATTGATAACGCCTGCTGGTAAGTCCGATGTAGCGATTATTTCAGCAAAGGTGATAGCATTCAGTGGATAATTCTCAGGTGCTAATACAACACACGTATTCCCCGAAACAATAACCGGAAGAATGACGGAAATTAATCCCAGAAAAGAGGGTTCTTCCGGAGCAATGATGCTCACAACACCAGTAGGTTCAGGCAAAGAAAAGTTGAAATGAGAAGAAGCTACGGGATTTACAGTGGAATAAATCTGTATAAATTTATCTGCCCATCCTGCAAAATAAATGATTCTATCAATTGCGGTAAGCACTTCTGCTTCTGCTTTTTTGGGAGAAACATTTTGAAGTAAAAGTTCTTCTATGATTTGTTCCTTACGACCTTCCAGCATTTCAGCCAAGCGATAAAGAATTTGACTTTTAAGAAGTGCAGATTTGGATGCCCATCCGGCTTGTGCTGTACGAGCAGCCACTACAGCATTTCTAAAGTCCTTTCTGGAGGCACGGCACACATTGGCTAATAGTTGTCCTTGTTTGTTTTGAACCGGATAGTATCGTCCGCTTTCGGTACGCGGAAATTGTCCATTGATAAATAATTTATAGGTTTTTAATACATCAATTCTTGACATAGAATATGAATTATCTTAATCTGCAAAGATAATGAAGAAATGAATGTAATTATAAAAAATCACATCAAGCCCATTGGCGTTTTAATTCCTTTTTTGCCATTACATTTTCTGGTGCTATGATGAGTAGAGCAGGAAAGAATAAGAAACGATACCGCGATTAACAAATAAAGAATACTACTTCTCTTCATCATTTTTTTGCAAAAATATTAAAAGTATTGTTATCATATTTTCCTTACTTTTACACGGCAAAAAATCAATGGAACTTATTCAACTACACGATAAACAATTCAGACCGTACATTTCTGAAAAAGAAATTCAATCCATTGTTCAAAAAATTGCTCAACAATTGACCGAAGATTATCATACCTTCAAAAACCCACTATTTCTGGTCATTCTCAACGGCTCATTTATGTTTGCTTCCGATTTGATGAAATACTTTAAATTACCATGCGAAATTTCTTTTGTACGCTTTACTTCTTATGTAAACACACAAACTTCTGGCATTGTAAAAGAACTGATTGGACTAAACGAAGATATTTCCAACCGCACTGTAATTGTGATAGAAGACATTGTAGATACCGGTCATACTCTTGAAAAAATCATCCAAACCTTGAAAAATCACAACAATAACGACTATCGTATTGTGTCTGCTTTTTTCAAGCCCAATTCGTATCGATTAAATTATCCTATTCATTACATTGGAAAATCAATCCCCAATGACTTTATTGTAGGATATGGATTAGATTACAATGGATTGGGCAGAAACTTATCCTGCGTATATGTTTTACATTCTTAACTAAAAACCAAAGTTTATGATAAATATAATTTTAATCGGTCCGCCCGGCTCTGGTAAGGGCACACAAGCCAAACAAATCAGTGAAAAATATAACTTAAAACATTTATCTACCGGCGATATTTTGCGTAATGAAGTAAAAAATCAAACCCCACTTGGCTTGCAAGCCAAAGCCATTATGGACAAAGGAGAACTGGTCAGTGATGAAATCGTCATCGGAATGATAAAAAATTTTATTGATTCTACGACCAATGTCAACGGCTTTTTATACGATGGCTTTCCCAGAACCGTAGCACAAGCAGAAGCACTCAATAAAATGCTGATGCAAAAAAATAGGAGTGTAAACGCTATTATTTTTATGAGTGCCCCTGATGATGTGTTTATTAATCGTCTTCAAAAAAGAGCAGAAATAGAAGGCAGAACAGATGACGCAGATATTAATGTGATTCGTAAACGTTTAGCAGAATATTATGAAAAAACATTCCCGGTTAAAGAATATTATGAAAAACATTTTACAAATGCTTTTTATACAATCAATGCCAATCAAGAGGTAGAAAAGGTATTTCAAGACATTTGCAGTGTCATAGATAAAAAAATTTAACTGGCATTTTTAATTTTGTTTAGTAAACTTAAAAATTGTGGAGACGAATTTTGTTGATTATGTAAAAATTTGCTGTAGAAGTGGCAAAGGCGGTGATGGTGCTGTGCACTTTCATAGAGATAAATTTACTACCAAAGGCGGGCCAGATGGCGGAGATGGCGGCAGAGGCGGACATATTATTTTACGAGGGAATAAACAACTTTGGACACTATTGCATTTAAAGTATAGAAAACACGTCATTGCCGAAGATGGTGAAAACGGATCAAAAAGTAATATGACCGGAAAATCCGGTAAAGATGTGATACTGGAAGTGCCGCTTGGTACAATTGCCAGAAATGCTGAAACCGGTGAAATAGAATGTGAAATAACCGAAGATGGACAAGAGTTTATTTTAGTACGAGGCGGAAAAGGAGGACTTGGAAATGCCCATTTTGCAACCCCTTCACGACAAGTCCCCCAATTTGCTCAAGAAGGTGAACCCGGCAAAACAGAATGGAAAATTTTAGAATTAAAAGTTCTTGCTGATGTAGGATTAGTCGGCTTCCCCAATGCCGGCAAGTCCACTTTATTATCGGTATTAACCGCTGCCAAGCCAGAAATTGCGAATTACCCTTTCACTACGCTTGTGCCACAACTTGGCATTGTTTCTTACAGAGATTTTAAGAGTTTCGTAATGGCTGACTTGCCCGGATTGATAGAAGGAGCACACGAAGGAAGAGGATTAGGCCATCGCTTTTTACGACACGTAGAACGCAATTCTGTTTTACTATTTGTCATTTCTGCTGAAAATGCTAACATCTTTGAAGAATATAAAATTTTATTAAAAGAATTAGAACTTTACAATCCTGATTTACTCAATAAAAAAAGAGTGCTTGCCATTAGCAAAGCAGATTTATTAGACGATGAATTAATGCAGGAAATATCAAAAGAATTGAACAAAAAGTTGAAAGGAAAAAACAAACTTCCTTATATTTTCATTTCTTCTCACACAGGTTTTAACTTACAAGCATTAAAAGATCTTTTGTGGAAAACTTTAAATGAATAAAAGTATAAAGAACCATTTATCCGTTGTATATTTGTCTTGATAAATTCTTTCGTTATGGAATACTTATTAATAGCTTGTTTAATCATTTCACTAATTCTATTATTTATTCTTTATTCCAATTTACAAAAAACAAAATCTGAAAAAGAAGTTTTACAATCTAAACTGGACCAACTCACCAGCGAGAATATAGAAGTCAAAAATAAAAATTTGAAACTTGAACAAGAATTAAAACAATACAACGATAAAATTATTAATGTAGAAAAAGAAAATTCAGCATTAAAAGAATCATTGACTATTAATGAACAACAATTATCTGAAATAAAAAATCAACTGGAAAAATATCAAAAAGAAAATATTCAACTGCATTCTACCAACTCACAACAAGCCCAACAAATCAGGAATTTAGAAGATTTACTGCAATCACAAAAACAAGAAATTGAAACTATTCAAACCAAACTTCAAAAAGAATTTGAACTCATTGCCCAAAAAATTTTAGAAACCAATACTCAAAAATTAACTTCTCAAAATCAACAAGTTTTAAACAATTCCATTTCCCCAATTAAAGATTATCTTCAACAAGTAAAAGAGTTGGAAAACAAAATACGACAATACTACGACAACGAAAACAAAGAACGTTCTTCCTTAAAGACCATTGTAGAACATCTTTCCAAACAAAGCGAAGAAGTCAAACAAACTGCTGAAAAACTTGCTAATGCCCTGACGTCACAAGTAAAACATCAAGGCGATTGGGGCGAGTTTATTTTAGAAAAAATCCTTGAAATAGCCGGCTTGCAAGAAGGCATCCATTATTCTTCTCAAAAACAAACAGGCGACCAGCGTCCGGATGTTGTTATTAATTTACCTAACGAAAAAAGCATCATTATTGATTCAAAAGTGACACTCAATGCTTATTTGCAATATCAGGAAGCAAAAACGGATGATGAAAAATCAAACTTCGCCAATGCACTCATAAAATCGATTGAATCCCATTACGCTAATTTAAGCAATAAGAACTACGAAAAACTCTATAATCTCAACAGCATTGATTTTGTATTGATGTTTGTACCAATTGAAGGCGTGATGCAAATTGTCCATCAATACAAACCAGAATTATTCAACGACGCCATTCGTAAAAGAGTTTTGATTGTAACACCCACTTCACTATTAGCCACTCTCAAAACCATTTATTTTATCTGGCAACAAGAAAAAAGAAAAGAAGAATTTGAAAACATCTTAAAAGATATTGAAAAATTATACGATAAGTTACGTGTTTTTGTAGATCAATATTTTGTGGAAGTTGGAGACAAACTCAAATCTGCACAAGACGCTTATGAAAAAGCAAAAAACAATTTAATCAGTGGAAAAGGCAATGCACTCTCCATTATTGAAAAAAACATAAAACCCTATATAAATCCCAAAAACACCATTCAAAAACTATTACCAAAAGAGAATGAAGAATAAAGAACTAATTTTACAAGCCATTCAGAGCATTCGTTCCAACTTACTTCGTTCTTCCTTAACGATGCTGATTATCTCAATTGGTATTATGGCGCTGGTAGGTATTTTATCAGCGATTGATGCCATTAAAGCAAGTATTAATAACGAATTTTCAGGGCTTGGTGCAAACACCTTTTCCATTATGGAAAAAACTGAAACCATAAAAAAAGGCGGAAGTATCCGAATGAAAAAAATTGGCACACCCATCACCTATTATCAAGCCCGGCAATTCAAAGAACTTTATCAATTCCCTTCTGTAATTTCAATCTCTTCTATACTTTCATTTAATGCAAAATTAAAACATCAATCCAAATCGACAAACCCCAATGTAGAAATACAAGGCGTGGATGAAAATTATTTAGATGTCTCAGGTTATGAAATTGAAAAAGGACGATGGTTTACAAGTAACGAAGTTAATAAAAACAACAATTATGCCATTATAGGAAAAGATATTGAAGCATTGCTTTTTCCAAAAGAAAACGCCTTAGGAAAAAAAATATGGTGGGGCAATCACCAATTTTTAGTGATTGGTGTATTGAAAACAAAAGGCAGCAGTTTTGGATTTGGTGGGGACAAAGTGCTCTTTGTTGCATTTGAAACAGCCAGAGCCATCCACCCATCTCCCAACCCGGCTTTTTCTATTCAAATCAAATGCAATAACACTCAACAATTAAGCACTGCTATAGACATAGCCCGCTACACCTTTCGCAATATTCGCAAGTTATCTCCCCATCAAGAAGATAATTTTTCAATAGAAAAATCAGATGTCATTGCCAATCTTGTAATTGATGATTTAAAGAAAGTAACCTTAGGCGCTACATTTATTGCCATCATCACACTCACGGGTGCTGTTATTGGGCTTTTAAATATTATGCTGGTCAATGTCAAAGAACGAACACGCGAAATAGGCATCCGAAAAGCATTAGGCGCATCGTCAAAAAACATTCAATATCAATTTCTTCTGGAAGCTATTTTAATAGGACTAACGGGTGGATTGGGAGGCATACTTTTAGGTATTATTATCGGTAATCTTGTGTCAATAGGGTTAAGTGCTGGATTTTTTATTCCCTGGTTTTGGATAGTTCTTTCTGTCATAACCTGCTTTATAGTTGGAATAGCAAGCGGTTATTATCCTTCCAAAAAAGCTGCAGAAGTAGATCCAATAGAAAGTTTACGCTACGAGTAATACAACTTTAAATTAAAAAACGTTTAGTTACGAATCATTTTATTTTTATACATCTCTGCATTTTTAGTATCACCAATTAAAGCATATACTTTATAAAGTGCTGTAATGACAGCATTATCATTAGGTTTTAATGTTTCTGCTTCTTTCAAATAAGGCAATCCCATTTGCGTGTATTCTTTTCGTTTATCTTCCACTCCTTTTTGTTTTTGAGACAGGTCTGTAATTTTAAATTCTTTCATTTTTTTGTTGTAATAAAACAAGCCATAATTCGTATAATAAGCACCTATATTATAAGTAAGTGTAAATAAGTTTTCAGCATCTAACTGAGATTTAAAGGCATAACTTTTCATATAATATTGTATGGCCTTTTGAAACAGATTTTCTGTGCTATCTGAATAATTCTTCGCGGCCATATTTTGATTAGCAAGATTGTCGTATATGTTTCCAAGAGTGAGTAATAATAAGGCATTGGTAGTATCTTTTTGAATAAGCAACTGCAGGTTTTGAATAGCCGGTAGATATTGTTTGGAGCCAATATAGTATTCTGTTTCTTGATTAAGAAGAGTAAGGTCGTTGGGATATTTTTCTCTTCCTTTTTTTAAGATATTTCTGGCGGCCGCCGTGTCATTTTTATGTTGATAAAACGTGTACATTAGTTGAAACAACTTTACATTGTCAAGATTAGTTTGTATAAGTTCGTTGCTTAATTGGATGATTCGTTCATCATGATGGGCTTTATATGCACTTAAAAAAGCATTAAATAAACCCGCTGTGTCAAGGGTATTGAGAATTTTCTTTTGAAGTAAATAATGTTGTTCAAAAAAGTGGCTGGCATCGTTGTATTTTTTTTCATTAAATAATTGGACGGCAACTTGATTAGAAGTATTTAATAAATTGATTCCATGTGTTTGAAGTTCAGTCGTGGATGCTATTTTAGGATGCTTTTCTTTAAGAAGATCGTAAGTTTCAATGGCATTTTTCAAATAAGTGTGGTGTTGAATAGTAGGGTCAATATGGTTTTGATAATATTTAAATAATTCAAAATAAATTTGAGAATGATAGGTTAATGTCCGTGCATCTTCTTTTGTTTCTGGGTTTTGAATAGCCATATCAATGGATTCTTTGGCTTTTAATAGATAAGATAAATTGGGCGTATCGTTCAACGTGCTTTGATAATCGGTTAGTGCCCGCCACGCTGCATTCACATTTTTCTTTTGAGCAACTACTGGTATGCTCATAAAAACAAGCATTAAGTAATAACAAAAAACTTTTTTCATACTATAAAATTTTTCAGCACAAAGGTACATTATTTTTCATCCTAATTGAAAACAATAATATCATTTTATCGACACCAGATTGAGTGAATAGTGCTATTGACTGAGTGAATGAGTATGATTATTTATTGAAATACTTAAAAAATACATCCTACTTTGTTTATATTTGCAAGCACAATAATTATGAAGCAAACACAGTTTATTCAAAAAAATACTATTTTCTCTATCTCTATAATAGTTTTATTTTTAAATTGCTTTAATATTAACGCTCAAACTGTTTTACAAACGTTTTCGTGCACAAATATGGGCTATACATATATAGTTCCCAATGATGTTTGTTTACTAAAAATTAAGGCCTGGGGCGCAGGAGGAGGAGGGGGAGGAAACGATGCTTATGCCGGTGGTGGTGGTGGTGGTGGTGGATACGCGGAAGCAATGCTTTATGTAACACCAGGAGAAACTATCACTATATTTTGTGGATGCGGCGGGAATGCGGGAGGTAGTGGTGGTTCTGCGCCTGGAGGTTCAGGCGGATATGGCTTTGGATTGGGAGGGAATGGAGGAAACAGTGGCCCATCTGGCGGTTCAGGAGCTGGTGGTGGAGGCGGAGGTTCTACAGCGGTGTTGGTAGGGACAAATGTAATTGTAGTAGCACCGGGCGGCGGAGGTGGTGGCGGAGGTGGATGTACATCGTCAGGCGGTTATGGTGGAGGTGGTGGTAATAATGGAGGAAGTACCTCTTGCGTGGGAGTAGCTGGAATATACGGTGGGAATACAACCAATTATGGTGCTAATGGTGCTTCTCAACCGGTGATGGGGGAGGGGCAGGTGGCGGTGGTGGTGGCTTCACAAATGGTGGAACAGCCGGAACCGTACCGCCTAATGGGCCGTCCTGCAATGCTGCGAACGATTGCGGAGCAAGTGGCGGCGGAAGTGGAAATGGCTTTGCTATACTAGCAACAGGTTATCCTGTAGTAAGTAGTTTTACTACTCCTGCTACATTTTCAGCTGGTAATTATCAAACACCTGCAAATAGCGCAGATCCTGATTTGCCATTCGGATTTGCAAGAGGTGGTAATGCGTCCGGAAATGGCGGAAGTGGGTATGTCGTTTTAATTAAAATGAATACGAATGCACCTCCCAATGCCGCGATAAATTTTAATAATCCTGTTTGTGAAAAAGATACCTTAAAATTACAAGGAAGTGGCGGAGTTTCATATTTCTGGACAGGTCCCAATAGTTTTACTTCCAATATTTCTAATCCTATTATCCCAAATGCGTCTTCTGCAAATCAAGGGTATTATACTTTATTGGTTCAATCGGCAGATGGCTGTGTAGATACGGCCCAAAAAAATATTACAATAAATCCATTGCCTCCCAAAGCTGTTTCAAATTCTCCTCAATGTGAAGGAAATACTATTACTATGTCGGGTAGCAGTGCGATTTCCTATACATGGACCGGGCCAAATGCTTTTTCATCTAATTCTCCAACCGTTACTTTAACAAATGTTACTTTGAATGATACAGGAATATATTATTATTTTGCAAAAGCGACTAACGGCTGTCTAAGAAAAGATACTCTTAATGTCGTGGTAAATCCTAATCCAACTCCTGCTATCACTTCCACGAACATCTCCTGTTATGGTTTTGCGGATGGATCAGCACTCGCAAGCCCGACTATTGGAACGTCTCCGTATTTTTATCTTTGGGATAATGGATCTACCAATAGCCAGATAAATAACCTTACGCCTGGTACTTATACTGTAAGAGTCACAGATGCTAATAATTGTATTGCCTTTGGCACGGTAACGATCACTCAACCTCTGCCAATTACTTCTACGATTTCTGTTAAAGATTTAAATTGTAACAACATACCTACTGGTTCTGCGACTATCACTTCCTCAGGAGGCACCTTCCCGCATAATTATACGTGGACGCCTTCTGCACAAACAGGATCCATCGCATCCAATTTGTATGCAGGAAATTATGTCGTTACTATTAAAGATGCAAACAATTGTATTTCTACACAAACATTAACTATAAACCAACCACCACCTATCATTGCTTCTGCCCAATATACGCCGGTCAGTTGTTGGGGATTAAGCGATGGAGTAATCAGTGCTACTTTGAACGGAGGAACAGCTCCTCTTTCCTATACGTGGTTACCAATCAACAATTCTACTAATTTATTTATCAATAATGCCAGCGCTGGTATTTATACATTATCCGCATTAGATGGGAATGGCTGTTCTAAAACATTGACCATTCAGGTAACAGAACCACCTCCTGTTTTACTAAATGTTTCGCCATCACAAACCATTTGTTTTGGTCAATCTACGAATATCTACGCCTTTGCGAATGGTGGTAATCCGCCCTTTTCTTACACATGGTCGACAGCGGGTTTATCCGGAACAGGACCACACAACGTTTCACCTACTTCTACCACAATTTATACAGTGATTGCAAAAGATAACAACAATTGTTATTCACAACAGCAAACTATTAGCATCTATGTAACACCGCCTTTAAGTGGAAATAATTCAACAGTAACTGTATGTGATAAAGATACAGCTATTTTAAGTTTTACTCTAACTGGAGCAGGTAATGGTGGTCCTTATGCCTATGATTGGCACAATGGTGTATATACACCCACCATGAATGTAGCGGCTGATTACAGCAGTAATAATTTACAATCCTATACTGTTACTGTTTCGGATGGATGTACAGTGCCGGATGCTAATATCGTTGTAACTTTAAGTATTCATCCTTTGCCAAATGTGCATTATACGACTGATATTAATTCTGGCTGTGAACCGTTGAAGGTTAATTATACGGCTATTTCTTATGGAACTAATGATTCTTATACATGGTATTTTGATAATGGACAAACAAGCAACGCATCTAATGTTTCAGTAACTTATACCGCCGGTGTTTATTCAACCACATTACACATTGTAGACCAATACGGCTGTAAAAATGATACAATGGGAGTAAAAGATGTTACTGTATTTCCAACGCCAGTAGCCAATTTTCAACCCAACCCTTCGGTAGTAGATAATTTAGAGCCCATTGTTACATTCAATAATTTGTCAGTCAACAGCACATTTTTTCAATGGAATTTTGGAGATCCTGCTTCCAATTCTAACATAAGTAATGAAATTCACCCCACACATTATTATGAAAATGCAGGAATTTACAAAGTGGCTCTTTTTGCAATGAATGAGTTTGATTGTAGAGATAGCATATATAAAACTGTGGAAGTGAAATATAATTTTACAGTGTACATACCCAATGTCTTTACGCCGGATGGAGATGGATTAAACGACGTCTTCAATGTTAAGGGTATTGGTATTTCTGAAAAAGATTTTTTGATGCGGATATTTAATAGATGGGGAATGCTAATTTTTGAAACAGAAGATATTCACGAAGGATGGAATGGCGTCTATAATGGAAAAATCTGTCAGGATGGAGAATATATTTATTACATCCAACTAAAGCCAGAAATTTCAATGAAAAAAAATGATATCAGAACTTTTAAAGGAAAAGTATTTTTATTTAATAAAACCAAAGCACCTGAATATTAAAAAGAAAAAATTATGAAAAAGAAATTCTTTATCTTCACTTCATTATTATTGTCATTCACCTATTATGCTCAAAACATCAAGTTTGTAAAAAAATATTCCTTTCCGGGAATGAATGGTGGTTTAGGGTGTAATATAACAAGCGATGGTGGCCTTGTAATTACTGGTCAACACCAAGCTGGGCATTGTAACGTCTATGTAGCAAAAATCAATAAATGCGGTGCATTGCAATGGTATAAAACCTACGATTTTGGAAATTCTGCAGGTGGTTTATCTATTAAAGAAACGAGTGATGGAAATTTAATAATAGGCGGTGCCGCCGATATAACAAACAGTAGTTACGATTGGTTGGTAATGAAAGTGGATGGGAACAATGGCAATCTCATCTGGCATGATTTATGGAGAGATGTACCCTTAGCATACCATACAGAATGGGCACAATCCATCACCGAATTGCCGAATACT
>CAZNVL010000006.1:0-3813 GCA_964576565.1 uncultured Flavobacteriaceae bacterium | reverse complement strand
AGCCCAACGATGCGTGTATAAGTTTTTACACTTCTACAGGTGCATATCTTTACACCAAAAAATTAGCCGGTCCCGGTTATGATATGTTTAGTTCTATAACAACCAATGGTACCTATATTTATGCGATGGGTAATACGCAATCATTTGGAGCGGGTAATTTTGACATTGTATTAGTAAAAACTGATTTAAATGGGAATGTACTATGGATAAAAACCTTTGGCACCAATCAAAAAGAAGGATATGAAAACGATTCTTTTCACCAATGTATACCTACTTCAGATGGGGGGGTATTAATTGCCTCCAGATTAACTGCGAATGCAGGCAATCCTTTGTTAGCAGGACCTAATACACAAAATGCTCTTCTTCTTAAAATAGATATGAATGGGAATTTACAATGGGCAAAAACTTATGGTTTAGGTGGATGGGATGCTCAATCTCAAGGAGTCATAGTGCATCCTAATGGGAACATTCTAGTATGCGGTTCTACTTATGGGTACTCAGCATTTGGCGGAAGAGAAGCGTATGTTTTGGTTTTAAATCCATCCGGTAATCCTATTAAAGCCAATGTTTATGGATTTGCAGCTAATGATTCATTTATCGGGATTTTTAACTATTCGGGTAGAAGAGTTTTATGTGTAGGAAATACACAAAATGGAGTAGGTTCGGGAGATTTTGACCCTTTTATTGTTGTGGCAGATAGTTTAGGACAATGCCCGGGCTGTGCTAATACTGCTTCCTTTGTGCCGTCATTTAGAGATATAACTGCAAGCATAATTTCTAATAGTGTATCCCCTACTTATTGGCAATTTCACACCATTTCACAATATCAACATATACCTGCTGTAACTAATGTATCGCCATCTGACAATTTTATCTGTGCTACCTGTAATGCTATTGCTCCAACATTTACAGTAAACAAACAAAATTTATGTGTCAACGATACTTTAAAAATCACCAACACTACTGCTGCTAACGATGCTTGTTTGGAATGGTTCATTAACGGGTCTCCCATCAATCCAAGTAAAAATGATACATCCATTGTATATTCAACCCCCGGCACCTATACATTATCAATGCAAACAACTTGCGGTACCACCGTATTGGCTACTTCACAAACCGTTCAGGTATGGCCACAATTTACCATAACGGCATCTACTAATAGCGTCAGTTGTTATGGGGGGACAAATGGTAGTGCAACAGTGAATATATCTGGTGGAATGCCGCCATATACTTATTTTTGGTCACCTTCTGCACAAACCAGTAGCGTTTTAAGTGGTGTTCCAATGGGTCCATATACTATTACGGTGAATGATGCTGGAGTTTGCGGCAGTACGTTTACTACCGTGAATATCCCACAACCTATCTCACCGCCGGGATTAACAATTTTACAAACGCACTCTATCACCTGCTATGGCGCAAACGATGGAAGTGTAGTTGTAAATGGCTATGGTGGAACAGGTACTTTGAATTATTCGTGGACACCCGGTGGAATGACCTCTCCGACGGTTACTAATTTAGCTCCCAATATCTATACAGTGGAAGTCATTGATGCTAACAACTGCGTAGCTTCAAATACCGTTCAAATAAATGAACCAACACCCCTATCATTAACAGTTTCTTCTGGCAGTGTGAGCTGTAACGGTGGGAGTGATGGCTGGGTCAATGGTATAGCGTCTGGTGGTAATGGGGCGTATTCTTATACCTGGTTCCCAGTAAACGTAAATAATTCTTATGTGTCTAATTTACCAATTGGAAATTATACATTGGTGGTCAGAGATTTGAATAATTGCTTCATAGCCGATACGATTTCTATTACAGAACCACCGCCTTTGACTATTGCGGCTACATCTTTTAGTTCTACTTGTTATGGAATACCCACCGGAAGTGGTACTGTTACAGTAGGTGGAGGAGTTGGAGGATATCAATATCAATGGCTACCTATCGGTGGGACGAATTCTGTAGCTACCAATTTACCGGGTGGACAGTACACAGTGAGTGTAGTAGATGCCAATAATTGTCCTATTAGTACTACTTTAATGATTAATCAACCAACTTCTATTACATTAGTTACTTCGCCGGATGCTACGATTTGTTATGGCACCTCTATCAACATTTCTGCCAATGCAAGCGGAGGAACACCCTCTTATACTTATGTGTGGAGTAATGGATTTAATGGCGCAGGTCCACAAAATGTTTCTCCATTATCTACTAATTTTTACAATGTTTATGTTACAGATCATAATAATTGTACTTCTGAAACAAAGACCATTAAAGTTACTGTGTTGCCACCGATAACAGTGGTGAGTTCTTCAATGAGTATTTGCGATAAGGATACCACAATTATTGGGATGAATGTTTTTGGCGGAAATGGAGGACCTTATACTTTTTCATGGAATACAGGTGCTAATACAAATACTTTGCAAGTTATTGCAGATTATGCGCAAAATCCAATGACGTTTACACTCAATGTTTCGGATGGATGTACAAATCCTGATGGAGTGGGCGTATTTACGCTCAATGTGAATCCCTTACCAGTGTTGACTTTTACATCCAATCTTACAAATGGCTGTGTACCATTAAAAGTGCAATTTGGTGCTACTAGTGGAAGTAGTTTGGATAATTATTACTGGGACTTTGGAAATGGTGAAACAGCGGTAACAAATCCTGCAGAAGTAGTGTATGGAATAGTAGATACTTTTGACATCAAATTAAAAATAAAAACGTTTTTTGGTTGTGAAAGAGATACCATTATTCCTAAAATGATCACCACCTATTCTGTACCAATTGCCTCGTTCTATCCTAATCCACCTGTAACAAGCGAGTTAAACGGATTGATAGAATTTGTCAATACCTCTTTTGGTGGGGTAACTTATTTTTGGAATTTTGGTGATTCTACGAGCAGTAATAATACAAGTAGTTTGATGAATCCTGAACATTTGTACACAGTACCGAATACTTATACTGTTGCATTAGTTGTTACAAATGCATTTGGTTGTGTGGATAGTACGCAACAAGTATTAACGATTAAACCAGATGTAGCCATATATATACCTAATGCTTTTACGCCCAACGATGATGGAATTAACGATGTATTTAAAGCACAAGGAGTAGGAATACAAAATGAAAATTTTAAAATGGAAATTTATGATAGATGGGGAGAAAAGATATTTGTTTCAACTAACTTTGACGAAGGGTGGGATGGAACATTTAAAGGAAAAAAAGTTCAACAAGGAGTTTATGCGTATATTATCGTGTTGTATGATATTAAAGGGTATAAGCATTTTTACAAAGGACATATCAGCGTTCTTACTAATCAATAACCATAAAAATTTAATTTTATGAAAAAAATAGGTTTCATTATCTTATTAGGAGTTTCAGCCATGATGTCAAAAGCCCAAATACAAAGTGATACATTGCAATATGTTGTTATGCGTGTAAATAACGCGATATTAGATTGTCCGCACTTTGGTGGGTTATTCTTTAAATTTTGTAATGAAAACAACTGGAAAACTATTGAAAATAATCATCAAAAACGGTATGTTATTTATGGGGTGCCTAAAAAAGTAGAATATAACCCTGTTGAAAAGTACACTAAATACCTGGAAGACATCCATTTTCCTAAAGCTGTAATACAGGAAATTGTCAACATCTCAACAAAAAAAGAAGTAGACAATTATGTCAATAATCCGCCAAAACATTAAAACGGTTTTTATAGATTCTTCAAATCACTCTATCTCAGAAGTTCAAATAGAGTTTAAATTTCATACTAAAAAATAGTTCAAAAAAAATTTGACAAATTAAAATCTATTCTAT
>CAZNVL010000005.1:0-51802 GCA_964576565.1 uncultured Flavobacteriaceae bacterium | reverse complement strand
GGCAAATTTCCCATCGATGATATCTTAAATAGATAAACCCTTTTTTATATTCTACTCTTATGGGGTACAAATGGCAGGAGGCAGGTTTTTGCCAGTTGATTTTTTTATCTAAATATGCTTTTTCAATAGCACAATAGGCGATGTTGTTTTCATAAATGACATAAGCACAAGGTCCGTTTTTGTGAATTAATGTGGTGGTCCAATCATCATCGCTGTCTTTTACATATAGTCCTTTTTCTTCAAGTATTTTCTGGTTTTTAGTGGGTAAATAGTTTTTTAGTTTAGGATAAATTTTTTCTAATGTATGCAGTTCATTTTCTTGTAGTGGGGCACCGCTTTCTCCTTCGATACAGCAAGCACCCAGGCATTTGGGAAGATTGCAACAAAAGGTAGTAGTCAAAATACTTTCTTCTACGAATATATTGTCAATTAAAATCATCTTATTTAATTCTTTCAATGGTGTAATTGATCAATAGTTCCATGCTTGTTCTGGCTTCGCTTTTGGGGAATGTGTTTAATAAGGCAATAGAAGCGTTATGGAATTCTTTCATTTTATTTTCTGCGTATTCAGTGCCGCCCAGCTCAATTACTTTATTGATCATCCATTTTATTTTATCAGCGTCTTCGTTGTAATTTTTGAAAATACTTATCATCTTTTTTTTATCCTGATAGGTGGCATTTTGTAAGGCATAGATAACGGGCAAAGTTATTTTTTGTTCCTGAATATCAATGCCGGTGGGCTTTCCGGTAATCTGAGAAGGGGTGTAATCTAAGAGGTCGTCTTTTATTTGAAATGCTTTGCCGATGCGATAGCCGAGTTCTTTCATTTTTTGAATGATGGAAGTATCTGTGGTAACAGAGGCGGCACCGGAAGCACAGCAGGCGGCAATCAATGAAGCGGTTTTTTTGCTAATAATATCGTAATACACTTCTTCTGTGATGTCTAATTTTCTGGATTTATCCAATTGAAGGAGTTCGCCTTCACTCATTTCCCGCACCGCATCGGATACAATTTCCAGAATGTCATAGGATTGGTTTTTTACGGATAATAATAAACCTTTGGCGAGCAGAAAATCACCTACCAGTACGGTGGCTTTACTTTTCCAGAGGGCGTAAACGCTGAAAAATCCGCGTCTTTCGTTGCTATTGTCTACTACATCATCGTGCAGGAGCGTAGCGGTGTGTAAGAGTTCTACAAGGGCAGCGGCGTGGTGCGTTTTGTCGTTGATGGCGTCAAACATACGGGCGGAGAGAAAAACCAATAAAGGTCTGATTTGTTTGCCTTTTCTTTTAATGACGTATTTAGTGATTTTGTTTAATAAATATACATCGCTGTATACTGCTTGTTCAAATTTATGTTCAAATTGCAGTAAGTGGTCTTCTACGGGTTTTCGTATATGTTGGATAATATCGGACAAAGCAGGGCGAAAGTACAGAATAAATTTTTTAATGAAAAATGAAAAGGTTTTTAGAGGTGCGCTAAATGATTTTTATTGACAAGTTGTCCGCAGGCGGCATCAATATCTTGCCCACGACTTCTACGGACAGTAACGATTATTCGATGTTGTTCAAGGTATTCTTTAAAGGCATTTAGCCGTTCGGGAGTAGTTTTTTTGAAAGGCGAATTTTCAATAGGATTGTACTCTATCAGATTGACTTTTGATTTGACTTTTCTGCAAAAATCCACCAGTGCCTGTGCGTCTTTAAGGGAGTCGTTGAAATCGTACAGTATAAGGTATTCCAAAGTGGGTCTTGTACCTGTTTTTTGATAAAAGTAATTTAAGGCATTGGCGAGCATTTCAAGGGTATTGGAAGAACTAATGCTCATCATTTGTTGACGTTTTTCTTCAATAGCGGAATGTAAGGATAGCGCCAGATTAAACCGGACATTATCATCGGCGAGTTTGACAATCATTTTGGCAATTCCAGAGGTGGAGACCGTTATTCGTTGGGGGCTCATTCCTAATCCTTTTGGAGAAGTTATCATTTCAATGCTTTTCAAAACGTTGTTGTAATTTAGTAAGGGTTCGCCCATGCCCATGTACACGATATTGGTGAGATGGAGATGATATTTTTCTTTGGCGAGTTCTTTGATAAAATATACTTGTTGGTAAATTTCCTGATAATCTAAGTTGCGTTTTCTTTTGAGTTGGGCGGTCGCACAGAATTTACAATCTAAACTGCAACCAACCTGAGAGGAAACACAAGCCGTGGCACGGTCTTTGGTAGGGATTAAAACACTTTCTACGATATTATTGTCAAATAAGCGAATGGCACACTTAATGGTTTTGTCTTTACTAATCTGAATGCTTTGAGTTTGGATTTTTTTGATTTCAAACTGCTGGGATAATAGGGTTCGTAAGGTTTTGGGGAGGTCGCTCATTTCATCAAAGGAAGATACGTTTTTTAGCCAGAGCCAATGATAGATTTGTTCTGTTCTGTACTTAGGGAGATTTTGTTCAATGATCCAATTTTGTAATTGTTCAAAGTTAAGATGTCGGATATCTGGTTTGGTCATGTTAGAGTTTATTCAATGCTTGATTTATATCGTCAATTAAATCATCAACGTTTTCAATTCCCACAGAAAGGCGAATCATGTTTTCTGTAATTCCATATTTGATTTTTTCATCTTCAGGAACACTGGCATGAGTCATAGTGGCAGGATGTTCTGCTAAGGATTCGGTACTACCTAAACTTACTGCTAAGTGAATGAGTTGAAGATGATTGAGAAATTTGAATGCTTGCTTTTCTTTTCCTTTCACGTAAAAACTCAGCATAGCACCGGATGAAAGGCATTGTTTTTTGAAAACTTTGTATTGCGGATTTTTTTTATCTAACAAACTTAAATGTAGTACTTTTTCTACTTTGGAATGTTGGCTTAAAAATTGGGCAATTTTGATAGCATTTTGTGCTTGTTGTTCCATGCGGACTTTGAGAGTTTCCAAACTTCTTAGCAAGAGCCATCCCGTCCAAGGTCCTGCCATATTTCCTAAAAAGGAACGAAGTGGTTTAATGCGTTGAATGACTTCTTTTTTGCCCACGCAGGCACCGGCAATTAAATCACTGTGCCCACCAATGTATTTGGTTGCAGAATATACGACAATGTCTGCACCATGTTTAAGAGGATGTTGCCACAAGGGGCCTAAATAAGTATTGTCTACCGCTATGATAATCTGATTATTTTTTGTAGAGAAATAATCGGCAATTTCTCTACACATTTGAATGTCAATCAGGGTATTCGTAGGATTGGAAGGGGTTTCAATGTAGATGAGTTTTAATTTGTCTTTGAGATTTTGTTTTTCAATGAGTTGAATGATTTCTTTTTTTGTTTGAAGGTGAGTAAATTGAGTACCTTTAATATCAAATTTGTTGAGAACATGATTTATGAAATGTTCTGTTCCACCATAAAGGGGAGCGCTGTATAAAAAGACATCGCCGGGTTGTAAGAATTCAAAGAAGAGGGTACTGATGGCGGCCATTCCGCTTTCAAAGACGGCTGCTGCTTCGCCTTCGTCCCAGAGACAAAGGCGGTCTTCTAAAATTTCAATGTCGGGGTTATTCAAGCGGCTGTAAATCAGTCCGATTTCTTCTTTGGGTTGTTTTTCTCTTTTACCGTAGGCGAGTTCAAAAAAACGTTTGCCTTCTTCTGCGGTGTGGAATACGAAAGTGGATGTTTGATAAATAGGACATTTAATAGCATCTACGGAGAGTTCGGGCTTGTAGCCGTGACTCATCATAAGGGATTCGGGACGAAAGGTGTTTTTTTTGTTGGTAGTATTTTTCTTTTTCATAGTATGGAGTTTTGAGAATTTTGAATAAAATAGTTTTATGTAGTGGTCTTCTTTTTTTCGGATGAGGTTTTGTTCTTGTGTTGTTTTGTCTTTGTAGCCGCATAGGTGTAATAATCCGTGAATGATGATACGTAGAAATTCTTGTTCGGCTGAAACATTTTGTAATTGGGCGTTTTCAAGCACTCTGTCTGTGCTAATAAAGAGTTCGCCTTCAATGGTTTTGTTTTGCGTATAATCAAATGTAATAATGTCAGTGTAATAGTTGTGATTTAAAAAACGGATATTAATTTGTAAAAGTTCTTCATCGCTTAAAAAATTGTAGGATAATTTTGAAATGTGATAACCTTCGGATTGTGCAGAAAAATGAAGCCATTGAATGATTTGTTTTTTGGAGAAGAAAATTTGCTTTTTGGGAAATGAATAGAAATAAATAGCGGGCATTGAGGTTTCAGTTAAGGTTGTTTTGAAAGCAGTGCTTTCAATAGTAAGTCATTTTGTTGGACAATGGTGTTTGCTTTAAGATATTCTTCATAATATGAATGATGGAGTTGTGAAAGATAAGAGAGTCGTTGAATAACGGTGGTGTCGTTGGTTGGAGGTAGTTTCAGGAGTGTGTCTGCTTCGGAGTGTAATTGTGGAAGTATTTTTTGAATGCTATCCATTACAGAAATGGCGAGTGAATAATTATGGTGAAGATATTGAAAAAGTATGCTGTCATTGTGTGATAGAGTGTCTGATATGGAATAGGTGTGTGGTGTAAAAGATGGAAGGGATTTGAATAAGTGTATTTGTGTTTTTAGTACGATGGTTAAACTATCGGCAGTAGAATGAGAGTGGAGAGGATGATTTTTGCAGGAAAAGAAGAAGCATACAAAAGTAATTAGTGCGGGGACTATAACTGTTTTCATTGATGCAAAAGTAGTGAATTAGAAGGATGTAAAAAAGTGTTCTATTTTTTGAAAATTTTAATTTTGACAAATTGTTCAATATCTTGTTCTGACGAAAGTGGACTGCTGCAAAAGGAACTGGTGCAGAATAAGACGGTGTTAAAATCAAAGGTGTTCCAGATTTCTTCTTTTTCTTTTAAGATATTGTAGGAGGTCATCAAGTAGTTGTAACAATAGAATAATGGGATTTTTAATAATTCTTTGTGTAAGTTGTAATCTTTTTGATTTAAATCTTTTACTACATACAATCCCCAAAATGGTTCTGAGTGGATTTCTTCATGGAGAGATAAAATTCCGGGTTCTATGATGATGGTATTGTAAACGAAATCGCTTAATAAGAAATGGTGGAGTTTTTGAGCGGACTCTAACCATTTTGCATTATTAAAAATTTTACCATATAAATTAAGTATTCTTGCTAATTCAATATTTTCGCTAATAACACAAATCGGGGAGAGGTAGTTTTTTATGGGTAGAAAGTTCAAGGCACAATTGTTTTGTATAAAATGAGTGACGATGTTGTTTAGCAAATTAGTAGCAAGTTCTTGGTATTTAGAAGTTCCAATTGTTCTGTAAAGAAAGAATAAACTTTTGGCGAGATAGAGTTGGTCGCTGAGGGCGGGGGTTAGGTCGTTATTATCGTTATGATTGTAAAAGCCGTCGGGTCGTTTTCTGTTGTTGATTAGATATTCAGTTGTTTGGATGGCGTTATCAAGGAATTGTTTATTTCCGGTATAAGCATAAAGGTAAATTAAACTTTCAATCATTTTAGCATTATTATCTGTGAAGGCATTGGTATCTATATTAGGAATGCCAAGTTTTAGTCGTTCTGTTTCATTTAGTTTGTAATAGTCGTGGGCTTTTTGTCCTTTCATCAAGTCGGCGTCCTGTGCGTTGGCAAAGGTTTTATTTTTTTTCAGAAAAAAACGATGGACATATTGATACGTTTTTAAGGCAGTGTTTAGGTAGGTAGAATCTTGTGTAAAATAATAATACCAAAGGTACATTTTGATGTATCTTGCCTGAATGGAGAGTAATTTTTCATAATGTGGATGGAGCCAGTTGTTGAAAGTAGAGTATTGGTAAATGCCGCCCCAGATGGGATCTGAGAGATGTAATGAGTTTTCAAGAGAAATTTTCAACCATTTTTTTAGAGTGTCGTTGTTGGGATGGTTGAGAGCATATTCAAACATTTCAAAGTCAAGGGATTTTTGTGGAGAATTAAATCCGCCGTTCGTTAAGTCAATGCCTGATAAAACGTCTTTTTGAATGTACTTTAAATTTTCGTTTGAGGGAGGGTGAGAATTAACGGATAGTGGGTTATTTTGTTTGACGAAAAATTTTCCTTTTTTTATTTCAGATAAAATTTTCAGGAACTCATTGGCTTCAATGTAGCCCGCTTGTTTGAAAATTTCTTTTCCATTGGGAGAGAAAATGATAGTAGCAGGCCAGCCGTAATCTCTGTACATATTGGCTAAATCGGGTCGTTGGTCGTGATCTTCGGTGCAAGCAATGAAATGTTTATGGATGTAGTCAATGATTTTTGGATTGTGATACGTTTTTTCTTCCATCACGTGGCACCAGTGGCACCAATTGGCGGCTAAGTGAAGTAAAATTGGTTTGTTTTCTTTTTGTGCTTTTTGCAATGTAGTGGTGTCAAAGTGCTGCCAATGGATGTTTTGAGAAATGAGATTTAAAGTCAAAATACAAGTTAGAAAAGAAAAGAATAATAAAGATTTATACATCTTGTATGTATTGATATATGTTTGTTTAGATGCTGAAATTATTAAAAACTGACAAGATTATTTATAGCCCAGCATAAAGAAAACACAACCTGACAGATTTTGATTGGATGAATCAGCAGGTATTTCGTAATCAATGTATATTCTTCTGGCGAAAGAATATTCAAAACTAAAAATTTTTTTATCAGGTGGAAGGTCTTTGCTACTAAATAATAGTTTTCTCTTTCTTGAATCTTTATCTTTGTTGTATAAATTTACGATAATAGGTTTGGGTACAGCTTCTGTGTTAAAAATCAATTTATATTTTTCACTTAAAAACAGAACGACTTCGGTTTCTTTTAATTGGGGTTTGGTTTTGTAGGTAATTTTTGTAAGTTTTGAAAGATCGTATTTGTATTCTCCTAATTCTTTTTTAGCATTTTCCTTTAAGATTCTTTGATCACATAATTCTGTTTGAAATGCTAATGAGATGAGCATTGAAAAAATAATTAAGATTGTACTTTTTGTGTATTTAATCATAGTTATTATTTTATTGGTTAACAAACTCTGTTCTGATAGATGAAATGGTGTTGTGAAGTTCTATAAAGTTAATTTTAGAGAGTGAGTCAACAGGAATGTCATTTTCACTCAGTTCATTGTTTGAATACATTGTACTAATTACAGGCATTTGAGTTATTTTTGATTCAATGTTTGAAAGTTTTTGAATAATATCTTTTGCAGAAGATTCTTGATTTTCAAAGGTTTTCAGAGCATGAAGAATATCTTTCAGAAGAAGAATTTGTTCTATTTCTTTTTGTTTTAGTGAATTGGCCTCTTTTTGTTTTAGAATATTGTTTAATGCAAGATATTGTGTTTCTATCCAACCACCACAAAAAATCAGGATTTTGTAATATTCTTTGTTTTCCTGTTGGATAATATCATCTATATCGGATTGTAAAGATGCTAAGATGTAGAGCATAGAATCTATTCTACTGATATTATTTTCTATTCTTTGTGTAATACCTTTTTTATCAAAGGGCTGAGCAAGTCCGAGTTTGTTGGATAGTTCCCTGCAAGATTTGAAATAATCTTTTCCTTTATCTAATTGATTATTAAACAAGCAATATGCTAAATCGGCACTGTAAATTCCAAGATTTATAGCGGCTATATCTGAAGTGGCTGATAGATATTTATTCAATTTTGAAGTGGGGTTCAGTAATTGTTCATCAAATTTTAATCCTTCCTTTTTAAAGATACTGGACATTTGGATAACCGAAGGTAATGCATAATCAGATTCTTCTGAGTTTTCAATTTCAATAAGAGTCGTATCTTCTGATGAATTTTTTAAATCTAAATTTTCATTTTGATTTTCTGAACAAGAGTAGAGCAATGCTATTAAAAGACAATAAGAAAAAACGTGTTTTATCATTTTTATATGTTTTATGTTGCAAATGTAACAAAAATATTTTTTTGAATATACAAAAAAGTTTCAATTTTTTTCATTACTTTTGTGATTAGAATGAAGCGTTATATAGTTATAATTTTTATCACTGTCTGGAAATTGTGTTTGTATGCACAGGATATTCATTTTTCGCAATATAATTCATCTTTACTGAATTTATCGCCTTCTCTGACGGGTTTGTTTGATGGGGATTATCGGTTGAATGCAATTTATCGCAAGCAATGGCAGGCCGTTCCAGTGCCGTATTCAACGATTTCAATGTCGGCAGAAGGAAAATGGACCTTAGCGAAAATGAAAAAAAATATTTCGTATGGTGTTTTGTTTAATCACGATAAATCGGGTGATGCGTTGTATACTATCAATCAAGTTTATCTTTCGTTGGGATATTTGCATAAATTGAATAAGGACTCTACTTTGCTGATGAATGTTGGATTTCAGGTAGGATTTGCTTCTAATGTTTTTAATTACAACAAAATGACGTTTGATTCGCAATTTGATGGCTTGAGTTATAATCCATCGGCCCCAACTAATGAAAGTTTTTACCGCACGTCTCTGCATTATTGGGATGTGAATGTGGGAGCAGCATGGCGTTATGTTTTGAATCAAAAAACGCATTTTACCTATGCTTTTTCGTGGCTGCATGTGAATAATCCGCTGGTTACCTATTATGCTAATACTTCCAGCAGAGTTGATAAAAAGTTTTCTAATTATTTTGCAGTGCAATATCCGTTAAATACATACATTCTGTTGTTACCAGAATTATTGTGGAATTTTCAAGGTAAATACAGAGAATTGGTGCCGGGTATTCAATTGGGATATTTGATTAATAATCTGGATGAGATTTATGGCAGAGCCGGTGTGTATTTCAGAAATAAAGATGCGTTGATTTTAAGGATTGGATTGGATTATCAATATACTTTTATAGGTATGAGTTATGATATCAATGTTTCAAAATTTGTGGCAGCGACTAATTCACGTGGTGGTTTTGAAATGTATGTGATTCATATTCTAAAAACAAAACGAAACTATTTAATTAAAAAGAAACCTTGCCCGGTATTTTTGTAATGAGAAAAACATTGTTTTACATAACTGGTTTATTTTTTATTGTATCATTCGCAAATGCACAATCTAAAAAGCAAATCTTTAAAGCCGCTGAAACAGCATTTGAAAACAAAGATTATGAAAACGCCACCTATTACTATCATTTGTTGGTATTAAGAGATTCTTTAAATCCTGACTATCAGTATAAGTTGGCTACCGCTGCCCGGATGAACTATCAAAATAATTTATCTTTTTATTGGTATAAAAAATTATTTGATGAAAATGTTGAAAAATATCCTGATGTAATTTTTTACTTAGGTTTACTGAGTAAAAACAAGGGAAATTATAAAAATGCCATAAAATATTTTGATAAGTTTGTTCGTAAATATAAAAGTGCCAAAAAGTATCCGCAATGGCAAGCACTGGTTAGACAAGCGCAACTACATATTAAGGGATGTGAAAATGCTATTTTTTTAATGGAAAATAAACAAGATGTAAAAATTATTCATCCCGATACCAATGTCAATACGACTTATAGTGAATACTCGCCGTTTGTTAATGATACCGCTTTATTTTTTAGTTCGTTGACTAAATTTCAAAAAGATGAAATGAAAAGTCAAATCTATTATTCAAAAATAAAAAATGATACGTTTTATCATTCAAAACGATTAAATGCTCTTGTAAATGACACCGGTTTTCATACAGCTAATTTGTGTTTTTACAAGAATTTTTTGTTTTTTACAAAATGTGGTTCTATCAATGCTTCTGAATTTGAATGTAAAATTTATGTGTCGCAATACATCAACAAGCATTGGACAGAGCCCGTTCCATTGTCTTATGAAATCAATCATCCCAAGTACACAACGACGCATTGTTATGCAAGCAATTGGAAGGGTAAAAATGTTTTGTTTTTTAGTAGTAATCGTCCGAATGGATATGGTGGAATGGACATCTGGTATGCGTTTTTTGATACGCAATTAAATTTTGAAAAGCCCATTAATGCGGGGAAAAACATCAATACCGAGTATGATGAAATAACACCATTTTTTGATAGTAAAAAAGAAAAATTGTATTTTAGTTCCAATACACCGCTTGGATTAGGTGGATTTGATATTTATTATGCTTTGTATTCATCTAATAACTTTCAAGTGCCTGTAAATGTTGGCTATCCGATTAATTCTTCGTATAATGATTTATATTATTCACTTTCTACGAATAGAAAGAAAGCATTCTTTTCATCCAACAGAGTGGGCAGTTATTTTGAAACAGAACCTAATTGCTGCAATGATTTATATTATTTTGATACGAAGGATACAACGCAAATGAGAGATACATTGGTTGTTCTAACTAAAAAAGACACGATTGTGCAAACATTTAGTAAACTAAAATTATTAGTGCCTTTGACCTTGTATTTTCATAACGACGAACCTGATCCTAAAACTAAAAAGACCATTACAGACAAGAACTATCAAAGAACTTGCGAATTGTATTTACAAATGAAAGAGGAATACATTCGTGAGTATTCTGCCGGATTAAAAGGTAAAGAAAAGGAAGAAGCCATGGCGCTTGTCAATCGTTTCTTTGAAGATAGCGTGGAATATGGATTTTCTCAATTGGAAAAATTTGCAAATTATTTAGAAGAGTTGATGGATAAAAAAGCAGTGGTGAAAATTGTGATGAAGGGATATTGCAGTCCACTGGCAAGTACAGAGTATAATATTAATTTGGCTAAAAGAAGAATAAGCAGTTTGAGGAATTATTTTTATCAGTATAAGAATGGAAAATTTTTGCAATACATAAAAAATGAATTGGATAGTAGTTTGGGAAAAATTATTTTAGTGGATGAAGATATTGGAGAGTTGCCTTTTAGCAAAGTGAGTGATGATTTGAAAGATAAACGTAATTCGGTATATAGCCCTTATGCAGCCGCAGAGCGGAAAATTCAGATTATTGCAGTAGAATTGGAATGACCGTTTATCATCAATAATTACCTATCAAATAAAGATTTTTTGTTTTAGTTATTGTTTGTGTTTCTTTCTTGTTAAATTTGCATTAAATTTTGGTTAGAATGAGCACTAAAATATTTTGGTGTTTTTTATTTTCAATAATTGTGAGTATTGTATTTTCACAGATAAAAATTAATGAATACTCGTGCTCTAATCTTTCATCTTTTACAGATAATTTTGGGAATTATGAAGATTGGATTGAGTTGTATAATCCTACTGCTTCTCCGATAAATTTGAGTGGGTATTATTTATCCGATGTGGTTACCAAACCTACTAAGTGGATGTTTGGTGCGGGTGTGAGTATTCCGGCGAATGGTTTTTTAAGAATATGGGCATCGGGTCGGAATATCAATACAGGGGCTAATTTGCATACTAACTTTAAACTTACTCAAACTAAGCCGGAAGTCATTGTATTAAGAGATCCTTCGTTAAATATTGTGGATAGTATTGTTTTGCGTCCTACTCAAGCGGGGCATTCTTATGGACGTACTACGGATGGAGCGAGTTCGTGGAATGTTTTTGATACACCGACCCCCAATGCTTCTAACAATATGGCCGTTCCTAAAACGTATTGTCCAAGGCCGGTGATGAGTTTTACAGCGGGTTTTTACACTTCTCCGATAAATGTGGCTATTAGTATTCCAGCGGGTTATACGGTGTATTATACCACCAATGGCTCTACCCCAAATACTTCTTCTACTTTATATTCTTCTCCAATCAATATTTCTTCTACTACAGTGTTAAGGGCAAGAGCATTCAGTTCAAATCCTAATGAATTACCAAGTTTTGTGGAGAGTAATACGTATTTTATTAATGTTTCACATACCGTGGCGGTGGTGTCGATATTTGGTGATCAGTTGATGAGTTTAATGAATGGAAATTCTTCATTAGAGCCGGAAACAGGGTTAGAGTATTTTGATGTTAATCATATTTTTAAAACTGAAACTTATGGAACAACTGATAAGCACGGTAACGATTCGTGGTCTTATCCGCAAAGAGGTATTGATTTTGTAAGTAGAGATCAATATGGATACAATTACGCGGTAAGAAATAAGTTATTCCCTAATAAATCGCGAAAAGAATTTCAACGTATTATCTTGAAAGCGGCGGCTAATGATAATTATCCTTTTGAATGTCCGGCTGCCGGAAATCCTTATGCATGGGGGGATCCCAACTTATTGGATGGGGCACATATTCGGGATGCCTTTTGTCATACCTTGTCTCAAAAAGCGAAATTGTATTTAGATGAGCGGACATGGTCGCCTTGTGTGATGTATGTGAATGGGCAATATTGGGGGGTATATGAAATTCGTGAGAAGGTAGATGATATTGATTTTACAGATTATTATTATAAAGTAGATGTAGAAGATTCTTTGCAAATGTTGAAAACATGGGGAGGCACGTGGGCAGAGTATGGGGGAGCACAGGCACTAACGGATTGGAATAATCTAAAAAACTTTATTTTGAGTAACAATATGGCTATTCCATCCAACTATAATTATGTGGATAGTTTATACGATGTAAAAAGTTTGGCAGATTATGTTATTTTAAACTCATTAGCTGTTACTTCGGATTGGCTCAATTGGAATACTATTTGGTGGCGTGGTATTAATGCTACATCCCAAAAAAAGAAATGGCGCTATGCACTTTGGGATAATGATGCTACTTTCAAACATTATATCAATTATACAGGGATTCCTAATCAAAATGCTAATGCCGATCCGTGTGATCCGCAATCATTGTCTGATCCGGGGGGACAAGGACATATACCTATATTAAATGCTTTATTACAAAATCCAAATTTTAAGCAATATTATGTAATGCGTTATTTTGATTTGTTGAATAGTGGATTAAGTTGTCAAAGAATGGTGACAGTGTTAGATAGTATGATTAATCTGATAGACCCGGAAATGCCACAACAAGTAGCGAAATGGGGAGGTTCTTATGCGGCGTGGTATGCAAATTATCAGGCCTTGAGAAACTTTATTTTACAAAGATGTGATTCGGTGGTGAACGGTTTTTCTTCCTGTTACAATACCACAGGTCCCTTTCCTATTAAAGTCAATGTATCACCACCTAATTCAGGCCAAGTGCAATTCAATTCACTTATTTTAAGCAGTTTTGTATGGAATGGAAATTATCCCGGCAATTTGAATATCTTACTCAAAGCAATGCCCAACACAGGTTATTGTTTTGATCATTGGGAGTTGGTCAATCATACGCCTTCGCCGGGTACATCCAGTGATTCTATTACCGTTAATCTTACAACAACAGATAGTATTGTGGCAGTGTTTATTCCCGGTACTCAATCCCCTTCTATTACGGCTTCTTCACCATATATTTGTGAAGGAGAAGATATACAACTACAAGTAAGTGGAGGAGGAAATGGTTCTACTGTAATATGGAACTCTACCACTGCTTTGAGTTGTACGACTTGTCCGATTACAATTGCTTCTCCGACGGCTAATACTTCTGTATCTGTTACGATTGCCGGGAATTGCATTAATGGTAGTTCTTCTTTTAATATCAAAGTATACCCGAGACCTGTGTTGATAACACCTGCACAAACACCAAGTTTATGTATTCCTGCTTCTACTCAGATAGAATTGAGAGGCGGTGTTAATTATTCATGGACGCCTTCTACTGGATTGAGTTGTACCAATTGTCCTAATCCGGAAGTTACTCTTGAAACGACGACCATTTACACAGTGGTTACTTCTACGGATCCCAATTTTAGATGTACCGATAAAAAAGAAATTGCCGTGCTTGTGGATGGGGAATGTCCTGAAATTTATGTGCCGACGGGATTTAGTCCTAATGGTGATGGGCACAATGATGTATTCAGAGTGTATGGCTTGATTAAGGATTATCACTTTGTAATATACGACAGATGGGGTGAGAAAATTTTTGAAAGTAGAGATATAAGTGAAGGGTGGGATGGAAAGTATAAAGGAGAGTTAGTGCCTTCCGGAGTATATGCTTATATTTTGACCGGTAAGGATGTAAAAGGCGAACCTATTAAAAAAGCGGGAAATATAAGTGTTGTAAGATGATGAAGAGGTATTGTATAGTATGTTTTTTATGGTTTGTGGCTAATTATCAGGCGATTGCACAGGATGTATTTTTTTCTCAGGCGGATGCGTTGAGTATGTACTTTAATCCGGCGGCTACTGGTTTTTACAACGGATTTTACAGAGCAACGGCTATTCACAGACAGCAATGGAGTGGTATTGGAAAAGGATTTGTTACTACATACGCGGCTTTTGATGCACCTATTTATGATACAAGGAAAAAAAGAAATAAAGCAGGTTTGGGTGGATTTTTTTATACGGATAAAGCCGGCGATTCTAAGTTTAAAACGACACAAGTGAGTGCCTCTGCCAGCGGAATAGTGCAGCTTTCGAAAAAGCACTTTTTATCTGGTGGAATACAACTTTCGTATGTTCAGAGATCTTTTGATTTATCGAGTATTCAATGGGTTAATCAATACAATGGAAAGAGATACGATGCGAATATTAATCCTAATGAGTCCATAAGTATGCCTATGACTACGTTTTTAGATGTGGGAATAGGAGGAAAATACGAATATCAATCTACTGAAATAACATACGATACAAAATCGTTTCAAAAATTCTCAGTGGATTTCGCCTTATTTCACGCTACTGAACCGATGTTGCAATATGTTCCTACTACCGATGAGTCAATGAAAAACCGATGGGTAATGTCTGCGCACTATTTGAATGATTTTGAAAACAACGCATTGGGAATACACCTTTATGGTATATATATGAAGCAATCTGTGTTTCAGCAATGGATGGGGATGTTTTTATTAAGAATACGAATGAAAAATGAATCGCATATTACTGGATTATTGAATCAATCTGTGCTATCAGCGGGAATGATTTTCAGAAATACAGGTTTTATTATTCCTAATATCCGATTTAGATTTTCACATTTTGAGATAGGTTTATGTTATGATGCTTTTGTATCAGTGTATCAGTTGATGCCGAAGGGAATGAATGCATTTGAGGTACAAATTACGTATTCTAAACTTAGAAATAGTTTAAGGAATATTAAATGAAATAATTGAGATGAGAAGAAGCAGAAGTTTATTTTTAATAGGGTTATTGTATTTTTCAAATATGTTTTATTTTGCACAGAGTCGAATTTGGGATGCGGGGGCAAGAGGGAGTTTTCTATTAAAATACGATGTAAATACGAAAAGTTTTTTCACGATGCGATCAAGATTCTTGCAAACAGAAAATTTTACTCAAACAAAAAGAGCGACATTTGATATAGGGTATTGGTATAAAATGAATCCTGCATTCAGAATATCCGTTCATTATATGTATCGTTTACATAGATTGAAAGACAGTTATTTTAGTCCTATGCATCGTTATTATATTCGTATAGATTATACTTATTTATTCAATAAATTTTTTGATATAAAAAATCGCTTGATGTTACAACATACGACACATCGTTTTTTAACTGATATTCAAGATAATGGTTATGAGCCCTTTTATAGAACAGATGTGAGAGAGAGAGTAGGTGCCTCGTATAATTTAAGTTCTAAAGAAAGTTTATATTTTCAGGATGAAGTATTAGTTTCTTTATCTTCTCCAACAGAAATTAGAAGAAATAGAATATATTTTGGTTATAAAAAAGTAATTAATGAAAAATGGAGAACAAAAATATATTTTATGGTTCAATCAACTTTTAATAAAAAAAACAGCCCTAACTATAACTATTTAATAGTAGGCTGGGATTGGATATTTAAATGGAACTGAGTTTAAACTTTGCAGAGTTAAGTTAATCTAACAAAAAAATAATATTATGAAAAAATTAGCCCTATTGGTTGTGGGTTTGTTTCAATTCGTTTTTGCTCAAAATCCGGGAGATAATTTATTTTTATCACCGACGATACATACGGTTAAAATTTATTTTACTCAACCGGGCTGGTATGATTCTTTGATAGCGTATAAGCCATTGGATATTAAAATGTTAGGGAATGTGGAAATTGATGGGTATTATATTGATTCTGTGGGAATACAATTTAAGGGTAATTCTTCTTTTAATGTTCCGGGAAAGAAAAAATCCTGGAAAATTGATTTTAATGAGTTTGTAAGTGGGCAAAAATTTGATGGTGTAAAAGCCATTAATCTGAATAATGGGTTTAAAGATCCTACTTTTTTAAGAGAGAAAGTTGCACTGGACTTTTGTCAAAAAAATGGGATTCCTGCACCCAGATGTTCGTATGCTAATGTGTATGTGAATGATACTTTGTGGGGATTTTATACAATGGTTGAACAGGTTGATAAAACGTTTTTGAAAAATTGGTTTGGAGAAAATAACGGGAACTTATTTAAGGGAGACCCACAAGGAACTTTGCAATGGTATGGAAGTTCTCTCACTTCTTATTACCCTAAGTATGAACTTAAAACAAATGAAACAATAAATGATTGGAATGATCTTGTTCATTTGATAAATGTGATTAACAATACACCAACAGCACAATTTTATGATTCTCTGGAAAGTACATTGAATACTACAAATGCTATTAAAGCGTGGGCATTTGACATTTTATTTGCTAATCTGGATTCGTATCGTGGTTCAGGGCATAATTATTATGTGTATCATAATTTACTGACTAATAAATTTGAGTGGATAGAGTGGGATGTCAATGAAGCATTTGGAAATTTTAATATGGGTATGAATGTTGGTCAGTTGGAAAATTTGAGTATTTTCTATATACCTTCTCCGGCTCCATCCCGACCATTAGTTGACAAAATGCTACAAAATAATATCTATGTAACTAATTACATTACTGAATTGTGTAATTATATTTCAACAGATTTTGATACAGTGTATTTATACAGAAAAATAGATAGTTTAGCCAACATTATTCGTCCCTATGTATATGCTGATCCGCAAAAATTTTATACCAACAGTCAGTTTGAAATGAATATTAATTCCAATATTACGGTGGGCTCTTTTAATATTCCGGGCTTAAAGTCGTTTATCATGAATAGAAAAAACAACGTGGTTTCTCAACTGGCCTTAAATGGTTGTATTTTGGGCATATCAGAATGGACGAACGGTTATGATTTTCAAATTTATCCTAATCCATTGCATTCTAAGTTTTTTCTAAAAGTCCCTAATAATTTTACGCATTCTGTGTTAAATATTACCATAAAAGATTTGATGGGTAAAGACATTAAATCCTTTCAATTTATTATTCCGGATGAAAGAATCGTATTAATTAATGTGGATGATTTAGAATCAGGTATTTATTTTTATTCTATTAGAGATTCTTTGAGTGATAAGAATTTTGTTTCGGGAAAGTTGGTTGTGATTAAATAATCTTTTATTTTTATGCAAAAAATTTTATGTGTATGTTAGAAAAATGTTATAAATCTGTTATTTTGTTATTACCGAGTTTCTTAGTGGCTCAATGGAGCAACAATGCTTCTGTAAATAATATTATTTGCAATCAGCTGTATCATCAGCAAAATGCAAAGATTGTACCAGATGGAGTTGGTGGGGCAGTGATTGTATGGGAAGATTATAGAAATGATCCTACACAAACTACGGCTGATATTTATGCACAACGAATTGATAAAAACGGTTTTATTAAATGGAATACAAATGGTATAGCAATCTGTTCAGATGCAGCACATCAATCCAATCCTAATATTGATTTTAGTAATGGTAAAGTTGTGGTTATCTGGAATGATTACAGAAACGGCAATGCAGACATCTATGCTCAAATGATGGACACAAGTGGTAATGTGTTATGGGCAGTTAACGGTGTTTCAGTTATTTCAAAAAATTTTGCACAAAAGGATGGGAAAGTAATCATGGATGTTTCCAATAATGTTTATGTAGTATATCAGGATTCATCTTCCGGGCAGTGGGACGTTTATGCACAAAAACTGAATTCTGCAGGTGCGCAACAATGGGGAGTGAGTGGGGTGGTGGTTTGCAATGCAGGTAATTCTCAAATTAATCCACGTTTAGAGTTAGTTGCTGGTGGAGGAATTTATGTAGTATGGCAGGATAAACGCAATGGAGCGGACTATGATATTTATGCACAAAAATTAGATGCCAATGGAAATAGACAATGGAATGTGGCTAATAATGGAATATGGGTGTGTAGTACGGTGGGTACACAAAGTAATCCTAAGATTGAACCCTTTGGGAATGGTTTTGTAACTGCCTGGCAGGATATAAGATCGGGTGCGGATTACAATATCTATGCGCAATATATTGATAACAATGGTTTAGCACAGTGGTCGACAAATGGCATATTGGTATGCAATGCTATTGATAATCAAAGTGCCATTGATATGAAGAACAATGCAGTAGATGGTGCTTACATTGTATGGAAAGACAAAAGAAGCGGGAATTTTTATGATATTTATATGCAAAAAATACTATACAATGGTTCTGTTTCTTGGGCATCCAATGGAATAATTATTTCAAATGCAAATTACGATCAAATCAATCCAAATTTAGAAGTTGATAATTCCGGAAATGCTCTTGTAGTGTGGCAAGATTCTTCAGCCGGTAGCTGGGATATTTATGCGGCTAAAGTAAGTGCTTCAGGAACTGTTCTATGGACAACGGTAGTCAGCAATGCAGCGGATAATCAAACCGATCCTAAAAATGTGAGTGATAATAATGGCGGAACGATTGTGGTATGGCAGGATAAACGCAATAATGCAAGTACAAAATGGGATGTCTATTGTCAAAAGGTTTTCAGTAATGGCTCGTTGACGAGTATTGAAGAAAGACGTAGATCTATTGAATTAAAAATTTGGCCTAATCCGGCGTCCGATTACATCAATTTACAGGTAATCAATGCATCTTTTATAAATTGTCGTATCGAAATTTGGGATCTTATTGGGAATAAAATAAAAGAGACAGAGTTGATAGGAGCATTGAAAACATTGGATTTGAGAGATATTTCAGAAGGTTATTATCTAGTGAATGTTTACAATGGAGAACAATTACTAATAAGTAAAAAGTTGATTAAATTTTAAACAATGCTCATGCGATACAATAGTTTTATTATTATTATTATTTTAGTATTGTTTGCAGGATGTAAAAAACCGCCCGGTCCTGGTGGTAATTCAAGTATTAAAGGTAAAGTTATTTTAAGAAAATATGATCCTTCTACTCAAACATTTAGATTAATTTATCCCGCAAAAGATGTGGATGTGTATATTATTTATGGAAACGAAACTTCTTATGGAGATAGGATTCGTACGGATTATGAAGGAGATTTTGAATTTAAATATTTACGGAAAGGCGATTACACCATTTATGTATATTCCGTTGATACAGTGGCATATAAAGGCCCGCCGGCTAATCCCAAAGCCGAAAAAATTGCTGTAGTAAAACAAGTTACCATTTCTAAAAATAAACAGACGGTGGATGCGGGAGAATTGATTATAGCCAATGATTAAAAAACAAAACAATGATAAAATATATTTTGATAAATTTTATTCTAATCAGTAGTTGTTATCCATTGTATTCTCAAGGAAAGAAAGCAATTAAAAAATTTAATATCCGTGTTGAAATTGAAAATATTGTGGAAGGTAAACAAAATTTTAAAAGTGAACAAAGAACGTATGATTCCAATGGAAATGAAATAGAGTGGATAAAATTTAATAAAGATGGAAGTATTAAGAAAAAAATTGTATCTAAGTATGATAAAAATGATAATAAGATTGAAGAATTGGAATACGAAGCCACGCAGTTAATTAAAAAAAGAGTTTATACATATAATAAGTTTGATGAAAAAATTTCTGAAATTACTTATGATAATAATGGACAAGTTCTTAAAAAAGAAATATATTCATACAACAATAAAGGATTAAAATCAGAAAAGAAAGTATATGATAAAAACGATAATCTGATAGAGACACATACTTATACTTATTATTCTAAATCAACGAATGAGCAAAAATAATCTAAATACACTGATCCAAAATTTTACGCCCATTTCTTTAGAAGAAATGGATAAGGTAGAGTTTTTGAACAGAGTAGATAATAAATTTGTATTTCATCTATCAGAACTTTTAGAATTATTAAACGATTGTCAATCAGAATATAGAATATTGGAAGTCAATGGTGTACGCAATCATTTTTATGATTCGTTGTATTTTGATACGGCTGATTTTTTAATGTATCATTTACATCACAATCAAAGATTGAATCGCTACAAAGTAAGATTTAGAAAATATGTCAATTCTAATGGCCTGACATTTTTTGAAATAAAATTTAAAGACAATAAAGAGAGAACTTTTAAAAAACGCAAAAAATACCATGATATTGAATATTCTATTCACGAGGAGTTGTATGATTTTTTAAGTAAAAACATTGCAATACAAAATGTTCAATGGTTGCCTTCGTTACAAGTTCAATACCATCGTATTACTTTGGTGCATCAAAATTTAAATGAAAGAGTAACCATTGATACACAATTGAATTTTAATAATTTTGAAAACAGTTATTTGTTTGAAAATGTTGTGATTGCCGAAGTAAAACGTAATAATTATGCAGAACATACGGCATTTCTGAAACTATTGAAAAAACATCATATACGAGAAGGCGGATTAAGTAAATACTGTACAGGAACCGCTTTGACAAATACCTATATTAAAAAAAATAATTTTTTACCAAAACTTCGGTATTTTAAAAAAATCAATAATCTATGACATTAATAGTTGTTTTTCAATCTTTTCAGGATACATTGGTAGATGTAGTCAATGTTATTCAAAATAATCAGGATGAGGTGTTGAAAGATGGAGCAAAGTGGTTTAATAAAATTACTGTTAAATTTTTAATTCGTTTAATAATTGATGTAGTTGCTTTATTTATACTTATTCGTGGAATATATTATCCACGTTATCAAAACAAAGCGTTTTTCTTACCTTTTGTTGTGTTTAATATGGTCATCTTTTTAATTACGTATTTATTAAACAAAGTGGAATTATCTTTAGGAGCGGCATTCGGATTGTTTGCTGTGTTTGGCATTATGCGTTATCGTTCCGAAGATATTTCGATAAAAAATCTGACCTATTTATTTGTAGTGATTGCGATTGGTTTATTATCAGCAATTGCGAAAGGCAGTTGGGAAGAGATAATGTTTTATAACAGCATTATATTACTCGCTGTGTTTATATTAGAAGCTCGTTTTTTATTGAAATCTGAAAGTTCCAAATTGATTTATTATGATAATATTGAAATGTTGAAACCAGAAAACCGATTAAAATTAATAGAGGATTTACAAACCAGAACTGGTTACAAGATCAATAAAATAGACATTGAACGTATAGATTTTTTGAGAGATAGTGCAGTACTACGCGTGTATTATGAAGATTGAAAGTTAGTAAAACTTCCCATTTTTTAATTTGTACAGATTGCCATTGATAAAAAATTCATTAGTAACATTTTGGATTAAAAAATCAATATCTTCTTCAATGGTATGAATAGAACCTTTTGTTTTGTAAGCAATATTTAAATACTCTGCATTGATTTTCATACCACTCGATACCCCACACAATATAACGTGCACAGGCACTTTAATTTTAGGAAGCAGGTTAATGTCTCGTACAGGTGCCCAGTTATCGGCAATCAAAATGATGTGCTGAATATCCTTTACTTTTTTTAATCCATACAAAATGGATTCTATCACATTTTCCTGTGCATCTCCGCCTTCGCCATTTTTAATGGTCAGATTCATAGTTTTAATAATATCTTCTACTTTTTTAGCCGCTGTGAAATAAGTGCCACCAGTAACACCTACTTTTTTAACGGCATCTTGCTTTCTATCGCCGTCATTGAAAAACACAAAGTATTGCTGTGTACTATCTTTTGAAAAGTGCAGCTGTAGCCAGGTAGAAAGCTGTTGTGCATAAGGATACATACTACCGGTAAGATCCATTACAATCAATTCTTTATTCCATTTGTTACGGTTTCGTTGAATCACTTTATGTACTACATTGTGAGTGGTGTCTGATAAATCGGGTTGCAGATTGACTTCTGTAGTTACAATTCTTGTTTCATAAGCAAAATGTCCGCGGTTATTATACACTTTGTAAAATCCATCCAGGAATCCTTTTTTATAGAATCCTTCTGCCTTTTTGATACCGTTGTCATAATATTCATATTCCCATCCTTCTTTTACGCCCTTTATATACTGTTCTTCAAATTGTTTTTTACAACGTTTGGAATAGCGAATCAACCAGCCATTCAGCGTATCATTTTTATAGTAGGCCTCTTGCTCCGGACAATCCGGCTTGTCATAAAAAATAATTTCTAATCCGTTTTTTTTTCCATCAATGTAAAACGTTTCACTTCGCAAGTCGCCATTGTTCCAAAATGTTCGCCATATACCTTGTTTTAATCCATTTTTATCAATTACATTGATAGTATCTCCGTCTTTTATTTCAAAAGATAAATAAGATTGAGAATAACAGATGTTCAGTCCGAGTATATGTATCAACAAAAAATTACCTACTTTTGCCATTCTAAAATCTATCCAAGAATGATGAAAGACAAAATTGCAAATTATTTATCGGAACTACAAAATGTATCTATTAAAGATTCCGAATCGCTTGAGCAGTTCCGATTAAAATGGCTAAGTAAAAAAGGCATTATTTCAACTTTGATGGAGGAGTTTAAATTAATTAGTGATGTCCAACAAAAAAAAGAAATAGGAAAACTTATCAACGATTTAAAGCAAACAGCCACTAATATCTTTGAATTACAACGACAAGCACACGAAAGCAATTTAAATTATTCAATAAACGACGATTTATCATTAGAACTGAATCTCACTCAGGAAGCTAGCTTGCATCCACTCACCATTGTCCGCAAACGGATTATAGATATTTTCTCAAAAATTGGCTTTGTTGTAAGTGATGGTCCGGAAATAGAAGACGATTGGCATAATTTTACAGCCCTGAATACGCCATTAGACCATCCGGCTCGTGATATGCAGGATACATTTTATATTGACGATACTATAGAAGATATTACTCAGGATCTTAAAATGCTAAGAACGCAAACATCCAGCGTACAAATTCGTGTTATGGAAAATACAGAGCCACCTATACGAATTATTTGTCCCGGCAGAGTATATAGAAATGAAACCATCAGTGCCCGGGCACATTGTCAGTTTCATCAGGTAGAGGGTTTGTACATAGATGAAGAGGTCTCGTTTGCAGATTTAAAAACGACACTTTTGTATTTTGTAAAAGAAATGTTTGGCGCAGAAACTCAATTGCGTATGCGACCCAGTTATTTTCCTTTTACTGAGCCGAGTGCAGAAGTGGACATAAGTTGCACAATTTGTGGTGGTGAGGGTTGTGCAGTTTGTAAACACACGGGTTGGGTAGAGATATTAGGATGTGGAATGGTAGATCCGAAAGTATTGGATAATTGTGGCATAGCTTCCAGAAAATATACCGGCTTTGCTTTTGGAATGGGAATTGAGCGAATTACAATGCTGAAATACCGTATCAATGATTTGAGATTGTTTTTTGAAAACGATATTCGCTTTTTAAAACAATTTTCAAAGGAAAGAATTTAATGAAACGTTCTATCACACGACACTTTATCTCAAAATCACCATTTTTCCAATTTCTTTTGTAAAAAACTTATCTGCTTCTGTAGAATTAAGTTCTAATTTTTGTCCGTTTAATCGGACATTGACTTTGTATAAATACACACCATTGGCTAATTTATCACCAAACTCATCTGTGCCGTCCCACGCATATTCTGTAATGTTTCTATGCACGAATTTCTATGTTATAGATAGTGCGATGGGAATAAATTTTGTATTTTTGCCTCATCTATGAAGTTAACTATCAATGAAATATATCAAGGGGATACATTTGAACTTATTCATTTCATTGAAGACGAATCAATAGATTTGATTGTTTGTGATGGACCCTATGGAGTAACAGAAAATGAGTGGGATAAAATAAAAAGCATACAATTTTTTAATTTGGAGTTGATTAGATTATTTTCAAGAGTATTAAAACCCGGCGGTGCATTCTATTTATTCGGTAAAGACGATTGCATTGATTTCATTGATTATAGACCTTATCTTACATTAAATAGAAGAATAATTTGGTACCAACCCAGTCGTCTGGCACAAGGAAGAAAAAATTACACGAATAACTATGATGTAATTTGTTATTTTACAAAAGGTAAACCCAAGACATTTAACTTAGATGATATTAGAGTTCCACAATTAGTGGAGTTAGAGCATCGCAAAAGATGTGAAAGAGTACCTTCTGTAGTAAATGGTCCTTATGGCAAAACAAAGTTTAATGAGTTAGGAAAAAATCCTGGAGATGTTTGGGGTGATATTAAGCAACTAACTTATAAATCAAAAGAGCTTATTAGCAGAGAGTTGTTGCATACCATTCAAAAGCCCGAAAAATTAATTGAAAGAATAGTAAAAGCAAGTTCTAACGAAGGTGATTTGGTTCTTGACCCATTTTCGGGTGTTGGTACTACATTTGCTGTTTGTAAAAAGTTGAACCGGAATTTCATAGGTTTTGAAATCAATCCTGATTATGTGGCTATTACAAGAGAAAGGATTAAAAAAGTAGAAACACAGAAAAGTTATAGTTTATTTGGATGAATCAAACCATTGTACGAAAAATAATTCATTTAATAAGGGAAGCACAAAAATTAGCATTGAAGATTGGCATTGGTAATATATTACAGCCCGGGTTAATTAAAGAAATGATTATTGCTGAAAAACTTGGTCATCAGATTATTATTTCTAAACATGATTCTGATGCATGTGATCCTCATAACCCTAATAAGAAATACGAATACCTGTCAAGTTATGAAGGAGGCACTGGGCAGTTGGATAGAATGTTTAAATCGCCAAAAGAAAAAAGACAAAAATCTCTTGAGAGAATTACAAGAAATGCTAAGATTTATTATGCTGTATTTTATAGGCATGATCCTTTGAAGATCAAAGTTATTTATGAAGTAGAACCAAAGGTATTATTAAAAGAAGTAGAAAGACAATTAGACAATAGTAGCAATACTATTTCACATATTGGAATAACAGAAAATTGGGCACAAGAAAATGCTAAGAAAGTGTATAGTGATATGAAAGCTTAACTTTATCTCAAAATCACCATTTTTCCAATTTCTTTTGTAAAAAACTTATCTGCTTCTGTAGAATTAAGTTCTAATTTTTGTCCGTTTAATCGGACATTGACTTTGTATAAATACACACCATTGGCTAATTTATCACCAAACTCATCTGTGCCGTCCCAAGCATATTCTGTAATGTTTCTACCAATGTGTATTCTGCCTAAATCTTCTTTTCGGATAGTTTTGACAATTTTTCCGGTAATCGTAAAAATTTGAATGTCAAAAATCTCAGGCACTTCTGAACCTGTCAGTATAAATACAAATCGTGTAGAAGTAGAAAATGGATTAGGATAATTCATAATTTGGGTAATAGTGGGTTTGTTGATCACACGAAAACTTATTTTGTAATCATTCGCACCAGAAACATTTTGACTTCGGTCTTTGGCTTGTGTGCGTAAAGTATAATATCCATCGGCTAAAGTAGGTTTGTATTCTATTTGACATTTGTTTTTATTAGAATTAGAAGCTGGAATGAAAGTTAAATCTTTTGCAAAAAATAATTGCTTTTCGGGTTCATTGTCTTTTTTCAGAAATACTTGAATATCGGATGTATCATTCAGTAGTAAAAATTTATTTTCATCTGAGACAGAAATTAAAATATTGGGTTTGGCAGAGACAATATCTCCGTTCAAAATACGAATGCCGTCAAAGGTTACATCTAACAAAGGATTGATAAGGTCTTTGGAAGTATTAAACGATAATTTGAGAAGGTTATTGAAATGATACTGTTCATATTGGTATTTGGGATGTCCGGGTGGATTGACATCTATCCATATATCATTATTTCCTGATAAGGTAAGGGTTGGAATGGTGAGTGTATCTATGATGATCGCAGCAGGATTAAAAGGTTTGATTTTAAGTTTATCAGGTAGAGGGGTTTTGATATTATTTTTTTCTAAGTAATAAGTTACAAGCAAACTATCCTGAAATGTTTTGTGGCTGATATTTTCAATAGCGTATGCTACTACAAATTGGTCGCCTTGTTGAATAGTATCGTTTTTGAGATAAAAACCTTTTTTAGGATTGATGGCACATTCCGGGGCTTCGTCGTAAAGCACTTGCCAACGTTTTAATTGAGGTGATGTATAATTTATGTTGTCTTTCATATAAGCAATCAGTTGAATGAATGGATATACAGAAGCATCTACATAATTATATATATCCATTACGTCTAAACTATCTTCTGAAAATGTGACCAGTGTATCTTTTTGTCCATTCGATTTTATTCCAATCACTTTTAGAATGGTGGTATCTGTTTTAGGATTATCCAGAGAAGCCACACGCCAGTGTAAACTGCCCCACTTGTAAGCCGGTCCAATAATTTCAGAAAGAATAAATCCATTTTTCCATTTTGTATTGATGGAGTCAGTTAATTGAATGGGTGTTGAAGAATTGGGGGCAATCACTTCATTAGCCGTACCGGGCGGACTTCCTTTTTTTCCAAATATAATCATTGGCAAGGTATCATTATAGTTGATAAAATTAGCACTGCCAATACTTTGCATAGCAGTATATACTTGTGGAATAAGTGTATAGCTAGGGACAAACTTTGGAGAGTAGGCCAATACATAATTTCCATTCGGGACATCGTTTAATATAAAATTAGCCATATCTTGTTGCCAATTTGGTAAAGAGCCGCAATAGCCATTTCCAAAATCAAAAGCATAAAGCGGTCTGGCGCCATCGCAGTGGCAATTGCCGTACATTCCTACTTGTGGATTAGGATTTGAATAATTGGGTAAAGTAGAAGCCCAGGGTTCTCCACTGATTGAATCAAATACTACAATCGTCCATCCGTCAGGAGTACAACTCCAGATGTGTTTTACACCGCCATTTACAGCATAGATAATTTGATCATAATTTAATGCACCTAAAAATCCATTACGACAAAAAATAGAAACTTTATTATTTACAAAAATAAAATTTCTCTGTGGTAAATTGTATTTGACATATTGATAATAATCGTTTTTAAATTGAAAATAATGTGCTTGTCCCCAGCCCCTTTTATTTCCTATGGTTTGAAAAGAACTTTCTCTCCAGTTGAATTTGTCAGAAGGCGAAAGAGAATCTTTACTTACCCGCCAATAATAAACGGTACTATCTCTGAAAGGTAAATTCACCGTCCATTCTACTACACCGCCTGAACTGTAAATAACGGCTTCCTGAATAGGATTGGTAAATTTATCCGTAGTATCTAATTGAAAACGCCAAGCCGTGTTTTGAATGAGTGGATCTATTGTAGATGCTTTTAAGGTAATGTTTGGAGTTTTAGGAATAATAGCGTATTTGTATGGCCATACCGGAACAATATCTCCTGAAGCAATGAATAAGTCCACTGTTCCAATTGTTGAATTGTTATTTTCATTGGATTCATTAATTTCAAAATAAGAATCTATATAAACAGAAAATTTATTGATGCCGCCGGCTCTTGAAAAATCTGTATAAGTGAAGAACTTATAGGTGCTTTGATAATACGGTGCTTTTACTCTTTTAATAAGAATGATGGTATCGTTATTGGGAAATATTCTTGTAACTTTTACAAAAAAACTATCATTGATAGCTTTACCTAAATTCTTTGTATTAATTATAATCCCGATAGAATCAGGATAAGTTTGAGTATCAAAACTGATGTCTGCATTGGTAATTTTGTAATCAGGTAATTGTCCGCTCCATAGTTTGTATGCCGGGTCGCCGTGTAGAGAGAAATCCATCGTGTTAATTTGAAAATAAATATCATTAGATAAATAGGCGGCATCTGCAATTTTTTGAATATTGTTTCCAATTCCTTTTCCATAAGTATAGTAGGTAAGGTTCTTGTAAAAATTGTAACTAAACAAATACAGATAATTAGCAAAACCAAGAGAAGCATTGGCCACAAAATCTATTGCACCTTTTTGATTAGAAAATATCCAATTTTCAGAAACAGAGCCGTTGTTGGGAAAGTATATTCCACCGGCATAACAGCCGTTTACTAAGAAAATAGGATATTTACCAGTGTTATTATACATACTCACATCTTCAATCGCAATATCAAAGCCAGAAGGTGAGCCGTGCCCAAAGTATCCCATCAATCCAACCCCATTATTGATGAGAGTTTTTACAGAGTCCGTGATATTGGTCTGAACCGGTGCAGAAGATGTTTTTTTAATGGTCGTAATAACGTGCCCACCCAATAAAGTATCTTCAAATATAGTTTTGAGATTATTCATATATCCCACAAAAGTGGTCTGTTCGGAAGCATTGATTCCACCAGCAAAGTGTATGGCTTGTTTTTTCCATTCAATAATATCAGGGTTTTCGGCTTGTTGTAATTTATTTAGATAGTTTAATACCTGATTGTTGTTTAAGGCAGCTATTCTCCCCGTTGGAATTTCGGGCTTTAAGTCATTAGAGGAATGTAATTTGGCTGTGAGCAATAAATCACAAGCCGGCCATCCCATTGTAGGCACAAGGTTTTGGTCAAGGTTATAATTTTGATTTAAGTACTCATAAGTAATCCCTTTGCCAATCAGTAATAAATAGCGTGGTGAACTGGGCATATTGTCTATTAAGAATTTGCAGAAGTTTCTTATCGCTTGCGGATGTTTGGGAGTGCCGTATCCAAATTGCTCGTAAAGTTCTTCTACATCAGCAAGAATAACATTGTAACTCCCACCAGCAGCACTTTCTCTGTACAACTTATATTGATTAGCAGAAGATAACAATGAAGTATGAGTAATGATGATAAATGCCGAATCTTTTGGAACAGAAAAGTTCGTAAAGTAACCTGTTTGATTATTGACTTTATGAATGTTGCTCACATTGATTATTTCTGACGCCGCACTGAGATAACATTTCTTTTCTCCGCCACTATTAGGTATGAGCACTTTTAATATTCCGGATATAAATTGATTTTCTATTCTTTTATGATTGGTTAAGTCATAAAAAATAATTTCATTAGTGCTGCCGCCATTTACATTATTTAAGTATACGAAAGAATGGGACATTAAAGTATTATCATTGACATAAATGATGCTTTTGTTTTGTCCCATAAAATTGTTATTCATAGGATATTTTACATACATATAGTGCGTAATCATTGCGATATTCGGGTTCGTAGAAGTGTTAGCATCAGCCACGAGATCAATGTAGGGTTTTACATTTGTATTTAATACGTTAGCAGATATAGTAGAAGTTCTGACAAAGTGTTCCCAACCTCTAAAAGTGGTATCCCATACGGTAATGTTTGTACTTGCCCCATCAAACCATCTTACCTTCACATGATGATCTTGTGTCATCATATAATCAACGCCTAATCCAGAGATAGACCATTTCAAATGCACGGGTAGATTAAGAGTTGTGTACAGATTAGCAAACGAAGATGAAGAAAAAGTAGCAAAATTACCCCGTTGATAATAATACCCCCACCCTTCGCCTTTGGTGTAACGCGCATCACTTAATCCTTCGGATGTATATTGTGGAAGATAATTGTAATTGTTTTTTGGGGAGTAGATTTTTTCAGTGTAAACAAAAGTTTCAGGATTATTGTGTGAACTAAAAGAAGTATCCGTTTCAATAGTGATACGTTTATTAGTGATAGATGAATTAAAAGTTATAAATGCATAAATAGTATCTTTTTTTCCATTTCCACCCGAACAAACACCAATGTATGGGTTAGGTAGAGCAGTGATATTGGTATATAACAAACTATCTAAAATAAAAGGTTTAGGTTCAGCATAAAATTCTATAAAATCAGTTGAATTGAAAACGCCATCTTGTTCCCCTTTGATATAAATATATTGCTCCTGTCCATATAAGAAAACCTGAATGTTTCTGGGATCAATAGATTGTAAAGGGAAACCAGCACTGGCAAGCGTTGTAGAATCGATTCTGTAAATGCTTTGTTGATAAATAGGAAATTTAAAATATACTTGACTGAAGTTAATCCATTCATTTCCATACGATTGACCATAAGCCCAACTATCTAAAAAACTTTTAATGATAAATACATTAATAAAAAACAGATATACTAAATACCTTTTCATTTTTTAGGATTAATATCAATTTTCAGTGAGAAAATGTTGGAATAGGGGGCAATACTTTTATCTCCTACATCTGAAAGAGCATAGTCAATAGTAAAAATTTTGTAATGAATGCCTGCACCGATATTAGGTTGAAAGGTAGTAATATAAGCATTTCCTTCTGCATTCAGTTGTTTTTGAATGTTTCCTATTCCTGCTCTCACAAAGATTAAATTTTTGTATCCTAATTCAATTCCCATTCTGGGCTCTAAACTCCATAAATTGGTTTTTATGACTGTGTTTCTTTTTCCATCAAATGTGTTGTAAAAATTTACTTCTGCCAAAAATGAAAAATCTTTTCTAAAATAGATAGTTCGTGCAGCTCCAATAATTAAAGAGGGCTTGGTAATTTCTAATGAATTAGAAGGAATAGTATTGCCAGTAGCAAGTAATACAGATTTTTCATCTTCCGTGAATGAAAAACTCCACGCATTGAATGTTCCGGTAATATCCTTAGCTACAGCGGCAAATCGCCAATTTTTATAATGATAAGTAGCAGAAGCATCTAATCCAAAGCCCCACGCATTGGCAAATGATCCAATTTTACGATGGATAACTTTAAAGTTACCACCTATCAATACGTCTTTAAGAGCGGGAATTTTTCTTGCATAAGAAAGTAATACAGCCAAATCAGTAGCACTAAACGATGTTATCCGGGAATAATCTACATTTCCATTAGCATCCACTAAATCCAATGTATTCGGGATATTATCTATTCCAAATCTCAAAATACTTATTGCTCCCACACTATTAGAATCAATAATTTTTGAAGCACCGATGTAGTCATACTTTGCAATTCCTGCAAAATATTCAGCATGCATCAATCCAAGTTCCATTTTATTTTTTTGCAACAAAAGTGCAGAAGGATTCCAGTATCCTGCAGTTACATCGCTATTACTGGCAATGATACTATTCGCCATGCCTAATGCTCTTGCACCAACACCAATATTTAAAAACTCATTGGAATATTTTTGTGCAAAAACACATGTAATACTTCCAACTATTACCAAAAAAATGATAAGAAATTTCATAGCCCCTAAATTTAATAAAATTATTTTTCAATAAAACGAATCAATGAAAAGAAAAATTGTGTAGCAAAAGCAAATTGGTGGAATTTCAAAAGCAAATGGTTTAGTGAAATTATTCATCCTTTGCTTCCATCATCCGTACTAATTTTTTATTCAAAAAGAATAAAATAACAGAAGCTAAACCAGACATTATCACAAATACCATAAAAAATTCATACGCATTAGATATCTCAAATCCTAAAAAATGAGTGGCTTCCACTACTCCAGTTTCGGGATTTTGAATAGGATATAACTTACTCAGCATCCCCGCAAAATCATTAGCCATAGCCGTACTTAAAAACCACACGCCCATCAGGAGTGATGCTAATCGTGCAGGAGATAATTTGGCTACCATAGATAAGCCAATTGGAGATAAACATAATTCTCCAAGAGTATGAAGGATGTACATAGAAAATAACCAGAACATACTTACTTTTTGTTCAGCCGTTACGCCTTTTACACCCAAAGCAATCACTAAATAACCCATACTTAATAAAAATAAACCAATAGATTGTTTAAGTGGAGAAGGGGGCTCCATGTTTCGTTGACCTAATTTAGTCCACAACACAGCAAATAAAGGTGCAAAAATGATGATAGCAAGCGGATTAATAGATTGAAAATAACTAGCCGGCATTTCCCAACCGAAAATAACTCTATCAGTTTGTCTGTCTGCAAATAAAGTCAATGAAGCACCCGCTTGCTCAAACGCAGCCCAGAAAAATATCACAAAAAAAGCGATGATGTAAATAACCGTAATACGGGTTCTTTCTGCACGAGTAAGTGTTGGATCTGTAATGATAAATCCTGCCGCAGGAATAGATGTTCCAAAAATAATGGTACTAACAAAGTTGTGCTTGGTAAAAGGAACTACAAAATAAAATAAGAACAGTAAAGCAACATAAACTACTAACCAGGTAGCCACTCTGCGAATGTCAAACTCTTGTTTGGCTTTAGGATTATTTTCTACTAATTCATCAATTTTTTTAGTGGGCTTGCCGCCAATAGGTGCGCCGCTCGAAGTTACTACGTACTTATCTTTTAATAAAACAAAAAGTAATAGCCCTATCAACATACCTGCACAGGCGGCGAGAAAGCCCCATTTATAGTCAAATTTTTCTGCTAATGTGCCACATATAAGTGGAGAAAAGAAAGCACCTAAATTTATTCCCATATAAAAAATAGAAAAAGCCGCATCAATCCGTTTATCATTGGGGGGATACAAACTATTGACCATTGTAGAAATATTGGGCTTGAAAAAACCATTTCCAACCACTAATGCAAAAAGTCCTAAAAAGAAAAAGATACCAGCTGTTGTCCAATTTGTTTCTCGTAAGGAAGCACTTAAAAATAAAAAGAACTGACCGATGGCCATTACTACACCACCTACAATAATAGAGCGTCTGTTTCCCCAGTATCTATCAGAAATATAGCCACCAATCAATGGTGTTAGGTAAACTAATCCGGTGTAATTACCATATATTCCGGAAGCAAAATCTTTGTCGTACAAAAGGGCTTTGGTCATATAAAGCATCAGAATAGCCCGCATTCCATAATAACTAAAACGTTCCCACATTTCTGTAAAAAACAATAAGTACAAACCTTTTGGGTGACCACTTTGCGTAGGAGTATTCATAATAATTCGTTTTGCCACAAAATAGCATAAAAAAAAACTTAAAACCAAATACAATATTTTCACTTATTTTAAATCTTATTTTTGTAAAAGTTGCACTAATTTAAAGCAACTTTGTAAATAAATAGATTTAAATAAAACACAAAAAATTCAATTTATTTTTTAATTTAGTGAAAAAATGATTACTTTTGTGCATAAAAAATAACAATGAAAGACCTTTTAAAGTCCTTAATACTTCAATTGGACGAACATAGAAAACGGGATTTTATAGAAAGAGAGATAGAGATACCTCTGCATACTAAAAAAATCATAACTATTATAGGACCACGAAGAAGCGGAAAATCAACAGTAATGTTTCAATTAATGCGTCAATTACTGAATAAAGATAAAGTGCGTCCACAACAAATTGTTTATATCAACTTTGAAGATGAACGTTTAGAAATGGATGTAACTAAGTTGGATTGGATTATTCAGGCGTATGTAGAACTTTATCCAAGTATGAATCTTGACGAGGTGTATTTTTTCTTTGATGAAATTCAAAATGTGCCCGGTTGGGAAAAATTTATACGTCGGATGTATGATAGTATATCCCGCCATATTTTTCTGACAGGATCTAATGCCAAATTTTTAAGTGTTGAAATTGCAACCGCTTTAAGAGGACGCTGTCTGACGTATGAAGTATTATCCTTAAACTTTAAAGAGTATCTCAAATTTAAAAAAATACGGGTTCATCCGGAGCAGGATTTTTATAAATTACAAAAACATGCTTTGATAAAGCAACAATTTGTGGAATATCTTACGTATGGTGGTTTCCCCGAGATAATTTTTTTTCCGGATAAACTTAAAATTAAAACCTTACAGGAATATTTTAATGTGATGATCTTGCGGGATGTGGCTGAACGATATAAAATAAACAATCTTGCGCTGCTTAAATTTTTTATTAAACGAATGTTTGAAACCATTACCAAGCCACTTTCTGTCAGTAAAATTCATAATGATTTGAAATCACAAGGATATAAAATCAGCCGTAATGATTTGTACGAGTATGCCGATAATGTATATTCAGCTTATCTGACAAAGTTTATTTTCAATCAAAATTATTCTATTCAAAAAAGAGAAGTGAGCAAAAAGTACTATGCTATTGATAATGGTCTTATGACGGCTCTATCGTCCGATTTGAATATAAAAAACAAACTATTAGAAAACATCGTCTTTATGGAATTATATCGTCAGATGGAGGAGCAAAACGACATTCAGTATTACCATTCCAGAAAAGAATGTGATTTTGTGATTAATCATAAAATACCGGTACAAGTGTGTTATGATTTTACTGAAGCAGATACTATAAAAAGAGAATTAGAAGGTTTACAGGAAGCAATGAAACACTTTAAATCTAAAAAAGGATTTGTTTTGACATTAGAGCAGGAAATGGTCAATCATTCTATTCCAGATAAATTTAAAGTTATTCCAGCTTATGAATTTATTCTAAATATGAATAAATATCTGTAAATGTTTTAGAGTTGAAAGAGCATATTTTTTCAAATAATCAACTAAAAAATTTTCGTTTAATTTACCACCAAAAAAATGGAACCATCTCAACGTGTCCAAAGCATTGAAGAACCTTTGACTATCGGAATGTCCAGAAGAAGCAGAGAGTTGTCTCAACAGGGAATTGAAGTGATTAATTTAAGTTTAGGAGAGCCGGATTTTGATACGCCAGAGCCCATCAAACAAGCCGCTATTGAAGCTATTCAGAATAATTTTACACATTATACCGCGGTTTCTGGTTATTTAGAACTACGACAAGCCATTTGTCAAAAATTTAAAAGAGATAATAATTTAGAGTTTACACCGGAGCAAATAGTTGTATCTACAGGTGCCAAACAAAGCATTGCCAATGCTTATTTATGTTTGCTCAATCCGGGTGATGAAGCCATTGTGCCATCACCATACTGGGTAACTTATGTAGAATTTTTGAAACTTATTGACGCAAAGCCCGTTATTATTAAAACAGGGATTGAAACAAACTTTAAGGTAACTGCAGATATTTTAGAAAAACATATTACCCCTAAAACGAAGTTAATCATTTTTAGTTCGCCCTGTAATCCTACTGGTAGCGTGTATTCCAAAGAAGAGTTAGCAGCGTGGGTCAAAGTTTTAGAGAAGTATCCTGAAATTTTTGTTATCAGTGATGAAATTTACGAGCACATCAATTATGCTGGGAAACATTATAGTATTGCTCAATTTGAAAGTATGAAGGACAGAGTGGCTGTAATTAATGGGGTTTCGAAGGGTTTTGCCATGACGGGATGGAGAGGTGGAATTTTAGCAGGTCCAAAATGGTTGGCACAGGCCTGTGATAAAATGCAGGGACAATTTACTTCAGCAACTTGTAGCATTACTCAAAAGGCGATGCACAAAGCCATGGAAATAGATGTGAAAACTTATGTGAGCCCGATGGTGGAAGCATTTCAGAAGAGGAGAGATTTAGTAATTGGCAAATTAAAAGAAATACAAGGCATTCAATTTAATATCCCAGAGGGAGCATTTTATGTATTTGTGGATGTTTCCAAATTATTTGGAAAACGTTATGGAGAGAAAGAAATAAAGAATGGGACGGACTTGTGTTTTTATTTGTTAGAAGAAGCGAGAGTATCTTTGGTGCCGGGGGCAGCATTCGGAGATGATAATTATGTACGCATATCTTATGCCGCATCCGAAACGGCACTTGAAAAAGCATTAAGTCAGATTAAATCAGCGATTCAAAAATTACAATAAAATTAAAATGAAAAAGTTCAGCATCAAGAAAGAACATCTCAGGGAATTATTTCGCTCGTTTAATAATTTGAATGTATTGATAATTGGTGATGTGATGATTGATAATTATGTGTGGGGAAAGGTGAATAGATTATCACCGGAGGCGCCAGTGCCCATTGTGTCTGTGGAGAAGAAAGAAATGCGATTAGGTGGAGCGGCCAATGTGGCTTTGAATGTGCAGGCAATGGGTGCCAATCCAATTTTATGTTCGGTGATTGGTGCAGATATGGAAGGCAATGCTTTTTTAGAACTATTGAAAAAACAAAAATTGAGTCCTAAAGGTATTTTGAAATCCCGAAATCGCCCGACTACTATTAAAACAAGAGTGATTGGAAATAAACATCATTTAATACGAATAGATGAAGAATCAGAAGAAGACATTAATACAAGCGAAACACAAAATTTATTAACGCTTATCAATTACATCATTCACCACGATAAAATTGATGTGATCATTTTTGAAGATTACAACAAAGGACTTATTACATCTAAATTGATTCAAAAAGTTGTGGAATTGGCAAAGCAAAAGAATATCCCTATTTGCGTGGATCCTAAAAAGAAAAATTTTCATGCCTATAAAAATGTCACCCTATTTAAACCTAATTTGAAGGAACTCAAAGAAGGATTAAAATTAGATGCTGATGAATTATCAATTAATGACTTGCAAAAGATTGTGAGTAGTTTCAGAGTAAAACAAAAATTAAATGCAGTGTTAGTAACATTAGCAGATAAAGGAGTGATAATGAATACCAGAACTTCAAAAATTCATATACCTGCTCATGTTCGGAAAATTGCGGATGTGAGTGGTGCGGGAGATACCGTTATTAGTGTGGCCGCACTTTGCGAAGCAATGCAATGTGATCCTTTCTTAACAGCGGCTTTGTCCAATCTGGCAGGTGGATTAGTTTGCGAAGAAGTCGGAGTAGTGCCGATAAATAAAAATAGATTGTTGGAAGAAGCATTAGAATTAGAGTTTGTAAAATGAACATACAGGAAGTAAAGCCGTATAGCAAAGAAAAGTCCAAAAAAAATCAGGTGAGAGAAATGTTTAATAACATTTCTCATAAATACGATTTCGCCAATTCAGTTTTATCTTTTGGTGTTCATTATTATTGGAGAAAAAAATGTATTGAAAAATTAAAGCCCTTTCAACCTAAATATATTTTAGATTTAGCCACTGGAACAGGCGATCTGGCGATTGCTTTAACGCAATTGCAACCCGAAAAAATTATTGCAGCAGATTATGCAGAAAGGATGTTGAGCATTGCACAAAAAAAAATAACTACTAAGAAATTAATCAGTGTTATAGAGGTGAAACAAGAAGATGGAGAGAATTTATCTTTTGCAGACAATACTTTTGATGCTGTAACGATTGCATTTGGTATTCGTAATTTTGAAAATTATCAAAAAGGATTAGAAGAAATGTATCGGGTGTTGAAAGAAAATGGGGTGTTGTTGATTCTTGAATTTACTTTGCCACAAAATAAATTGGTAAGAGGATTGTATAATTTTTATTTCAAGTATATATTGCCAATTATAGCGTGGATTTTAACAGGAGATAAAAAAGCTTATAATTACTTACCTAATAGTGTGGCATCCTTTCCGCAATATCAAAATTTTTGTGATACTATCATTTCAAAGGGATTTAAGAGTTGTGAATATTATCCTTTGACATTGGGTATTGCTACGATTTATTGGGCACGCAAGTAATCATTGCACAATTTTCATTTCTTTGATAAGCCAATTACAATGAGCGTATTTGTCTATTAAAAATAAAGTGTAGCGAATATCTAAAACGATGTTTCTGCAAATTTCCGGGTTATACATTATGTCGCTCATGGTGCCTTCCCAACATCTATCAAAGTTGGTGCCAATAAGTTCGCCATTGGCGTTGAATACAGGGCTTCCGCTATTGCCGCCGGTAGTATGATTAGATGCAATGAAAGCAGTATGTAGTTCACCATCTTTATCAGCGTAACGACCAAAATCTTTTTTTAAGAATAAAGTTTTCAAACTATCATTGAGATAATAATCGGGATGATGAGGATTTTCTTTTTCCAGAATACCTTTGTAAGTTGTGAAATAATTGTAACGCACACCGTCTCGTGGTTCATATTTTTTTACTTTGCCAAAAGCAATGCGCAAAGTAGAATTTGCATCGGGATAAAACATTTTATCTTTTTGATAATCCATTAATAATTTTAAATACATTTTTTGAGTATTCGTAATTTTTGAATCAAGTTCTTTTAGATTGGGTAAGACATTAGAATAGAACTGTAGTTTGATGCTTTGCACCATTCTGTAAAATAAATCGTTTTCAAAATCCCTAATTTTTGTGTCATCAGGCGTATTCAATAGTTCCTTTAATTTTTCATTGTTTAAGAATAAAGATTTTGAATACAAATAGTCGGCCATTTTCTGAATGTCTTTATTAAATTGATGGTACAAAGAATCTAAAAACGGAATTCTCTCGGAGGATGAGATATTTTCAAAATAATCGTTTAATAAGGCGATAAAAATTTCTTTATCAGCAGGAAGGTGAAACGATATAGGAATGCTCTTTAATAACTGCTGTTTGATTTTTTCAAGTTCGTTGTTTAATCCCATTTTCATTCTGTTATATTCAGTGAAAAAATCTACATAATTTCCAATGTAACGAATAGCATCAATTGCCATAAAGCATTCCTGATAATAATCCGCCAGCATTTGATAGTAGCGGTATTGCGGGTAGAGTTGTTCAAAACTGTTTTTTATTGTATTAAAACTATCCAATGCAGAAACTCTGTTTTGTAATTTTTGATACAATTGATTTTCAAAAGTTCTCTTTTTTTCAATGGCATTAGTTTTTTTTAATCCTAACATTTCACCTTTCCATTTTTTGTAATAATTCGCTACCGATGCGTAAGTATTGGCGTATTTCAGATTGAGCGATTCATTTTGTTTCATGTAGTTTTCTAAAATGTTTAATTTCTTTTCTCTTAATCGGACTCTTCGTGGATCAATATCATTTACGATAATATCTACAGCATAAGAGCTCAGATATTCTTGTGTACGGCCCGGAAAGCCGTATACCATTGTAAAATCCCCTTCTTTGTATCCCTTTAAACTAATGGGAATGACGTATTTAGGACGATACGGCACATTGTCAGGCGAATATTCAGCAGGTTTATTATCTTTTGAAGCATAAATACGAAACATTGTAAAATCAGCATTGTGTCGTGGCCACATCCAATTGTCGTCTTCACCACCAAATTTTCCGATGTGTTCTGGAGGAGCGGCTACTAAGCGAATGTCTTTGAAGGTTTCGTACACAATCAAAAAATATTGCAGTTCATAATTAAAAGGTTTCACTACCGCATTGTAGTGTGTGCCTTCAATGGCTTTATGGACGATATTTTGAATGTTTTTTTGAATGATCGCATCTTTTTGTTTTTTATCGGTAATGCCATTTGTGTTATTGAATACTTCTTTTGTAACATCTTCAATTCGCACGACAATGGAAATAGTCAGATTAGGGCAATACAATTCTTCTTGATGATTTTTTGCCCAATAGCCGTGTTTGAGATAATTTTTTTCGACAGTGCTTAAATTGACAACACTGGAATAGCCGCAATGATGATTGGTAATAAATAATCCTTTATCTGAAATAATTTCTCCGGTGCATCCGCCGCCAAACAACACAATAGCATCTTTTAGTGAAGATTTATTGACACTATAAATTTGTTCAGGAGTCAATTTACAGCCGGCTTCTTTCATTTTTGAATAAATGCCGGTTGCTTGTAAAAGATTGGGCAGCCACATTCCTTCATCTGCCCATATATTGAATGTAAAAAAGAGATTAAGAGAAATGAATACTAATTTTTTCATAGAATTATTTTTGTGTGTTTTTGAGTTCTTTGAATGTAATATAGTTTTTATCTTGTATTTTTTTAAATAATGGTTTTTCTCTCAAAGGTTCGCAGGTTTTGAGTGTATTATAGCAATCTTTGGGGAGTTGTTGGTACAATTTTGTTCCTTCTGTTTTCCATTGAATCATTTCGTCGGATACATCTTTTACAATTTTGGCAGGATTCCCAACGACTACTTTTCTGTTAGGAATTTTCATTTCCTGTGGAACAAATGTCAAAGCGCCAATGATGCATTCATCGCCAATTTCAACATTGTCCATCACAACGCTGTTCATTCCAATCAAACAATTTTTTCCAATCGTTGCACCGTGAATGATAGCACCGTGTCCAATATGTGCAGATTCTTTAAGCAAAACAGTAGTTCCGGGAAACATGTGAATGATACAATTTTCCTGAACATTACACCCGTCTTCAATTATAATTTCTCCCCAATCGCCACGAATCACGGCGCCGGCACCTACAAATACATCCTTTCCGATACTGACATTGCCGATGATACAAGCCATTGGATGAATGAATGCAGAAGGATGAATGTAAGGTTTAAATCCATTAAATTCATAGATATTACTCATTTCTTTTTGCTTGCAAAGGTATGAAACTAATCGTATTAAAATTTTATTCTTAAAGTAAGAACATACCAATTACTTTTCTTACTTTCGCACAAGTTTTAAAACAAAAATATGTCGCAGAACATCGCTTTGCAAACAGAAGAATTGTTCAAAAAAATTATTTCACATTCTAAAGAATATGGGTTTATCTATCCAAGTAGTGAAATTTACGATGGTTTAAGCGCTGTGTATGATTATGGGGCGTATGGTGCAGAATTAAAAAATAACATTCGTGCGTATTGGTGGCAAGCCATGACATATTTGCACCAAAATATCGTGGGTATTGATGCAGCCATATTTATGCATCCTACAACCTGGAAAGCCAGCGGACACGTAGATGCGTTTAATGATCCGTTGATTGATAATAAAGATAGTAAAAAGCGATACAGAGCAGATGTTTTGATTGAAGAATATATTGCTAAGTTGCAGGATAAAATCAATAAAGAAGTAGAAAAAGCCAAAAAACGTTTTGACAATTTTGATGAGAATTTATTTCGCTCAACTAATCCAAGAGTAAAAGAAATTCAGGAAAAAATACAACAAATTGAAGAACGTTTTAAAAACGCACTTGAAAAAAATGACTTACAGGAAATTAAACAAATTATTTTAGATTGTGAAATCGTTTGTCCTATCAGTGGTACAAGAAATTGGACAGAGGTGCGTCAGTTTAATTTAATGTTTGCAACTCAATTGGGATCAGTGGCGGAGGAAGCCAATACGATTTATTTGCGTCCGGAAACAGCACAGGGTATTTTTGTCAACTTTCTGAATGTTCAGAAAACCGCACGAATGAAAATTCCTTTTGGTATTGCCCAAACCGGCAAAGCATTTCGTAATGAAATCGTAGCAAGACAATTTATTTTCAGAATGCGGGAATTTGAACAAATGGAAATGCAGTATTTTGTAAAACCGGGAACAGAAATGGAATGGTACGAATACTGGAAAGAAGCACGTTTGAAATGGCACAAAGCACTTGGCTTTGCTGATGAATATTACCGTTTCAAAGATCATGTTAAATTAGCACACTATGCGAATGCAGCTTGTGATATAGAATTTAAATTTCCTTTTGGATTCAAAGAATTAGAAGGTATTCATTCCCGAACAGATTTTGATTTGTCTAATCACGAAAAATACAGTGGAAAAAAATTACAGTATTTTGATGTAGAAGAAAACAGAAGTTATGTGCCTTATGTAGTAGAAACATCCGTTGGTTTGGACAGATTGTTTTTGGCTATTCTCTCAGCGGGTTACAAAGAAGAATTGGTGGAGAATGAAACAAGAACTGTTTTATCTATTCCTGCTGCACTGGCGCCGGTGAAAGCGGCTGTTTTGCCATTGGTGAAAAAAGATGGAATGCCAGAAATTGCCCAAAAACTCTGGGAAGAATTAAAATATCTTGGAAAAATTATTTACGAAGACAAAGATACAATTGGTCGTCGTTATAGAAGGCAGGATGCGATTGGAACACCTTATTGCATTACGATTGATAATGAAACATTGCAAAATGAAACGGTAACGATTCGTGATCGTGATACGATGCAACAAGAACGAATACCGATGAGTAAAGTATATTCTTATATTGAAGAAAAAACGAGCATTAAAAATTTATTGAGAAAGTTGTAATATGGCTTTGCGGCTTGTATTTATGGGAACGCCAGAATTTGCAGTTCCTACATTAGAAAAATTAATTCAACACCATCAGGTAGTAGCAGTGGTTACAACGCCGGATAAGCCAGCCGGAAGGGGTTTGAAGCTACAGTCCAGTGCTGTAAAAAAATGTGCCTTGGAATATCAATTACCTGTTTTGCAAGCTGAAAAATTAAAAGATACAAGTTTTTTGAATGCACTCAAAGCTTTGAATGCCGATGTTTTTGTGGTAGTGGCCTTTCGGATGTTACCGAAAGAAGTATGGAGTATGCCGCCGTTGGGAACGTTTAATCTGCACGCTTCTTTGTTGCCCAAGTACAGAGGAGCTGCACCGATTAATTTTGCTATCATCAACGGAGAAAGAGAGACCGGTTTAACCACTTTCAAAATTCAAGAGCAAATTGATACTGGAAGTATTGCTCTACAGGAAAAAATTAAAATTGATGAAAAAGATACAGCCGGAAGTTTGCACGATAAAATGATGCTTGTAGGAGCAGATTTAATGCTTAAAACACTTGAGTTACTTGAACAAAATAAATTGCAATTAAGAGAACAAGACGCATCACAAGCCACGTATGCACCTAAAATTACCAAAGAGTTTTGTCAGATTAATTGGAATCACGCACAAAAAAAAATATATGATTTCATAAGAGGTTTATCGCCATATCCTGCGGCTTTTACTTATTTGGATATCAATGGTAAAAAAACATATTGTAAAATTTTATGGGCTGAAATTTTTAATGAAAAACAACCTCATTCTGCCGGAGAAATTCTTACAAACAATAAAAACTATTTGCGAATTGCTACTCTGGACGGAAGTATTGATATTAAATCAATACAACCAGAAGGGAAAAAAGTAATGGAAATTGAAGAATTTTTAAGAGGCAACAAAATCACCAGCAATCAATGTATTCATTCATAAAAAAATTTTTATTTTTATTAGATGCAGAAACAGCGCATCACATTGGCTTATTGCTTTTGAGTTTTCTTCATAAAATTTTGCCTAAAAAAATATTTAAATTTTTGTTTGGTATTCCGGAGTATTCAAAGGATATTATTGATAAAAACAATTTGTTTCAAAATTTAAAAATTGGCTTGGCGGCAGGTTTGGATAAAAATGCTCAACATTATCAGGCACTTGCAGATCTTGGCTTTCAATTTGTAGAAATAGGGACGGTTACACCTCGCCCACAATCTGGAAATCCTAAACCAAGATTATTTCGATTGATTAAAGACGAAGCAATTATTAACAGAATGGGCTTTAACAATGATGGTGTAAAAAAGATAAAAGAGAGGTTAATGAATAAACCTAAAGATATTGTTATAGGTGTAAACATCGGAAAAAATAAAGATACACCAAATGAAAAAGCAATTGAAGATTATTTAATATGTTTTCGGGAATTGTATTCGGTGGCAGATTATTTTGTAGTGAATGTGAGTTCGCCCAACACACCGAATCTAAGAGCATTGCAGGATAAAGAACCACTGACGCATATTTTGAGAACATTAAGAGAAGAGGAAAAAAAAATATCAGATAAACGGAAAATTATTTTATTGAAAATTGCACCGGATTTATCTGATGAACAATTAAAAGATATTGTGGAAGTTGTTGTAAAATCAGATATTGAGGGCATTATTGCAACGAATACAACAATCACAAGAGATAATTTGAAATACGAAACAAATGTAAGCAAGTATGGAGAAGGCGGATTGAGTGGAAAACCATTATTTGAAAAGAGTTTGCAGATCATCAAAAAACTGAAAGCAATCTTACCTTCTGAAAAAATTTTAATAGGTGTAGGAGGAATTGATTCCGCTGAAAAGGCACAATCTATGCTAAATGCAGGGGCGAATGCTATTCAGATATACACTGGATTTATTTATAAAGGTCCGGCATTAATTACAGAAATTCGAAAATATATTGATGTATGAAAACATTATTTATTACAGAATGCCCAAGAGATGCCATGCAAGGCATCAAAACATTTATTCCCACAGATTTAAAGTTGAAATACATTCAGCAACTCTTAAAAGTAGGATTTGATGTGTTGGATTATGGAAGCTTTGTGTCGCCCAAAGCCATTCCGCAAATGCAGGATACTGGAGAGATTACTAAACGATTGGATTTGTCGAATACAAAAACAAAATTATTGGCCATCATTGCCAATTACAGAGGTGCAGAAGATGCTTGTCAGTTTGAGCAGGTTACATATTTAGGTTTTCCATTGTCTGTTTCAGAAGAATTTCAAAAGCGGAACACAAATGCGAGTATTGAAGATGCGTTCAAAAGAGTAGAAGAAATCAATAATTTGTGTTTGAAGAAAAATAAAAAACTGAGAGTGTATTTATCAATGGCATTTGGAAATCCTTATGGTGAAGAATGGAATGCAGAAAAAGTATTTCGAATGGCAGATAGATTAGTTCAAATGGGAATAGAGGACATTGCATTAGCAGATACCATTGGTTGCTCTACGACAGAAAACATTCGGGATTTGTTTTTACATTTGAAAAAAGCATTACCGCAGATAAATTTCATTGCACATTTGCATTCTACGCCCGATACAGCAAAAGAAAAAATTGAAAGTGCTTTTGATTCGGAGTGTTTAAATTTTGATTCTGCCATTTTAGGTTATGGAGGATGTCCAATGGCAAAAGATCAACTGACCGGAAACATTGCGACAGAAACACTTATTCATTGTGCAACAGAAAGCAGAGTAAAAGTACATATCCATTTAAATGAATTTGAAGAAGCAGAGAAAATAGCCCGGGAGATTTTTTTGCATTTTCATTAAAATAAATTTATGTATGATAGAGCAAGAATTAGAATACTATTTTGATAGATTATTTCCGATATGCAGAAGCATTACTGGTAATGGTGTTAGAGAAAGTTTAAAGATTATTTCAGAAATTATTCCCTTAAAAATCCACGAAGTGCCAAGCGGTACAGAGGTTTTTGATTGGCAGGTTCCTAAAGAATGGAACATTCGGGATGCGTATATTAAAACACCGGATGGAAAAAAAATCTGTGATTTTAAACGACACAATCTACATGTTGTTAATTATTCTATTCCAGTGCATAAAAAAATTAGGTTTGAAGAATTAAACCAACATTTACACACATTATCACACAAGCCATCCGCTATACCTTATGTTACTTCGTATTACAAAGAAAACTGGGGATTTTGCATGACTTACGACGAGTACCAGCAATTACCTAAACAAGGCGAATATGAAGTAGTTATTGATTCCAGCTTAACAGAAGGTTCGCTTACTTACGGAGATTTTATTTTAGAAGGAGAAAGAAAAGAGGAAGTTTTAATATCAACGTATATCTGCCATCCGAGTATGGCCAATAATGAATTAAGCGGGCCATTAGTCGCTATGTTTTTATACAAAAAATTAGCAGAATTAAAGTACAGAAAATACACGTATCGTTTTGTGTTTATTCCTGAAACAATCGGTGCATTAGTATATCTACATCAACATGGTGAACATTTGAAAAAGTTTTGTAAAGCAGGATATGTGATTACCTGCATTGGCGATAGAGGAATATTTCACTACAAGCAATCAAAGTATGGCAATACACTGGCCGATAAAGCAGCGCTTCATACCTTAAAGCATTCTAAAAACTTGTATCGCATTTTAGATTTTTATCCCGGTGGCAGTGATGAAAGGCAATATTGTTCACCGGCGTTTAATTTGCCTGTTGGCTCTCTGATGCGCACACCATACAGAGAATATCCGGAGTACCATACCTCATTGGATAATAAAGATTTTATTTCATTTAAATCTCTAAAAGAAAGTATAGAACTTTACTTTGAAATTATGATGACGCTGGAAAGCAATGAAAAATATATCAATTCCAGCCCTTATGGTGAGCCACAATTAGGGAAAAGAAATTTATACATCAATCATTTAAGCAGAGAACAAGTAATGCAAATCATGTATATTTTACAATACAGCGATGGAAGGAATGATTTGATAGATATTGCAGAACGAATTGGTGTGCCTGTGAAAGAGTTGAGCACACTTGCAGATTTATTGATGGAAAAAGATTTATTAAAGTTATGAGTGTTACTAAAATAACAGAAAAATTTACCGATAAAAAAGCAAAGTTTAATAGATTGATTACTCGTCCAGAATTATTTGATTGTGGTGATTTTAATATCATTAAGTTATTTCAATATGCTATCTTTAGAGAAGAAGCTTTCAACGCACGAGTGTTCTGGAAATTACCATTTTTCTTAATTAATCTTATCTTTTTTTTGAAACGTTGGAAACTAAAAAAGAAACCATTCCTTACAGAAAATAAAAAAAATACAATTTTTATTGGAGATTGTGAACGTTCTGTTGAAACGATTCATAAAGCATACAAATCAAGATATTTTGAAAACATTCTTAATAAATTAAACAGAGAAAACGTCTTATTTTTCAAAACAAATACCCTTCCTTCAAAAGTTCAGCACGATTTTAATTTAGAAGATTTTTATCATTACTATTCACTTTTGCCACTCAATGAAGATGATAAAATTTTATTGAAAAATTTAAAGAACGCTTATTCCAACATATTGAAACAAATAAAATTAGAGCCACATAAAATCAGAATTTTTGAAGAAGTGATTGAAATTTTTTGGAGGGAATATAGAACATACAGAGAAGTGCTGAAACATTTTCCGAATATTAAAATAGCATTTGTTTTCCCGCATTATCAAAAAGAATCGTTAATTTATGCATTAAAAAAAAGAAAAATTAAAATTATTGAATTACAACACGGACTCATTGCAGAAGAAGATATGTTTTATGTATATGATAAAAAGATATTGCCTGTGCGAAATAAATCTTTATTCGCAGATGAGATTTGGTTATATGGTGAATACTGGAAATCCGTCCTGCAAAAAGGACATGAATATGATGAACAACAAATGAAAATTTTTGGATATTATCTTTTTTATGAAAAAGAATTTTCTAATGAATTTAAAAATTTTATTTATCAATTAAAGCAACAATACCAAACAGTTCTCTTTGCCACTGCTCAAAAAAATCTGGAACAACATTTAGCGGAGTATATTAATTATTTGGTAAACGATGCTCATAAAAAACAACAGAATTGTGCTATTTTAATTAAGCCCCATCCTTCTGCCACACAGGACATTTCAAAATTTATTTCAAACATGTATAACAATGTCTTTGTAGTAAACTATTCTACAGAATGGTTATTTCAAATATGCGATGCACATTTTTCAATTTATTCTACCACATTATTTGACGCACTGAACTTCAATGTACAATACAATTATGCCTTAAAGCATCCTTTGTTTTCGGATTATGTAGAAGGCATTGTCAATAAAGGCGTAGCCATAGAATTACAAATGACAGAAAATATACTGGATAAAATGAAAAAAGATAAGTTATCTTCTCAACTAAATGCGGATTATTTCTTTAAAACACCTAATTATAATCTTTTGACTGAAATAGCGTCTTCCTCATCTGTATATACGTAAAACAATTTAGGATAATTCAATTTGTTTGCCGCAGAAAGAATATTCTTTTTTCTGATGATTGGAAAATACAATAATAGTTTTGGACATAGCCCATTGGTGGATCATTTCTGAATACCATTGCGTGTTTCTTTCATCCATATTAGATAAGGGCTCGTCTAACAATAACACGGGTGCTCTATCCATGATGGCCAGCATTAACTTTAATTTTTGTTTCATGCCACTTGAAAGATATTTAATTGGCTTGTGGAGGTGTTGAGCTAATTCAAGTAATTTTATCATTTCAGATGGTGGCAACTGAAATTGCCGAAAACTATTGATATGTTCTACGCATTCCAACACTGTAAAATCATCCATTAAATTCATATAAGGTGCAGCAACGTTGACATATTTATGCCACTTACTTCGTTCTATAGGATGCTGATTATATTTGTATTCAATACTACCGGAAGTGGGACTGATCAGCCCGATCATTAACTTAAGCAAGGTAGATTTCCCAGAGCCGTTAGGACCGGTAATAGCGATTTTATCTTGAGGAAAAACATCTAAACTAAAACCTTTATACAATAGATTCCTTTGGAATTTTTTGGAAATATGTTGAATGTGAATGGAGGGTGTTTGCATTGAATAAATTCCTGATTTCAAATGCCTTTTATAACGCCGTCTTTCTGCTGACGAATAAAAGTCAGAATTTCATTTTTAAATGTTGTTTCAGGCACTTCTTTTTCTACTAGTTCAAGAGCATTTTGTAAGTTATGGCCTTTTACATAAATTATTCTGTAAATATCTTCAATTTGTTTAATTTGTTCTGCCGTAAATCCCCTTCTGGCAAGCCCAACTGTATTTACGCCAATGTATTGTAAAGGTTCCCGGGCACAACGAACATAAGGCGGCACACTCTTACGAATCAGCGATGCCCCGGCGACAAAAGCATGCTTGCCTATTGTAATAAACTGCTGTGCAGCGCTCATCCCCTCTATAATCGCATAATCTTCAATAGTAATATGTCCTGAAAGTCCTACACTGTTGGCAATAATCACATGATTACCAATAATACAATCGTGCGCCACGTGTACATAAGCCATTATCAGGCAATGATCGCCTATTTTGGTGGTCATTTTATCTAATGTGCCACGATGTATGGTGACAAATTCCCGAATGGTGGTATTGTTGCCAATTTCAACGGTGCTTTCTTCTCCTTTAAATTTCAAATCCTGCGGTTCTGCACCAATGACGGCTCCTGGAAAAATTTTACAATTATTCCCGATTTTAGTATAATTCATAATAACCGCATTCGGACCTATCCATGTATTATCACCGATTTCCACTTTATCTTCCACAGTAGCAAAGGGCGAGATGATCACATTATGTCCTATTTTAGCTTTAGGGCTTACACTTGCCAATGGGGATATCATACTATTGCTGATTTCTCCGTTTTTTGAATATTTCTTACTTTTACAATTTGCGCTGTCATGTCGGCTTCACAAACCAATTTGTTGCCTACAAAGGCACGGCCTATCATGTGACAAATACCTCTGCGAATGGGTTCGGCCAGATCCATACGCATCACCAGAACATCTCCCGGCACCACTTTTTGTTTGAATTTGGCACTATCAATCTTTAAGAAATAAGTTTGATAATTCTCCGGATCCGGTACAGATTTGAGTGCTAAAATTCCACCTGTTTGTGCCAATGCTTCTATAATCAGAACGCCCGGCATGACAGGTTCATCGGGAAAATGACCCGGAAACCAATAATCATTTATGGTAACATTACGCAGTCCTACTACATACTCTGGGGTCAGTTCCACGATTCTATCTACCAATAAAAACGGATGCCGGTGTGGCAAAATTTTTTGTATTTCTCTTACATCAAATAGGGGCGGTGTATGGAGATGTATTTTGGGTATATACTGTTCTTTCTTTTGTTTTTTGATAACTTCTTTGATTTTTTTTGCAAACTGCGTGTTCCCATAATGCCCCGGACGTGCCGCTAAAACATGAATCTTCATGTGTTGACCGACCAATGCTAAATCCCCTACAATGTCTAATAATTTATGACGGGCAGGTTCGTTATAAAAATGTAATTTGGTATTGTTTAATACCCCTTTTCCTTTTACTTCTACATCTTCTTTATGAAATACTTTTTTTAAGTAATCAATTTTTTCTTTCGGCAATTCTCTATCTACTAATACAATGGCGTTATTCAGATCGCCGCCTTTGATTAAATTATGTTGTAATAGTGCTTCCAGTTCATGCAGAAAAACAAATGTTCTGCATTGGGCTATTTCAGGAATGAATTCACCGGTGTGATACATACTCGCATGCTGAGTGCCTAATACTTCACTGTTATAATCTACCATGACCGTAATACGAAATGTTTCTTGTGGTACGGCCAGCATTTCTATTTTTCGTTCCGGGCATTCGTAAGTCAGATTTTCTTTTAACTCAAAATATTCTCTTTCTTCTTCTTGTTCTACTATACCGGCTTTCTGTAATGCTTCCACAAAGGGCAGGGCGCTACCGTCCATGATAGGCATTTCAGGACCATCCACCTGAATTAAACAGTTATCTAAGTCCATTCCAATCAGAGCGGCTAAAACGTGTTCAGTAGTATGCACTATGGCATTGTGTTTTAGTTTCCCATGAGCATCCATTAACCCTAAACTTGTTCCTCTTTCTGTACTAATGACATTGTCTGCATCTGCCTCAATGATGGGTTGATCTGGCAAATCCACTCTTTGAAACTTAAACCAATGATTGGGCGGAGCAGGTAAAAATGTTAGTTGAACGGGCTTCCCTGTGTGCAAACCCACGCCGGAAATGCTTATTTTTTCGCGAATTGTTTTCTGTTTTTCTGCCATTTTTTAATTATTTAAAATAAAAAACAATGGAACAAAGATAAGGAAAAATTTGATTACATATCAGCAGTTTATTTTCTTCTATTGCTTGTTTCGAATTGTTGGGGAGAAATATATTTTTTCATTTGAATCTACACGGATTTTTTAGGGGTAATAATAAAGGTCGTGATTATTTTTTGGATTTAATCATGGGTTAATGGTAATCAAAAGAGATGAAATGAAGGTTGAAGTATTGTTCTTATTTAGAACAAATATTTGTTTTATAATAAAACATTTATTATTTTTGTGCGATAAAATACAAATATAAAGCAGAAGTATGGTACTATCACCTAAACAGATTGGTCAGAGAATAGCTGAACTGCGTAAATTGAAGGGCTTATCTCAGGAGGATTTAGCTAAACGTGTCAAGATTTCCAGACCTTCATTAGCTCAAATTGAATTGGGGAATAGACATATTGATATTCTTGAATTTCAAACGATATCTCAGGTATTAGGTTTTGCTTTGGATGACTTTATATCAAGAGATTTTGTGGTAAATCCAAAGCTTGACCTGCAAAAAGAAAGCAAGCAGAAGAAAAAACAAAATGAGCGCATTTCTGTTCCCGTACTTCAGATTAATAAGTTTAAAAATGTTTTGTTGTATATTTTAGAGCGTTGCGCAGGTAAGCCCAATGTTGGCGAAACGGTTCTTTATAAGTTACTTTATTTCTCTGACTTTAATTATTATGAATTATATGAGGAACATTTAACGGGTGCTACATATCGAAAATTGCCTTATGGCCCTGTGCCGAAAAATCTGGATACTATCATAAATCAGATGCTTGATAAAGGGCAATTAAAAAGAATAAAAACGGAATATCATGGTTATCCGCAAACCCGTTATCTGCCATTAGAAAAGGCAGATTTAAGAATATTAAAAGCGACCGAAAAAGAAGTGATAGATAAAGTTATAGAACAAATGAGTGATTGGTCCGCTGCCGCTATCAGCGACTATTCGCATAAAGATATGCCATGGCTTGCAACAAAAGAGGGAAAAATAATAGAGTATGAACTTGTTTTTTATAGAGAGCCGCCTTATTCTGTGAGGAATTATGAATTGGTTGATATGGAAAAATATGATTTTTGATGAATTAGATGAATTTAAAAAGGATTTGAAGAACCTATTGAAGAGGTATAGAACGCTCAATGAAGATTTAGATATATTGAAAAAAGTATTAGAAATTAAGCCCGATGCACGACCGCCATTTAGTTTTCGTATTGATAATTTGAGTATAGAAACCTGCATTATTAAAGTGAAAAAGATGGCGTGTAAGGCACTTAAAGGGAAAGGAGTTAATTCAGGATTAAGATTAATTTACGCCTATTTTCCTGATAGTAAAAGAATAACATTCATTGAATTGTATCATAAAAATGAAAAAGAAAATGAAGATAAAAGAAGAATATTGAATAACTTTAAGTAGATTAACCTTTCTCTAAAGATAAAAATTTGTATAATAAAATCGTAGGAAAATAGGAAGGAAAAACTGTACTACATTGTTGAACTATG